>JAFGLQ010000089.1 GCA_016928015.1 Dehalococcoidaceae bacterium
ACAGTATCTGGATATCCTCTCCGGGCCAGAATCCCTCGCCTTCGATTTCAAGCTCCTGGCCTACGTTGCCCTGGGTGGGGGAGAGGTCCACGTCAATGTTTCCGGTAACACGAAATTCGGCTTTGCCTTTTACCCGGAGATCATCAGTAATTGGTATAGCCACATATACGTACAATGATTCATATGCGTTAACATTTCTGAGAATTCCTGATGTAAGCTGGTTAGGAATGACAAACTGGGTTTGCGGTAAGACACCGGCAGAGTTTGTGTCAACAGTACCAGAAATAATTCCGAAACTCGCCAGAGTACTTATATTCGCTTCTAAATTGATAGACTGGTTGGATATACATAACTGATACGTAGCATTATTTTCAAAAGAAGTACCCGAAACAGTCACCGTGGTACCGACAGGTCCAAAAGTCGGGCTCAGATTAACAACAGGGACAGCCGCCGCCACCGACACAGCCGGTATTGCAGCTAAAAATATCACCAGAGCAAACAAGCTCGACATTATCTTGATCAATTTGTTATTTTTCAATTTTCTGCCTCCCGTAATACCTCTCTATTATCGTCTTAATAGAATAATTCCAGAAGGCAAACAGTGTCAAATGGCCTTTATGCACCTCATCCATTCAGTTTACCTCCATGATATAAACGTAATCTTCCGGAAAAAGTAAGCACACTGAAAATCTTATTCCCAATTAAGCATTGCGGTCAAATAATTGACATTTAACCCTTATCTACAATAGAATGAGGGTTGTCCGGTTTCAAGAACTGGCAAAGCTGCCGGTTTATGGCAAAAACCGGGCTTTTTGACGTAAAGGGGGGATGGCACTTGGCCAACATTACCGCTCAATCCGGTGAAAGCTTCGAGGGCATGCTCAAGCGGTTCAACAAAAAGGTACAGCAGGATGGCATTATTTCAGAAGCCCGCCGCCGCGGCTACTTCCAGAAACCGCTGACCCGCCGCGCTCGCAAAGCTACCGCCCGCCGGAAGCAGTCCAACAAAGCCTCGAGAGCAAGCAGTAGAAGATAAAAAGGTTATTGCAATGGCTGAAAGCCTTAAAGCAAAACTGACAGAGGAATTAAGAACCGCCATGAAAGCGGGCGATAAATGCCGCGTTTCGGTAATTCGCATGCTTATGGCAAGTGTAAAAAACGCCGAAATCGAAAAACACGGCGACTTGAGTGACACTGAGGTTCTGGGGCAGATCGCCAAAGAGTGCAAAAAGCGCAATGAAAGCATCGAGGCCTTCAAACTCGGCAAGCGTGAAGACCTGGTAGCCCAGGAAGAAGCCGAACTTGCCATACTTAAGGCTTATTTACCCGAACAGTTAAGCCGCGAGGAAATAACCGAAAGCGCCCGGGAAGCCGTCAGCCAGGCAAATGCAGCAACTTTGCAGGACAAGGGTAAAGTAATGGCAATCCTGATGCCTAAAATGAAGGGCCGGGCGGATGGCAAAATCGTCAACGAGGTGGTTAACGAACTGCTTCAGGGTTAGTTTTAGATTTATTGAATATTTACCAGTGAGGGGGGTTTTGACCCCCTCTTTTTTTATGCCCGACCCCCCCCGAGACCGCCACAGCCACCTCTGGTGGCTTCGCGATGGCGTATCGGGGGTTGTGCAACAACGCGATTGCGTTTCGATACGTGTCACAACTCCCAAATCTTTATCTGGAAATCAAAGTACCGAGTTTGATCAGTATTTCATCGATTTTTTCGACAGGCAATCTGCAAATAAACTCGGCATTACGTGCGCGCCAATTCAGGGTTTTGACCTGGTCGGCCAGGATTGCACCTTTGACAGGGGTATTTTCCGGAACAGGCACCTCGAAGGGGTAACTTTTCACCTGGCTGGTTACCGGGCAAAACACCGCCAGGCCGGTTTTACCATTGTATATTTGCGGTGACAGCACAACCGCCGGCTGTCTCCCGGATTGTTCATGCCCTGCCTGAGGATTCAGGGAAAGCCACACCACGTCTCCTCGTTCAGGAACAAATTCAGCCGGCTTTACCATGCTTCATTGCCTGATCTTATGCCGCTGTCGGTTTCGGTATGCAGGTTTTCCGCCGTCACCCCCGCAATCAAATTTTCAAGCGTCGGAACTGCGACAATTTCAGGAGCCACCAGCATTTTCCCTTCAAACAGCGTCAATTCAACATTTCCATCCTTATGCAAACCAGCATCCTCGGCAATATATTTAGGAATACGCAGAGCAAGTGAATTTCCCCATTTTTGGATACGAGCCTTCACTTTTCACCTCCTCTAATGTATATACAATGAAGATACTATTATAACCATGATTTATCAAGTAAAAGTGTTTTTAACCACCCTTTCCGTTGAGGTCGCCACGCTTTGGCTTCGCCAAAGCTCGCGATGACTTTATTGAATCACAATGAAGAAATAATGCTCCATGGAAGCGTTTTGTCTTCCGGGATTCGACCGAGGTACGCCTGTTCGTCTATGCCGGCGGCTTCCAGTGCCCGTTTCCAGCCGGTAAGCGAGGGTTTCTCCAGCGAAGCGATTACCGGCGCAAGCTTCTCATCCCCCCGGGAAAGCATGGCTTGAATGCGGCTCCAGGCCGGGCTCTCCATCTTTACCTTAACCCCAGCAGTCCTCAGTTCACTTTTAAGGTAACCGAGTTCTTCCTCGAGCAATTCAGCAGCCATCACCGGCTCCCGCTCAAACGCGGTAAACGGCTTGGGAACGAAAGGGGCAACATTGATATTCAGGCTCCGTCTGCCAAATTCTTTCAGGCACTTTAAAACCAGTTCCTTCAAAGAAACGATGTCCTCTTCCTGTTCCCTTGGAAGACCCGCCATGAAATACAATTTAAGGCCGTTCAAACCGGCTGCCGATACCTTTGCTACGGCCTCGAGGATTTCTGCCTCCGTAAGGGCTTTTCCGATGTTTTGCCTCAGTTTTTCCGAGCCGGCTTCCGGCGCCAGTGTTACCGAACTGGCACCCGCCAGCACCAGTTCCTTCAACAGGCCGGATGAAAGCGGCTTTACCGCAAGGGAGCTGATAGATACCTGCCCGCCCATTCGGCGGATGCCGGCAACCAGTTCCTCCGCACGGGGATGCATCGAAGCCGCAGGCCCGACCAGCCCGATGTGCCGTCGGTACTTCAAACCTTCCCCGGCGTTTTCCAGCAGGTTTTCCAGACTGTGAAACCGCAAAGGGCTGAACACCTTGTTGACCAGGCAGAATTTACAGCCCCGGCAGCAACCCCTCTCCACCTCGAGCATGTACATATGCCCGAACTCGGCATCCGGCGTTACTACTGCGGTATGACAGGGTTCGCTGTCCAGGTCATCCAGATGCCGCCGTTTTACCAAACCACTGCCTGAATAACCCGGCACCAGCATACCCGGCACCCCGGCAAGCGCTTCAAGACGGGCCTGTCTTCCCGGCCCGGCGCTTTCCAGCGCTTCCAGCATGGGTTCGAGCAAGACTTCAGCTTCGCCGATAGCCAGAGCATCGAAGAAAGGCAGCACAGGAGCCGGGTTGGCCATAATACATGCCCCCCCGGCGATGACCAAGGGGTGATTTTCGCCACGCTGGCCTGCATAAACCGGAATACCCGCCGATGTGAGCATCTGCGGGATGTTAAAATAATCGAGTTCGTAAGAAACCGAGAAAGCCACCAGGGGAAATTCTGCCAGCGGCCGGAAGTTTTCCAAGCTGAACACCTGCTGGTGAGGCCCTTCATAAAAAACCCGCTCAGCCATGGTGCCGTACCGGTTGTTGAGCAGACGGTAAAGCTGGTGCACCCCCAGGTTGGACATACCCACCCGGTAGGCATTAGGGTAAACCACCGCCACCGGCAAACGCCCGCCAGGGTCTTTAACGATGCTTCCCTGCTCACGAGCCACCTGCCGGCGATACTTCTCCCGCAAGGCGGATTTACTGACTGCCATGCTGTGAATTAGAAGACTGTTTCCACGCTCCCCTTAAGAATCTGCCGTCGATGGATATGATCTTGTCGGCTACTTTACGCAAAGGCACCGAAGTATTCTCACTGCCGAAGAGGGTTATTTCAACATGTTTGCCGGCATTTTTGACCGCCTGCAGGGCATAAACATAATCGCTGTCTCCAGCCACCAGCAGGGCGGTATCGTAATTGTCCGAATATGCATGGGTCAGCATATCGGTTGCCAGCATAATGTCCACACCCTTCTCATACGGGGGCGTGCCTGGCCAGTTGTTATATACCAGCCGCCCCATTTTAAGTTCGAAATACGGAATAGCCTCTACGGTAGAGAGGAATTTCTGCTGGTCAACATATCTTTCCGGCTCCTCTTTCT
>JAFGLQ010000090.1 GCA_016928015.1 Dehalococcoidaceae bacterium
CATAAGACCGACGTCCTTAATAAATTGCCGCCTGGACAGGTTGTCACCGGACCGGTTATCGGAAGGCTCGCCCTTTTTATACTTCATATTACCTGTCGGACCTCCTGAACTGAATACTAATATGCGCATATACGCATAGTATTACTACATACTTTACCACTTGAACAACACATAATCAAGAGCCAGTTAAAAACTGATCATAACAATCAAAGCATCACGTTTATCCCGCAGCGTGGTTTATTATGCATTGATTATTCCACCAACTGCCTGCAGCATGAAAACAGCTCCCATTATGACCAGTACCAGACCGGAAAGCCGCCTGATTCTGTCAAGACCTATCCGGTTTACCAGCAGGTTAAGAAAACCCCTGCCAGCAACCCCGAAAACAATTATCAGCATGGATGAGGCTATACCGAAAAACAGCATGAAAATGACCACATCCGCCACCCCGGACAGATTTACGGTGTACATGAGAGCGGCAATCAGGGGTATGCAGGGGCGCAAACCCACCAGCATGCCCATTATAAAATGCGGCCGTCTGGAAGTGATGCCCCTGCAGGCGCGTGCTACCGGTTTTTGGCTTGTATTGAACGCGCCCAGGGTATTCAGGCCGTATAAAACCAGAACCAGGCTGAGAATAAGGGTAACCACCGGCACCATCAAGGGGCTGATGTCTGCAGAGCCCAGAATGAAAGCCACGCCAACGCCAAGCGCCATGTACGAAACAAGCCTGCCGGCCGAAAATAAAAGTACCGTCTTCAGGCCTGACAGAATCCGGGTGCTGGTATCTGATGCCAGGTAAGGAATAAGTATGGGAAAACATACCGCCGTACATGAGGTCCCGGCAGAAAATCCAAGTGACATCCCGGTAATTATCAAACTCAACATTCTATTTCTCTGCTACCCGATAACCTTGGGGAATATATCGACCATTATCAGAACGAACCATATATACAGCGACAGCGCAGCAATGAGGGTCAGGGAGATGAAGGCGGTTCTGACCTTTTTGCCGGTGTCCATGAAATAGATGTCGATGGCATCTTCAGGGCACGCCTCCATGCATCGGCCGCACCGGGTACAGTCATCTCCGGGGTTTTTGTCCTTTTCAATGGTTTCAGGGGTAATGGTGTACATACGGCATTCATCCACGCAGTCGTAGCATTTTATGCACTTGTTTTTATCTACCTTGATGCGGAAAAAACTTATCCGGTTCACCAGCCCGAAACAGGCGCCGATGGGGCATATGAGGCACCACCACCTCCGCTTGGTCATAAAAGGCAGGATTATGGCAAAAACTATAATGAATGCCAGCATAATCCATAGGACAAACAGGGGTTCCAGCCAGAAAACCGGGCAGAATACGCAAACCAGGGGAAAGGAAAGAAAAATAGACAGAAGCACAACCGTTATCAGCAGGCCGTACTTGGTATCCTTCACCCATTCTTTCAACCCCGCGTAGCTGAAACCGCTTTTGGTGTTGACTTTGCGTTTAAGCGCGTCCAGTTTCCAGCGTACCTTCTTGCCGGTGACGAATATTTCGGTAAGGCCACCGAACGGGCAAAGCCAGCCGCATACCCCCCTGCCAAAAAGCAAGCCTATAGCGATATAGGGAACCAGCGTAATCAGAAAAGCGCCCAGGGTTGTCGGGAACTTTATATTCCAGGACGAAGCGTAATCCAGGTATTGAGCTTTGCCCAGCCATACCTGGGGTACGTCACGCGTGCAGGGAAAGCTCTGCGTCCCGCTCGAGGTCTGGCCCTGCAGGTAATATTCCTTCTCATGGATGTCTGCCCAATTGAGAAAGGTTCCCCAGCCCAATTGGGCTATAACGACGAAAATGGAAGCGATAACCATCAGGTTAAGACCGATAAAAAACAGCCGGCGCCCGGTTTCCATCCTTGACGATGTGAGCAGGTAATAAACAAACAATCCGGCAAGGATGCCTACGATTGCTCCCAGCCATGGGAACGGGTCGAAATACCACCACAGACCGAAACTGCCTACTATTAAGGCAGCTATCAGAGCCCTCTTTTTTGATTTAACGGCTGGCTTCATTGTCGCCTCCAGTTTAAGTGTTGATTAACATCATCGTGTTCTAGTAGCTGTTCATTTCTATAAAAGCCCGCACCAGGTATTCCGTCTTCTCGGTGTCCTGTTGGGGCAGGGAGGTTTCGATGGAAAGCACCGGGATACCCATCTGCTCTTTTATGATATCTCGTACCATTCTTTCACTGCCCGGCAGGTTTCTGGAACCGGCGGCGCTGTTAATGATTACCGCATCCGGCTTCTGGCGTGTGATAAAGGGTATAGTTTCCCTTATACGCTGGCCGGTGGGCATATTGCACGGCATTTTCCATATCCACCGGGCCAGGCTGTCCAGTGGAGAACCTTTTTTATCTATAAATTCATAATACAGAGACAGTCTGAAATCGGCACCCACTACCCGGCCGCCACAGCTTTCGATCGTGTTGAACAGCTGAAACTGCTGGGTCTCATCACCCATTAAATAAATACGAAGCGCCTTGGCAGAGCCTGCTGCCGAAACTGCCTGGCCTGGTTGAGATTTATGCCTGATTTCATCTATCAACCGGGAGTAAATCCCATGCAACTCATTTGGGTTGGGAAGGTAATCCGATGAGACCAGTTGCAGGATATAATATTCAAGGCCCCCGAGCAGCCTGCTGTCGGACTGCAGCAACTCGTCGAAGACCTGCAGGTCCCGGCGGATCATATTGCCCTGCCGAATCGCTTCGGCGAGAGATTGTTGTGTTACCTTCCGGCCGGTCTGGAACTCAAGCCATTTGAACAATTGCTCGAGTTCAGCTTTTATCAAACGCAGGGCCCACTTTTCCGAATCAGCATCGTAGCGGGGTATTTCCCAGAAATACACCGGGGCATCGAGGCAGTCGGACAATACCTGCCAGCTCTTTTTATACTGGTCGTCCCAGCAGCCGCAGGCAATGGCGGCACCGGCCAGTCCCGATTCGCTGCCCCCTCCTGCCAGGCTGCCAACCATTATCAGGTTCCACGGATTGAACTCCGGACTGAGTCCGGCATCTACACCGGCATTGGCCAGATTGAAGTTTTCCTGCATAACCGATTGAACGATAGTTTCACGTGTATATGCATCATAAGCCAGGCCTCCGGCAGCGTATATGGGCTCCGGTGGCGACAGGGGGGACTTGGCTATCAGTTTTTTACCCGTTTGATTCAACGCACTGATATCGGTATCGAGCAAGGCCAGCACCCCTTCGAAGCTTTTCAACTCTGTATCAAATACCAGGCGGTTATACCCGGGAGAGTTAGATATAGCTGACATTACCTGCCCTCCATCATTTCAATAAAAGCTTCCACCTTTGTCTTGATCGTACCGATATCCGCCGGGGAATACTCGGCTTCGATTAACAGCGTTGGTATCGACAATTGCTTTTGGGCGATATCTCTGACGGCCTTGAACTCCGCCCGCCAGGTGTCGCAGTATTTCAGGCTGTAATATATTATTCCGTCAATATTGTAATCCCGGGCGATTTTCACAATACGGCTCAGCCGTTTGGGCAGATCGGTCATAAAGGGGCAGGGTATGTTATAAAGGTATCTCTCGGCCAGTGCGTCCATGGGACTGCCGGCCAGGCCGAACAATGTTACCCTTTTACGGGAAAACATTGAACCGGTACATACGCTGTCAGCGACGATATTGCCACCAGCTGCGCCCACGATATCCAGTACTTTGTCATCACCCTGAGCGATTATGCTGCCGCAGATCATCAGACGCGGCCGGCTGTCGGGCGTTAAACTTTGTTTATCGATTTTTCCCAGCCGGTCGTCCAGCAGTGTAAGTTCGTCAAGATACTCCTGCCGGTCCATGGTAAACCCGGCCTGGGCAATCCGGAAAACGTCCCTCCATTCAATAGGAGTCTGTTTATCCGCCGGGTATTCGAACAGCCGCCACAACTTGTCCCTTATCCGGTTAGTCAATTCTATGGCACGCTTGAGCTTGCTGTTGGTGACAGGCTGGCCTGACAAAGTCCCCAGGCGGCCGGCGAGCAGGTTCAATTCATTTTTATAATATTCGAGGGACTGCGTTTTGGACCGCAGCCTGTCATGAGTCTGGGTAATTCCCAGCGGAAAGGAGGGGATGCCAAGGTAATCGGCCCAGTATTCCTGGTTTTTGCGCATACTGTCACAGGTATAAGCAACACAAACCGCATCGACGCCGGTATAAATAGGGTTTTCCGTTTTTCTGAAACCCAGGCAGGAACGGGCATAGGGGCAGCTGTCGGCTTTGAGATAATCCTCACCGGCTGTGACTGCATCTATATCACCTCCCTGGGCCAGGCGCACGGGAATCATATCGGCAGCCATTATCAATTCTTCCGGAACATGCGGGCAAAAATAACCTACCACTTTACTTCTAGCATTCCGGGCCAGGGTTATTCTGGCTGAATCCCTTTCAATTCTCTCCGGCAGCCCGGCAAGCAGGATACTGTTGTTACCATTGTTCACGGCTTTCGCCTCCTCGATTTAGGTTCCTGTTTTTGCCTTGAGCATATCTTCGGCAATCAATGCCGCACCCAGGGCGCCGATGAGCTGAGGGTCGATATCGTCAGGTACTATTATACTGGTGCCCAGTTCCTTCTCCAGGGCATATTTAACCCCGGTGTTTTTAGCTACCCCGCCGGTCATCATAACTACCGGTTTTACTCCCAGCCGGTTGGCCATGGTCCCCACTCTCCCGGCGATCGAGGCATGCAGGCCGGCAATAATATTCTCTTTGCTTTCCCCGGCTGCCAGCAGCGATATGATTTCGGTCTGGGCAAAAACGGTGCACATGCTGGAAATCTTGCATACCGATGTTGCGCCAGCGGAAAGTTTTCCCAGATCCTCCAGAGGCACGTGCAGTACCAGCTGGGCTGCCGATTCCAGGAAACGCCCCGTGCCCGAAGCACACTTGTCGTTAATCACAAAATCAACGACCCGGCCGCTTGCATCGACCGATATTACTTTCGAATCCTGGCCGCCGATATCGATAACCGTCTTGATATCGGGCGAGACAAAATGGGCGCCGCGGCCATGGCAGGTAATTTCGGTTACCGTCTTGTCGGCAAAGGAAGCGCTGACCCTGCCGTAACCGGTAACCACCGTGTATTCAAGCCGTGATTTATCGTATCCGGAATCGGTAATGGCAGATTCAAGCACTTCCTGGCCGGCACGGGCAGGATTGGAACCGGTGGATTCGATTTTGCCGAGCAGTAACTGGCCGTTTTTAAGCACTACGGCCTTGGCGGTGGTACTGCCGATATCGACCCCGGCTACGATGTGTTCACTCATTCGGTTGCCTCCCTGTGTTATTGTTGTATCATCTCCGGCAGCTTGCCCAGTTTTTCCATCTCCCCGCCTATATCGGTAAGGCCGAGCTCTTCATATTTTGCCCTGGTCGGCCAGCCGGTAGATTCATCCCAGCCGCGCTGCCGGTAATAATTGTCTGCCAGGACAGCAAATTCGTGTTCATCGATTACTGCGCCCGTGGTTCCGTCAGGGTGTTTGAAAAAGGGTAGTATTTCGGCGATTTCCACTTCCCTGGTTCTATCATTGTTTCTTATCAATACCGCTCTCTGCAGGTTTTTAAGCCTTTCACCGATAAAATCCAGTTCTTCTTCGGAGGTATCTATGCCGGTGACGGCTGAAAACAGTTTCGATTCAGCACTTGTGTAATATGCAATGGGGAACGCCCAGTCACAAAGCGTAAGGGAACATTTGATCTCTGAACGGTGCTCGTCCCATATAGCCATCCTGGGACCGTTCACTCCCCTGTAGGGCTCAGCTCTGAAGGCTTTAAGGTCCTGGGCCCTGGAGCGATGGTGGGTGTCGTTGTTGGAGTCCCGGGACTGGGTCATCCAGGTCAACGCCCGCAGTAGCCAGTCCGGAAACGGCACCGAGGCGTTTATGCCCCTGCCGGAGTAGTGGGCGGCATACCCCCAGGCCTGCTGCAGGCTTACCGGTGTCGGCATATCAATCCCCTTGAACCGACGTTTTCCGGTATACAGGGTTTGTCCGTATTTTTCCTTTCCCAGCGTATTTATCGTCCTGGTAGCGCCTTCGGCCAGCAAATCCCCAAAGCCTTCCCGGTAAGCAATGCCGTTAAGCAGTTTTACCCACCACTCAGGCGCATGAGGGTTTACAGCAAAGCCTAATTCTTTCTCTGACAGCAATCCTTCATGCGCCGACATTACTATCCACGGCACCATGCCCCCGAGGATTTCATATTGGTTTAATCCCAGGTCATTCATCAGTTCAATAACCTCAAGGCCTCTCTCGAGGTTGTGCTGCCACAACGGCCACTCCACTCCAGGCTCTTCCCCGAATACATCGCTCTGCTGCCAGCCGGCACTCATCTGGCCGATGCAGGCAAAATCGGAACAGTGATAACCTCCCCGGCTCGCCCTGGGCAGGTTGATAAAAGCCGGCATGCAGGCCCTGTCACAGGCATGAGTGCACGACAGATTGAATTTCTGCCATGAAACCGGGCTAAGAGAATAACCGAAGTATTCCAGGTCAGTGCCCCTGACAAGTGGATTGTCCGACGGCCTGCGCCCGATTTCACTACGTCGTGCCAGCAATTCCTCCGGGCGTGCAATTGAGATGCTGCCGGAGCCGTTTATACAAACCGCCTTCAAGTTCTTTGAACCGGCCACGCCGCCGAAACCGCCCTGGCCAGCAGCATTGCCGCTGTCGGTCAGCATTGCGGCAATTCTTGATTTATTCTCTCCCGCCGGTCCGATAACCAGGCTGCGGGTATTGCCGCCGTGAATCCTTTTAAGTTCATGCCGGGTGGCATAACTGCCCAGTCCCCATAAATATCTCGCATCCATGATTTCAGCCGAACCGTCGGTTATGCAAAGATAGCATGGCGCCGGAGCGATGCCCCGTATCAATACCCCGTCAAATCCGGCGTATTTGAGTTCGGCCCCGAACCAGCCACCAACTCCGGAATGGGAATACATCTCCGGAATGCTCTGGGGTGAAATACCTCCCACTTCCATTCTTCCCGAAGTCGGAGCCGGGGTCCCGGTCAAAGGTCCTGTCGTAAGCATCAGGCAGTTTTCCGGCCCGAAGGGAGTTGTTCCTTTTGGTAAACGTTCCCAGGCCAGGCGATGCATCAGGCCTTTACCGCCAATATATTTGGGGGCATATTCCATGGTATCAAGAACCGAAATACGCCCCTCGCTCAAATCGACATCCAGAATGCCGCCCGCCCAGCCGTAAGGCTTGCTCAAGCTCCAGCCACCTCCAGTTTCAAACACCTGGATGGACAGAACTCAACACAGGCAGGACCAGCAGGCCTGCCGCGGCACATATCGCACATCAGGGCGGTCCGGCGCTCAGGATCGTAATTGATCCGGGAAGGTTCCAGCGGGCAGGCTTTAATACATTCCTGGCATCCCGGGCTGCATTCATCCGGGTTTATATACCGGGTTCCGGTTCCTTTTTCGATACAAAGGGCTTTTCCCTGCAGGGGGCAGGCATAATAACACGCCGGATAATCACACTGCTGGCAGGCGAGTATCCGGCAGTTAAGGTCGTCTTCATTCCTCTCCAGCCAGATTCTGCGAAGATTGGGGCCGGCTGCTCCCTGATGAAACGCGGCACACACCAGCTCGCAGGTGCCACAGCCGGTACAGGCCGATTCCGATGCATCCGGCTGCACCAGCCGCTTTCCGGCTTTGGGCACACTCGATTCACCATATTCACCTGAGTATATTACGCTGGCGCCAGCACCAGCCAGCAAACCACCAAAGGCAAGGCCGGCATCTTTTAAAAATTCCCTTCTGGATATTTTGCTCAATATAAATTCATCCCTTTATGTTGTTTATTGCTTATTTAGTCTACAAATATATATCGACATATTAATTGTAGACCATTATCGTCTTTATTAGGATGACTGAATCCTCCGGTATTGTTATATGCTTCTTTGAAAAAAGTTCTAGCTGCCGTTGGTGTTTTTCTTTCTCAGCAGCAGGAAAAGGATAACGCCGGCAGCAACTACCGCTACCGCAACAGCTATCCAGACGACAGTCGAATTGTTCGAAAGCTTATCCGGATTGACGCCTTCGAGCACGGTAAAGGAACCCTTAAGGCCGTTAACATCAATCGAGTATTCGCCCGGGGTTTCCTTGGACAACTGGAACTCGATGCTGCCGGTGCCCCTGGGGTCGACCCGGAGCGACTTTTCAGCTTCCTGGGTATCGTTTATCTTGAGCTTGGCTTCATAAATGCCGTCTACGCCGGCGGTGTTGGTAAGGTTCACGATAATGGTAAACGTATCTCCCTGATATATCTCTTGCGGTGCAACCTCAAGGCTGACCATGAATTCGCCCTGAGCTTCGGTGGTGCCGGCCTCGAGCTGCGGACTCGAAATAAAAACTGCGGCAACTATCAGAAAGCTGGCAACCAGTATTCTGGAAAATAATTTTCCGTTTTCAATCATAAATTTGTCCTCCTGCTCTATCCTTCGTCATCTACGGGCCATGTAGGAGGCGCCCAGGGTTTGGGCTCGTATTGCAATGCCTGGAAATCGTCTTTCAGGGCGTTGACTATCGGCCAAGTATTTATTGAAATCCCGCCGGTGCCGCTACAGGTTTCACAGGGAACTTCCCCCTTGAGCAGTTTTGGCTGCACTTCGGTTCGATGTGGTTCGTCGTGGCCGGCCTGGAAGGAAATTCTGTAGGTGATGGTCCAGGATTCGTTGCCGGGTATCTCGATTACGGTATACTGCCGGTCGATAAGCTGGCCATCCTTGAAGTCGATAAGATGCATCAGCAACCACCCGGTGGCAGTATCCGGCCCGCTGTTTTCAACGGAAAGCTTGATTTCGAAATTGTAGATAATAAACATGCCGCAGGCATCGCGGGTAACCGGCAGTTCGGTGCTTTCAATGCCCGTGATTGTTACAAATTCCATCTCCGGGTTGGAGTACACGAAACCGCTGCCGTCACACACCGGGCAGGACGTATCCACCAGAGCCGTGATTCCCATAAGAGGAACCAGTGCAAAAAAAGCAATGTATTTTTTCTGAATTTTGAAGTTCTCCAGCAGCCTCATCGCATCATCCCACCTTAAATAAATAAACTCTTACCATAAAGTCAATCTATCTATACTACTATTATGCTACTACCAAACAGCCTTAAAATCAACAATCGTGCCTGATTGCCCGCTGACCGGTGAGTGCCGGGAGGCCTTGAAACCCCCCGGCACATCCGGATTAAACTCGACCTTCAGGCTTTATGCCAGTGACAATACGGCACGTTTGACCAGGGTTTTGGTCAGCTGTATAAGCCATTTGTTGTATGGCAGGGCCAGCGCGCCTTTGACCGCTTCTGTGCCTACGGCTTCGGCGTTGGCTTCGTTGACTGCTTTGCCTTTCAAAGCGTCTTCGGCGCCGGTTACACGCCAGGGCCGGGTGACACAGCCGCCCAGCACGATTTTACAATCGCTGACGTTCGAGCCTGACATAGTAGCTACAATGGCCACGCAGGACACTGGGAAGTCGAAAGACTTCCTCAGCGCATACCTGGAGTATACCTGCTTGGTCCCGGAAGCCGGTGCCGCCACCTGGATTTCGGTTACCAGTTCATCGTTACCCAGGGTATTGCCGAGTACCTCATAGAAGTCCTCGATGCCGATACTCCGCTTGTTGGTAACAACAGTTGCACCCAGCGCGGTCAATGCTATGGCCGTGTCGGATGGAAACGGGGAAAAGCAACCTGAACCTCCGAGAATGGCATGGTAGGTGTTGTTGCCCGGAACGGCCTGGCAGATAACGCCGCCTTTTCTCAGGCAATGGAAGTAGTTGTTGGCGGACCGGTAGTACCAGCAGCGCGATTCCTGGCACAGGTTGCCGGCGATAGTACCCATATTGCGTATCTGGGGGGTAGCCACCTTGCCGGCGGCTTCAGCCAGCGCCGCCCATTTATCCTTGACTACGGAGGAATCGGCTATGTCGGTCAACCGGGCAAGGGCGCCGATTTTGAGCATGCCGCTTTCTTCCTTGATGTAATCGAGGTTGGGGATATTTTTAAGGTTGACCACCGTTGCCGGCTGGGTCGGGTTGATATAGTCGATGAGCGTG
The DNA here is from genome assembly GCA_016928015.1 of Dehalococcoidaceae bacterium. Classification (GTDB taxonomy): domain Bacteria; phylum Chloroflexota; class Dehalococcoidia; order Dehalococcoidales; family CSSed11-197; genus CSSed11-197. The sequence continues at coordinate 10,127 of JAFGLQ010000090.1, forward strand.
GTTAGAAGATCGGTCCCCCCGGCCATGAGGGCTGCATTACCCCCGGCTTTCAGAGAAGCCGCTTCGGCTACTGTACTTGCATTTACATGATTGAATTGATTCATCTTTCTACCTCCTTAAGCCTTTCCCAGCGCCTTCAAGATTTTCCAGGGAGTAAACGGGGGCTCTTTACACCATACGCCCAGAGCATTGTATATAGCACACGCTATGACACAATACTGAGACGCACAGGGTTCACCCATGCCGGTAGCCCCATACGGGCCCAGGCCGCTGTTACCTTCCTTGAGTACTTCCTGCAGGGCATCGTAGGGGATATCGAGGCTGGCCGGCCAGCGGTGATTCAGGAAGTTGGGATTGAGGCTCATGCCGGTTTCCCTGTCATATATATGCTCGCCAAAGAACGCCTGCCAGAACATGTGGTAAAGGCCGGCCCACGCCTGGGCATGAGCACCATCATAGTATACGACTCTGCCAATATCGGTGACCATCACCCACTTTAGCACTTCCACCTCACCGGACTCGGTGTCGACAGCTACTTCAGCCCCGGAGGCAACCGGGACTCTCTGGTTGGCAGGAGTACCTGCCGGCCAGGGGCCGACATCGAACTGAAGCACTGCATCCCAGCCAGCTCTGGCCTTGCCGATAATCCTCTGATTGCGGGCACATACTTCCTTGTGGGTCAGCGACTTGGCCGGGTCGGATTTCAAGAAAATCTTTGAATCCCGCGCGTCCAGGTCGGCCGCATTCACCGGCGGGTCGAACATCTTTGCAGCTGCCTCAAAAAGCTGTTCTCTTGCATCCCTAGCCGCCACGGTAAAGGCAGCGCCGGTCGAGTTGGTGTTGGTACTGCCCGCCTGCATGCCGCCGTCGGCGGTGACTGCTGTTGCTCCCCAGTCGCCGGTTTTAACATCTTCGTACTTGAGGCCCAGTGTTTCGGCTACGAAGTGGCAGTGGGCAGTCTGCGTACCGCAGGCCGACCGGGAAATGCCAAGATTCAAGAAGCAGGTGCCGTCCGGACGTAGGGTAATGATGGCAGCTCTGCCGGTACCAGAATATCCGCCGTGACCATCCAAATGCCCTGTCACCGCCATACCGTGCTTGCGCCCGTCGGGAAGGGTTTTGGCGCCGGGAGCATGCTTGCCCGCGGCATAGCCGATTCCGCTGGCCGCATCCTGCAGGCATTCAGTCAGGGTATTGAAGGAAAAGGCCCGGCCGTTGTCCTGGTCCGGCTCTCCGAGGGTCAGAACGTTCTTCAACCGGAATTCCAGCGGGTCCATGCCCAGTTTCTCGGCCATGGCTTCCAGGGCGGTGTTCATCAGGAAGGCTCCCGGAGGATGCTGTACACAGCGATAGTAGCCGGAAGGTGGAGCGTTGGTGATGATGCCGGTAACCTTGAAGTTGGCGTTGGGGCACCTGATCCCAATCTGAAGGCAGTCCGGCAGGCCGTTATAGGGAGGCCGGGTGTTGACGCCGCCGTCGCCCCAGAACTGGGCATCGATGGCGGTAAGTGTACCGTCATTCTTGGCGCCCATCTTGATCTTGGATTTACAGGCAAAATGAGTTACGCCGCGCGAGAAGTTGTCACGCTTATCGGTATGCAGGCTGACCACCTTGCCGGTCTTTTTAGCAAGAGCGGCCGCAACGGCCTGCACAGCCGCACGGCCGCCGCCAAAACCGCCGCCGGCGGCATGGGCGAAGACGCGTACCTTGTTGTGCGGCAAGGCAAAGGAACCCACAAACCCGTTGTGTTCACCATGCGGGTTCTGGGTATCCACCCAGGCGTGCAGGATTTCGTCCTGCCACCAGGCGGTGGTATTGCCGCCCCCGATAGGGGAATTTTGCCAGCGGTTGGTCCAGCCGGATTCATCCTCGATAGTGACATCGGCCTGGGCAAAGCCGGCTTCGATGTCGCCGCGGACGATGTCGGTTCGCAGGGTAGTATTGCCATCCGGGAATAATCCTACCAGGGGAGCGCCGGGCTGCATAGCCTCATCCGGGTCTACCACATGCGCTCTGACTTCGTATTCAACTTCGATAAGCGTCAGAGCGTGGTAGGCCGTGTTTTCGTCCCTGGCGGCAACTGCTGCGACCGCGTCGCCTACGTGGTATTTAACATCAGACCAGCCCGGTACATCTTCGTGGGTCACAACTGCTTCGACGCCGTCGAGAGCCAGAGCTGCACTGGCATCGATGCTGACAACCCTGGCGTGCGCATGAGTACTGCCCAGGATTTTGGCGTGCAGTTTCTGTCCCATGTATACGTCGTTCGGAAACTCGATGGTACCGGTGACACATTCTACAGCCTGCTGGTCAATATTACCTGGTTTCCCAATTACAGATAATTCATCAGCCATCTTAAGAACCTCCCTCTAAGATCGATTGTATGTTACGGTTCATGTTGCCGCAGGCACAAATATGACCGGATACGGCTTGCCTTACTTCATCGATGGTGGGGTTGGATTTTTTCTCGAGCAGGGCAACGCCTGTCATCAGGAAACCCGGGGTGCACATGCCGCACTGGAACCCTCGGTTCTTGATGAATGAACGCTGTAAGGGGCTCAGTTCACCGTCGACTTTCAACCCTTCCACCGTTCTGATCTGGGCGCCGTCGCATTCGACTGCGAGCACCAGGCAGGAATATACGGTGCGGCCGTTCATTATTACGGTACATGCGCCACACTCGCCGCGCCAGCAGGGGACCTTGGTACCCGGCAGGAGGCATTTCTCCCTCAGGGTGTAAGCCAGTGTCCATTGTGGTTCGACTTTGAGCATGTAGTTGGTGCCGTTTACGTTTAGGGTTATCATGCCCTCGACCGCGCCGGCTCCACCATCGCCGTGCTGGG
>JAFGLQ010000091.1 GCA_016928015.1 Dehalococcoidaceae bacterium
TCATCAACCATTTCCAGCAGTCAGCAGAAGGTAGATTTGAACCGGGCGCCGCTCTGGCTGCTGGAAGCCTTGCCGGGAATAGGTGAGATTACGGCTGAAAAAATCATTCAATACCGTACCCTGCATGGCCCCTTCCGTCATATCCGCCAGCTGGTAAACGTAGAGGGCATCGGCCAGGCCACATTTGAAAATTTGGCCGGTAAAATTACGGTGGCAGCATACGGGGAGTAAGCCGGCTTGAAGCTTGTCTTTTTCAGTGCCTGTTTTATCTCGGGTATCATTGCCGGGAGTTTTGTAAGGATGCCGTCCTGGGTAATATTTGCCGGGTTATTGCCTCTCTTAATGCTGTTTTTCCCAGGGATAAAAAAGTATGCGGTTCCGGCCAGCCTCGGCCTGGCGCTGATTCTTGCCGGTGTTGTTTATTCGCCCTCCGAAGCACCGGAAAACAGGCCGTGGAATCTGTCATTTTATAACGGGTCTGTTGGGGTGGAGCTTCGCGGTATTATAGACCGGGAGGTGGAACTCAGGGACCGGACCCAGCATTTAAGAGTAAGCGCCCTGGAGATCCGGGTGGACGGCTTTTGGCAGAAAACAGACGGCGAGGTACTGGTGTTCGTCCCGCGTTATCCCGAGTACAGTTATGGCGATGAAGTGCTGCTTGAGGGGAAACTGGAAGCCCCACCGGTTTTTATGCACCAGATAACGGGTGAAGTGGAGTTTGATTACGCTGGCTACCTGGCATCACAGGATATATTTTCAGTGATGAGTTACCCGCGTATTTCGGTATTGAGCCATAACAATGCCAGCCCGGCGCTTGGCGCATTATACCGGTTGAAACAGGCTCTGTCCCTTTCGCTCGGCAGGGCACTGCCCGAACCCCAGGCTTCGCTTTCTCAGGGGATGCTGCTGGGCATGCGGCAGGGTATTCCGGAGGAAATCCAGCAAGATTTTTCCCGGACGGGCACCTATCACCTGCTGGCAATTTCGGGGCTGCACCTGGGTATTATCGCAGCTTTCAGTATGAACCTGGGCGTGGCTTTGTTCGGGCGCCGCCGCTTCTTCTATATCTGGTTTTCCCTGGCCGTGATCTGGGTTTATGCGCTAATCTCCGGGGCTAATCCGCCTGTGATCCGGGCCGGCATAATGGCCAGCACTTTTCTTCTGGCCGAACTTGCAGGCCGCCAGAGGTACAGCCTGCCGGCTCTGGGCCTGGCGGCGGCTGTCATGACAGCCGCCGATCCTAGGGTCCTGTTCACGGCTTCATTTCAGATGAGCTTTGCTGCCATGGCCGGCATAGCCATGGTGTATCCCCGACTCAAGACGTGGGGAGCCGGCCGGGTGGAGGGCTTTATCAAGCTGCCGGATAAAATTAAAACCCCGGCCGCTCTGTTGTATGAAAGCCTGGCTCTGAGCCTGGCAGCTACCCTGTTCGTTGCGCCGCTGGTGGCTTATTATTTTTCCATTATTTCCTTTATAGGGCCTGCAACTACACTGGCAGCCCTGCCGTCACTGCCGTTAATAATCGCCGCCTCGGCGATAACCGCAGTGCTGGGTTTGTTCTGGTCTTTACCCGCCATGATTACCGGCTGGTTCACCTCCCTGTTTTCAGCCTATATGCTGGGGGTGGTGGGCCTGGCTTCGAATATGCCTCTGGCATATATTGATAATGCAAGCCTTCCGGGTGGCGCCGTAGCAGGGTATTACCTTGTGGTTGTTACGGCGATTCTGGCTCTTTCGCGGCGGCGCGTGATAACCGGATGGCTCAAATCCCGAATCGAACAGGACAGAAGGCTCTGGCAATCCGGCCGGGTTCACGCTCGCTGCCTGGCTGGCATATCGGTTGTTCTTGTGGTTGTTTCGATTATACTGGTCCCGGCTTGCTCGCCGGATGATGACCGCTTCAAAGTGAGTTTTTTAGATATCGGCCAGGGGGATGCGGTCCTGGTTTCTCGAGGTTCTACCCAGATTCTTGTAGACGGCGGTCCAAGCCCGCGGAAACTGATGCAGGAGCTCGGCAGGCGAATGCCGTTTTTTGACAGGACTATTGAACTGGTCGTGCTTACCCATCCACATGCAGATCACCTGAACGGCCTGGTTGAACTTTTCAAACGCTATGAAGTTAAACAGGTGCTTTACCCGTTGGAGTTAAAACCGGCTCCGGGTTATGAGTCGGCAGCCTTCCGGGAATGGCTTGAACTTATTGACCAAAAGCAGATACCCTTAAGGGCTGCCCGGGCCGGCCAGCAATTCGACCTTGGCCCCGGACGTTTTACGGTATTAAACCCACGGGCAGTAACGACGTTACTGCCCGTGGAAGATGTCGACAATAACTGTGTTGTACTTGAGATTGAGGTGGGGAAGTTTGCTTTCCTGTTGACCGGGGACCTCATGTGGCAGGGTGAACTTGAACTGGTGCTCGACCGGATGCTCGGCAAAGTTACGGTGTTGAAAGCCGGCCATCATGGTTCTGATACTTCATCAAGCAGGGAACTGTTAAGTGTTATCCGGCCGGAAACGGCGGTAATCAGCGTGGGGGAAAATGACTACGGCCACCCGAATGAAGCCGCAATAGGCCGGCTTTCGGCCCATGTAGACGAGATTTTGCTTACTGGCAATACAGGCGGGGTTACCTTTGTTACCGATGGAAATTCCCTCTGGCTGGAAAGCGGCTGACAGGGTTAGCCTTTGAGCGCCGGCTGCTGCCGGACTTGTAAGGGTTATTTGAGAAAGCTATTATTATAACCGGCAACGAGCATATGGAGGCGGGCATGGCAGATCAGGAAGTTTTTCGGGAGGTAGGCGAGCCCTGTGCCCCTCACAAACAACCGCGTAAAAAAATCGCTGAACATTTGGGAGACTGGGGCAAAGACCTGGGAGACAGGCTCGATGATTATTTTCATTCTTCCCGGTCCGGGCGTCTTACTTCATCCGCCTTTGCTATAGCCTGGAGCCTGGTAGCCTTCATTATCCTGTTTTATTTTCACCGTTATATTGCATATTATGAATATACGGCGGTGGATGGGGTTTCCCAGTGGGTCAGAACACCGGTGCTGACCGAAGAATACGGCCTGTGGCTTCCGGTGGCCGGGGTGGCTCTCGGCCTCAGTATAGCCGGGCATATAATTCTCATAATGTATGACAGCTCGTGCTACGGCACTTCCATCCTGCGCCAGGGTGTAATACTGGTATTGAACCTGTTTGGTATTGCAGCTGTGCTGACGCTTCTAAAGCTGTTTCCGTTTGATTTCAGCGCCGTGCCTCATGAGGCTTTGTCTGAAGCCCTGCCGATCGTGGCGGCCATTGCGCTGGTCGGCATTGCCATCGGCCTTACTGTGGCCACTATTGTACATTTTGTCAGGCTTATTGTGGCTGTTGCCCGCTAGAACTGAAGGTGCATATCTCCCCCAGAGCTTTACGCCGCCTGGGTGGGATGGGGCTGTCCTGCGGGTAGCCGACGGCCAGCATTATTTCGATTTTCTTACCGGCAGGCAGCTTGAGTACCTTTTTGGCTTTGGTTTCATCGAACCAGCCGAGCCAGCAGGTACCCAGCCCAAGCTCGGCGGCCTTCAAAACGAAGTGCTCACCGGCAATGCCGATATCTATCAGGTGAAAATCGGTTTTGCGGATTGCCCCTCCTATTTTAGGCAGCCAGTCCGGATCGGCAACTAAGGCAATCAGCACCGGCGCCCTGCCGGCAAACCGGGTCCCGGCATAGATCCCGCTGAAAGCTTCTCCAGCCAGGCGGTTTTTAAGTTCAGCATCATCTACGACTATAAACTGCCAGGGTTGCCCGTTGCAGGCTGAAGGAGCCAGGCGGGCAGCTTCCAGGCACTGTAGTATTTTTTCGCGTTCGACCAGTACCGGCCGGTACCGGCGTACACTTCTTCTGGCCTGGATAATATCGTTCAGTTCCAAATTATTTTTCCCTGCTGTCCAGCATTACGGTAACCGGGCCGTCGTTATTGATTTCCACCAGCATCATTGCCTGGAACCGGCCGGTTTCAGTTTTTACGTCGCTCTGGCGGCAAGCCTGGACGAACTTGTTGAACAAGGCTTCGGCTTCCTCCGGCGGGGCAGCCCCTGTGAAACTGGGCCGGCGGCCCTTGCGGGTATCGGCCAGAAGCGTGAACTGGCTGATCAGCAGCAGTTGTCCGCCGTTATCTATTATCGAAAGGTTGAATTTGCCGGTTTCATCGGCAAAAATGCGCAGGTTGACCAGCTTGTTTACCAGGTAGTCAATATCTTCCTGCGTGTCACCGGCGGCAACACCGACCAGCACGCAAAGTCCGCGGCCGATAGCGCCTACCGTTTCTCCGTCTACCCTGACACTGGCTGAACTTACTCGCTGGACAAGCGCCTTCATTTCACCTGCTCCAGTTTAAAAACTACCGGATTATCCGGATCCGGGCAGGCTACCAGTGCAGTGCCGGGTTCTTTTTCCCAGGGAAAGGAACCCCCGAAAGCCAGCGCCTGGGAAAACGGGAAAACGGTATAATGTGCCCAGGCACACATTCCGCAGGGTGTGGTCTGGGAAATTATAAATTCATCTCCCAGCCTGTGTCCGGCTTCGCAGCAGCCTTTTTGAGAAACCACGGTAGCTTTAATGTCCATTATCGTCTCCTTCCAGCCCCCGGCGCCGGGATCTTATCTGCAGTACGGGCAAACCGGATACTGGCAGATGGTACAGTTAAGGCACAGCCCCCCGTAGCCGTAACTGGCAATTTCCTGCCGGGTGACAATCTCACCGGCAATCAACCGCGGCAGGAGTACATCAATGCTGGTGGTATGGAACAGCCCGCCGGCGGGTGCTCCCAGTATGGGTGTACCCCCTAAAACCGCCATCATCGACATCGCCCCCGGCATGATCGGCGAGCCGTAACTGATAATAGTGGCGCCGCTGCGCCTTACTCCTTCCAGGGTGACATCGTCCGGGTCCACACTCAATCCGCCGCAGGTGACGATCAGTTCGGCCCCTTTTGATTTCATGCCGGCAACTGCCTGCCCGATGAGGTCTTCGTCATCCGGCACGATTGTATCTGAGAGAATACCGGCTCCAAGCGCTTCGAGCTTTGGGCGCATAATACCTACGAACTTGTCCTGGATAAGGCCGTTGTAAACCTCATTTCCGGTTACGACTATGCCGACTTTCTTTATTATATAGGGTTTGACCCTGACGGCTTTGCCTTTCGCCTGAGCCAGGGCTTCAACCCGTTTGAGTTTTTCTTCTTCGATATAAAGAGGTATGGCCTTAACCCCGGCCAGAAGTCCGTCCACCTTGACCGGTGTGTTGCTGTGAAGGGTAGCCGCGGATATACCTTCTATCGAGTTGATTTCATCCAGCAGCTGCCTGTCGACCTTCAGCAGTCCCGGGATGACGGCTTTTATGTTTATTCTGCCCTCACGCGGCTGGCCAAAGGTGGTGTTGTCCCCGGCGATGGCCTCGGCCAGCCTTCTGGCGGCTTGTTCCTCGTGGACTCCGGGCTCTTCACTGCCTTCCATTACATATATATGTTCTTTGCCCATGCTGAGCAATTCATCGATATCCGCCACGGTTACGACATGGCCGCGGGTGAACCTGGCTCCCTTGTATTCGCCGGGAATAATTTTGGTCATGTCATGGGCTATTTTCAAGCCGACAGCTTCGTAAGTCTTAATTTTTTTCAGCAATTTACCAGCCTCCCTCTAAATACGTTGATTTTAAATTTTCATAATCTGCCGAGGTATTTATATTGGTAACCACACCCGGGTCCTCGACTTCAATTTCAAGTATATCTTCGGGGCACAGCTTCAGCAGTTCCCTGCCGCCGGCATCGCCCTTCAACCCCTGGAGCCTGGACACATACCGGCGTTTAAACAATATCGGGTTGCCTCTTTGCCCTTTATATACGGGCAAGGCAATACCTTTAGGCGAAGCTGCTGCCCGGCTGATCAGCCGGGCATAGGTTCGGGTTGAGATCAGCGGCTGATCGGCAAGGGCAACCATTATCAGGCTGTATCGAGATCCTGATGCCTCCAGGCCCTTGCGCAGGGAAGTCGACATGCCCTGGCGATATCGCGGGTTAAACACTGTCTCAACCCCGGGTTTCCCGGCAATCAGGCGGGTTTCCTCCGCCCCGGCTCCGACCACTACGATTACCTGGCCGGTTTTAACCGCCAGGATATTATCCAGTGTTATGCCCAGAAGGGTGGAGTCTCCCAGGGGCAGGAGTTGTTTAAGTGTCCCCATTCGCCTGGCCATTCCGGCGGCCAGGAGTATGGTCGACGTGTCAGCTGCAACCGTAGTATCAGACATTGCTTCTTTTTGCTAAGTATTGCACTTAGCTTGTTTTTTCGTCAAACTTCTTTTTTGGTCTTGTCAGCTTTGGGCATTGGCCGTATACTAAACAGCATGCCGGGGAAAAAGGTACTGCTGGCCGAAGACGATGCCTCTCTGTCCGAGGTTATCAAGTATAATCTTGTTAAAAACGGCTATGATGTCATTACCGCCGCAGACGGCATCAGGGCGCTGGAAGCGGCACGTTCCGAGCGCCCTGATTTGCTGGTACTGGATTTGATGCTGCCAGGAATGGACGGCATGGAAGTCTGCCGGATTCTCAGAAGCGAAACCTCAATTCCCATTATCATGCTGACTGCCCGGGACGACGAGGTGGACAAAGTACTGGGGTTGGAAATCGGGGCGGACGACTACATTACCAAGCCTTTCAGCATGCGGGAACTGCTGGCCCGGATAAAAGCTGTCCTGAGGAGGCGTGTTTCTTCTGCCGGTGCATATACAGTGGAAGCTTCCAGCGCGGGTGAATTTATCACCTCTTCCGGCATTCAGATCGATACCAACCGCCATCGCGTCAGCTGTGACGGGCAAATCCTTGAACTCGGCCCCAAAGAGTTCGATTTGCTGGCGCTTCTGGTGAGTAATCCCGGCCGGGTTTTCAGCCGGGATTACCTGCTCCAGAGAATCTGGGGCTACGACTATGCGGGTAATACCCGTACTGTTGACGTGCATATCCGCTGGCTCCGGGAAAAAATTGAAAACAACCCGGCCGAACCGTCCCGGATTATCACCGTGCGGGGTGTAGGCTATAAGTTCGAGGCAGGCAGGTTTGTTTAAAGGTATAGGCAAGCGCCTGCTGCTGGCCTCGGTTGGCCTGGCCGCGTTTGGCGGGCTGGTATTCGGTGTTTACATAATATTGATATACCAGCCCGGTCAATCTTCACTAGTTACCATACTTCATGTTGTTTTCATGGTTCTGATTGTCAGCCTGGCAGCGGCTGGCACAGCTTTCATTGCCGGAAGGACAGTCGCAGCTCCTCTGGAGGAGTTGACCGCTCTGGCCGGGCGCATCTCTCCAGGCGAAACCGGCCTGAAAGCCGTTCCGTCTGGCGAAGATGAAACCGGCGAGCTCGGACATGCCTTTAACAAGATGGTAGAACGCTTCAACTCGAGTCACATCCGGCTTTCCAGTGAGCGGGACAGGATGGGCTTGATTCTTTCGCGTATGGGAGACGGCATCCTGGTTCTTGACGGCAAAGGCGCCATCACTTCGATCAACCCGGCAGCAGAAAGGATTTTCAACCTGGAGCCGGGTAAAGCCTGCGGACTCAGCTTCATAGAAGCCGTGCGGGATTACGAACTGGAACGGCCGGTAAGGCGCTGCCTCAAGAGCAAGCAGCCACAGCAGGAATACCTGGATCTGAAGGACAAGGGTCTTTACCTTGGCCTGGTGGTAACTCCACTGGTGAGCGAGCCCGGCTGCCTGGTGGTGCTGCAGGATCTCAGCCGGTTAAAAAAACTGGAAACGGTCCGCAGGGATTTTGTCGCCAATCTTTCACACGAACTGCGAACGCCGGTAGCCTCTGTCAAGCTGCTGGCCGAAACCCTGAATGAGGGCGCCATCGATGACCGGCAGGTTTCTGCTGATTTCCTCAGCCGCATAGCCGGCGAAGCCGGCAAGATGGCCGAAATCGTAGAAGGCATGACTACGCTCTCCCGCATTGAAAGCGGCGATGTCAGGCTGAACAAGAAACCGGTAGAAATTCCGAAGTTGATTCATCAGGCATTCGAAAGACTGAAATCCCAGATGGAAGTCAAGCGCCTGGAATATGAAACAGACATGCAGCAGGCGGACCTGACAGCTATGGCCGATGCAATACAGTTGGAACAGGTAGTATACAATATCCTGCACAACGCTGTTAAATTTACTCCTGAAGACGGCCGGGTAAAGGTTTCTGCTTTTAAAGAGGGCCCCAATCTTACCGTTTGTATTGAAGATACCGGTCCCGGTATCGCTCCGGATGAACTGGAACGCATCTTCGAACGGTTTTACAAGGCGGACAAATCCCGTGCCGGTACCGGCACGGGCCTCGGGCTGGCCATAGCCCGTCATATCGTCGAATTCCACGGCGGGCGGATATGGGCTCACAGCATTCCCGGCAGGGGCAGCCGCATCTGTTTTTCCCTGCCGCTCTGATGCATAATCTGCCCCAGTAAAAGTTTTACATTAATTTAACCTTTCTTTAAACACCTCTTAACATTCACCTGTTATCATTGTTATCGTAATGAATAGAAGTGAACAAACGGAGGACAAGAATACTTGGAAAAAATAACCATAGCCGTGGTTGCGCATGATTCCAAGAAGCAGGAAATGGTTGAGTTTGCCTGCAAACATGCCGCCACTCTCAACAGATTCAATCTGGTGGCTACCCGTTCAACCGGACAGTTGATTGCCGAAGGTACCGGCCTTGACGTAACCCTGCTTATGAGCGGACCCCTCGGCGGAGACCAGCAGGTAGGTTCGCTGGTGGCCGGTGAAGTTTGCAAAGCGGTGATATTCCTTCGGGATCCGCTGACCGCCCAACCCCACGAACCTGATATAACTGCCCTGCTCAGGGTCTGCGATGTGCACAATGTACCACTGGCAACCAACCTGGCAACGGCAGAAGCAGTAATTGATTATATTGCTGCTTTACCTGGGAAAAACCCGGCCCATACCGAATAATACCAGCCCGGATACCGGGCTGTTTTTATATATAATAAAATTTGGAGAATTCTTAAAAGTATGAAAACCCGAAAAATATTAATGCCTCTTTTACTTGTGCTGGCGCTGGTTTTACCTATGGCAGGCTGCGGTGACGCCGGCTCGACTGAAGACGGACTTTCCGGCTTCATCGACGTTACCGGTTCCAACACGGTTACTCCCATCACCACGCTGTTTGCCGAAGAGTTCATGGCAGACAATCCCAAAGTGAATGTGGCTGTTTCCGGCCCTGGCTCAGGCGCCGGTATTGCTGCGCTCATCAACCAGACCACCGATATTTGCCAGTCCTCCCGTCCCATAAAGCAGTCCGAAATCGATCAGGCTGCCGCCAAAGGCATAAATGTGGTGGAAACCAGGGTGGCTACAGATGCTATCGCTGTCATAGTGAATCCTTCCAACCCGGTATCAGGGCTTACTATCGAACAACTGTCCGGCATATATTCCGGTGCGATAACCAACTGGAACCAGGTTGGAGGCAATGATGCCTCAATCGTAATTCTGGCGCGCGATACCAACTCCGGCACCCATGTATATTTCAAGGAAGCCATAGTCCAGATGGACGGACTACCCACCGAGGATACCAGCCTCGAATACTCCGGCCAGGCACAGCTTCTCCCTTCTACTTCAACCGGAGTTACCCAGGTCGCCCAAAACCCCAACGCCATCTTCTATATAGGCCTGGGGTATTTGGACAGCACCGTCAAGGCGCTGGGTATCAAGAAAACAGCATCTGATTCTCCGGTACTGCCGAGCCTGGAGACTGCCCTGGATGGAACCTATCCCGTATCCAGGGGCCTGTTCTACTATACCGACGGCGAACCGGAAGGCATCGTTAAAGCCTTTGTAGACTTTGCCCTCTCTTCGCGGGGGCAGCAACTGGTTCAGGATGCCGGTTTCGTACCGATTGCCTGACAGTTACGGCTGGTTTCCGGCGGGCGGTATCGTTATAATGATACTGCCCGCCATTATTCCAATAATAAAGGTGACAAGGAAATATATTTGAGATGAGAATAACCAGACTGTGGTTTCTTAATTCTGGTGCTGAATATAATAACAAGGCTCCGAGGTTTTGGAAGTAATGGCAGTAACGGCTGACCTCCAGGGCCATCCCCCCGGCAGTATTTTCAGAGGCAAACCTCGCTGGGGCGAGCGTATTATCGAAAAGATTATTTTCTTTAACGGGATGGTTGCCATCCTGGTATTGCTGGGTGTTTTCATTATCCTGCTCCGGGAGGGAATCCCTGCGCTTATTGAGACTCCGTTTTTCGAATTTCTATTTGGCACTACCTGGTATCCTGTTTCCGAACCACCCACGTTCGGCATCCTGCCTTTTTTCGTGGCTACCATGTGGGTTACCCTGATTTCAACTGTCCTGGCTGTTCCTATAGGAGTGGGTGCGGCCGTATTTCTGGCCGAGGTTGCCCCCAGGAGGGTTGCCGACGCCGTTAAACCCATTGTGGAGCTTCTTTCCGGCTTTCCATCGGTGGTAATGGGCTTTATCGGCCTGGTGCTTCTTTCTCCGTGGGTACAAAACAGCCTGAATCTCAATACCGGCCTGACCGGCCTCACCGCAGGCATCATGCTTGCCATGATGAGCCTGCCGATAATAGTGAGCGTTTCGGAAGACGCGCTGAGGGCAGTACCGGATGAATACCGCCAGGCAGCCTACGGACTGGGTTCGACCAAGTGGGAAGTAATCTGGCACGTTTGCGTACCTTCCGCTCTTTCCGGGATATCAGCTGCCGTCATGCTCGGCGTAGGCCGGGCAATCGGTGAAACCATGACGGTGCTGATGGTTGCCGGTGGCGCTCTGGCGCTGCCGGAATTGCCCACCGAACCCATGACCCCCATGACGGCGGCTATTGCTTCCGGCATTGGCAACGCGGTACAGGGCGGCCTTCAGTACCATGCCCTTTTCGCCATCGGCCTTATTCTTTTTGTCTTAACCCTGGTGGTTAATTTAATTGCCGCGCGAATTCTTACCGCCCAGAAGCGCAAGTTTGCGAGAGAATAGGCTTATGTCAGGCTCGAATATAAAATCAAGGTATATGACTCAGAAGGCTGCCATAGCACTGCTGGCAACCGCCGTCCTGCTGGTGGTGGTGCCCATAATACTAATCATTATTTACATGATAGCCAACGGCTACAGCTCTTTAAGCTGGGATTTTCTCACCCAGGCGCCGGCACAGGCGGGAAAGACCGGTGGCATACTGCCGGCCATTATCGGTACCATCTACCTTATGCTGGGTACAATTATTTTTGCTTTACCGGTAGGAGTAACAGCCGGAATATACCTCAGCGAATATGCCCGCAACAACTGGGTAACCCGGCTGGTAAATATGGCCATATTAAACCTGGCGGGTGTTCCCAGCATTGTCTTTGGCCTTTTCGGGCTGGGTGTGTTTGTTATGACTTTCAACCTGGGAATGTCGCTTATCGCCGCATCCCTGACACTGGCCTCTCAGGCGCTGGCCATGACCATAACCACTTCCCGGGAAGCTATAACCGCCGTACCTAAAGAATACCGGGAGGGGTCGCTGGCCATAGGCGTTTCACGCTGGCAGACCATCCGCTATGTGGTGTTGCCCCAGGCTTCCCCGGGTATCCTTACCGGGGCAATTTTGGCAATGAGCCGGGCTGCCGGGGAAACCGCGCCTATTATCGTGGTCGGTGCAGCTTTTCTGGTTGGCGGATTGCCCGGTTCGCCGTTCGACCGGTTTATGGCACTGCCCTACCACCTTTATACGGTATCTGCCCATATTCCGGGAATGCCGGCGGATATCAAATGGGGAGTGGCACTGGTATTAATCGCTATGGTGCTTTTTTTCAATATACTGGTAACTATGGTTCGCTTCGAGAGCCGCAAGAGGTAAAATATGAATATCGCAGATCTGGTTAACGAAAAGAACACCGGCTTGCCTCCCAAGAATGCCCCTGTCGACGGTAAATTGAGGCTTGAACAGGTTAATCTTTATTACGGCAGTTTCAGGGCGGTTAAGGATTTAAGCCTTGATATCGACACTTGCTCCATTACCGCCATTATAGGCCCGTCAGGATGCGGCAAGTCATCCATGCTGCGGCTTTTCAATCGCATGAACGACCTTATTGCGTCTGCACGGGTTGAAGGCCTGGTCGAATTTGACGGTGTTGACATATATCAGGCGGGAGTGGATGTGGTGGAACTGAGGAAGAGAGTGGGCATGGTTTTTCAGAAACCCAACCCCTTTCCAATGTCGATTTACGATAATGTCGCTTTCGGGCCGCGCCGCCATGGTATCCGCAACAAACGGGCTCTGGATGAAATTGTCGAAAAGAGCCTGGTGCAGGCGGCGCTGTGGGATGAGGTCAAGGATAAACTGGACCAGTCTGGCCTTTCGATTTCGGGTGGCCAGCAGCAGCGCCTGTGCATCGCCAGGGTGCTGGCGGTAGAACCCGAGGTAATTCTAATGGATGAACCCTGTTCGGCGCTGGATCCGATCGCTACGCTTAAAATAGAAGACTTGATGCGGACGCTGACATCGACTTATACTATCGTCATAGTCACCCACAACATGCAGCAGGCAGCCCGGGTTTCAGACATGACTGCATTTCTCATGGTGGATGACGACCGGTCAGGTACGCTGGTGGAATACGGTGCCACCTCCGAAATATTTACCAATCCCAAAAACCAAAAAACCGAAGACTACATCACCGGGCGGTTCGGTTAAAAAAGAGGTGAGTATGCGTAAGAATTACGAACGGTCCCTGAAAGCCCTGCAGGACGAAGTGCTGGTTATGGGTTCCATGGTGGAAAAGGCCATTCTTCGTTCCATGGAAGCCCTGAAAAACCGCGATCTCGAACTGGCCCGCCAGATTATCGCCGAAGACAATGCAATCAACCAGAAAAGGTTCGATATCGAGGAACAGTGTGTCGAGCTGATAGCCACTCAGCAGCCGATGGCTGGAGACCTGAGGATTATCATTGCCATTTTGAATATGGTTGTGGACCTCGAGCGCATAGGCGACCACGCCGAGGGGGTAGCCAAAATTGCCATCATGATAGGTGATGAACCTCCCATCAAGCCGCTCATCGACCTGCCGCGGATGGCTGAAAGGGCTTCCCAGATGTTGCGCGAAGCCCTGGATGCCTTTATCCGCCGTGACGTACCGCTGGCAAAAAAGATATGCGATGACGATGAGGAAGTGGATAATCTTTACAACCAGGTGTTCAGGGAACTGCTTTTAATCATGGCGGAAAACCCCAGGACTATAGGCCGGGCCACCCGGTTGATATGGGTGGCTCACAATCTGGAACGCAGCGCCGACCGGATCACCAACATTTGTGAGCGGGTGGTATTTATTGCCACCGGCCACATGGAAGATATCGGCGCCTCGAAATACTGATTCTTGAGCAGGAGGCGGGCAAAAGGCTCGAATTGAACCGTTTTGACGCGTTTGGAAAGCCTGTGTTATTATAAAATACGGTAAACGTTTACCGTATTTTTATTTCATAAATTGCGGGACTATTAATGATAGCAGTAATTGATTACGGTGCCGGGAATATACGCAGTGTCGTCAATGCCGTCAACTCGCTCGGGTTCGAACCGCTGGTAACTTCGGACCCGGAGGATATCCGGCGGGCGGATAAGGTAATACTTCCCGGAGTCGGTGCCGCCGGCAGCACTGTGGAGAGCTTGAAACAACAAGGCCTGGATGCGGTTATCGCTGAGTACATTGCCGCCGGCCGACCTTTTATGGGCATATGTATCGGTATGCAGGTTCTGTTTGATTATACGGAAGAGGGGGGCGGCGCTGAATGCCTGGGTATTATACCGGGGCGGGTAAAGAAACTGCCGGCTTCTCTAAAGGTACCGCACATGGGCTGGAACCAGGTGAGTCAGATTAACCTGCACCCGGTGTTTAATGGCATCGAAGACGGGGTGAATTTTTATTTTGTACACAGCTATTATGTCGAACCGGAGGACGATGGTATAATCATCGGTTCAACCCGGTACGGGATTGATTTTGCTTCGGCAGTTGCTTCAGGCAACCTGGTTGCTGTCCAGTTTCATCCGGAAAAGAGCGGGAAGCCGGGCCTCAAGATTTATAATAATTTCCTGCAGCCGCAGTAACGGCGGCCGGGGCGGATTACACAAAACCTGAAAGGAAAAAAGGACTATGACAGATGGCAGGCCGGTGGTGACGCTTTTTTATTGTGTCAACGCCCTTTCCCGGCAAACGGCTCAGGACCTGGAAAATGCCGCTGAATTTGAAATCAGACCGGTGCACATGGCCTGTTCCAGTATGGTTAAGGATGTTCTTCTGCTCAAAGGCTTTGAAGCCGGGGCGGATCTGGTCGTGGTAGCCACCTGTCCGCCGGGGCAATGCCAGTTTATCGACGGCAACAGCCGGGCCAGAAAAAGGGTTGAGCGGGTGCGCCGGCTGATGGATGAAGCCGGCCTTGAAGGCCGCAGGCTGATCATTATTGACCGCGGTCTGGAACTGGAATACGCCGGTATACTGAAAGAATTTGAATCCGCTTTGGAATAAATATTTGCCTGGAGTTGGAGCATGATAGTTGCTGAACAGAAAAAGATTTCCGAAATCATTGAAATGGTTTCTCCGTACCGCAAGGTTCTGGTGCTGGGATGCGGTACCTGTGTCAAAACCTGTTTTGCCGGCGGCGAGGATGAAGTCGCCGTGCTGGCTTCTCTGCTGAGGCTGGCTTTTGAAAAACAGGGCAATAGTAAGGAAATATCCGAGTTTACCATCGAGCGCCAGTGTGAAGATGAATTCATACAAGAGGCAGCTGAAGCGATAGGTCGGAACGAGGCGGTTCTTTCCCTTGCCTGTGGTGCCGGCGTACAGGATATTGCCCGGCGCTTTAAGAATGTGCCGGTACTGCCGGGCGTAAACACCACTTTTGTGGGTGTTATGGAAGACCGCGGCCTGTTTACCGAAGAATGCCTTTGCTGTGGCGACTGCCGGCTGGGCCAGTACGGCGCGGTATGCGTGCTGACCCGGTGTGCCAAGAAGCTTTCCAACGGGCCCTGCGGTGGTTCCAGAAACGGTAAATGTGAGGTAAACCCTGAAACGGACTGTGCCTGGCAGCTGGTTATCGACCGTATGAGGGAACTGGGCCAACTGGACAGTTTAAGAGAATATATCCCCCCGCGGGACTGGCGCACGTCAAATGCCGGCGGGCCGCGCAAACTTTTCAGAGAGGATATGGTGGCATGAAGGAGAAACCCTGCAGTAACCTGCAAAAACTGCTTGTAAATGGAGAATTTGTGGTCACCGCAGAATGCGGGCCGCCTCGAGGAATGCTCAAAGAAGCCGTTACCGCCAAGGGCGAACTGCTCAAAGGCTATGTTGACGCAATTAATGTAACCGACAACCAGACTGCTATCGTCCGGATGTCCAGCCTCGCTGCCTGTGTCCATCTATTGGAGATGGGGCTCGAACCAGTTATGCAAATGGTTACGCGGGACAGAAACCGCATTGCCCTGCAGTCCGACCTCCTGGGTGCCTATTCCCTTGGAATTCGCAATCTCCTCTGCCTTTCCGGTGACCACCAGTCCTTCGGGTCCCAACCGGATGCCCTCAACGTGTTCGATATTGATTCGATTCAGCTTTTGAGTATGGTAGAAACCATGCGGGATACCGGCAGGGACATGAGCGGTTATGAATTGAGTCATGCTCCACGAATGTTTGCCGGCGCGGCCGCCAACCCTTTTGCCGACCCGTTTGAATACCGGGTAATCCGGCTGGCCAAAAAGATTGCCGCCGGTGCCGGTTTTATCCAAACCCAGAGTATTTACAACCTGCCCCGCTTCAAGGAATGGATGCGTCTGGCCCGTGAGCAGGGCCTCACGGAAGAAGCCTATATTCTGGGTGGCATAACACCCCTGAAATCGGCCGGAATGGCCGGATACATGGCCGCCAGAGTAGCCGGTATGGATATCCCGGACGAAATAATCAAGCGTATGCGGGGTGTACCCAAAGAAAAGGCAGGCGAGGAAGGCATGCAGATTTGTCTGGAAACCATTGAAGAACTTAAAAACACACCCGGGGTAAGCGGGGTTCATATTATGGCCATCGAAAGCGAGAACCTGGTGGCTCCGATTGTAAAGGCTGCCGGTCTTTACCCGCGCCCCGCGGCGGAATAAACGGATTTAGTTATGCCAAAAAAATACCACATACATATTAAGGAAACTCTCCCCCGTTTCCACCCGGTAGGCAAGTTTACCACCGTGGAATTCAGGGAGGATTGCGCCGGCAGCTGCCGCGAGTGCGTCAAGAAGAAGTGTGTTTACAATGTTTTTGAAAACAATTACCTCAATATGTTGAAAATAAAGGAACCGCAGTACCTGTACGCCTGTGAAAGCTGCTTTCGCTGCGTCCAGGAATGCACCCGGGGCATCTTTTCCAGGGTTATAAACCCGGATTATGCCAGGCTGGGAGACGGTTACTGGACACCGGATATAATTCACCAGACCTGGATGCAGGCTCAGACCGGCCGGGTTCCGGTATCCGGTGCCGGTTACGGCGGCCCGTTTACCGGCAGGGGTTTCGACGCAATGTGGACCGACATGTCCGAAATTGTGCGCCCTACCAGGGATGGTATTCATGGCAGGGAATACATCAATACCTCCATCGAACTTACCCGCCGGCCGCATCACCTGCAGTTTAACTCCACCGGCTTGGGCACTGAAGAAATTCCTGTCCTGGAAGTGCCCCTGCCGCTGATGTTCAAGAAACCGGAATTCGGCGTGCTGAGCCGCAGTGTGCTTAATGCCATGGCGGCCGCAGCCGGGGACCTGGGTACTCTCATGTTTATCAAACCTGAAGATTACGATAATGACCTGGAACCCTATATTTCCAACATTGTCCCGTGTTTGGACCGGGCCAATTACGAGGAGAATGAAGCATTAATCAAAAACTGCCGCATGATTGAGATTGCCTGTGCCGGAGACGTGGCGGCGGCAGTTGCCGCCGTTAAGGCTATAAACCCGGCAGCTGTTATCAGTATCGGTATTGAACTTGACTCAAAGGCGGCAGAGCGGGCTGTAGAACTGGCCGGGCTGGAATCAGTCGATACTCTTCATTTTTACGCCGATGCCGACGGAAATGAACTGAATACAGA
>JAFGLQ010000092.1 GCA_016928015.1 Dehalococcoidaceae bacterium
ATTGGAGCGGGAGACGAGATTCGAACTCGCGACTTCCTGCTTGGGAAGCAGACATTCTACCACTGAATTACTCCCGCATTAGAAACAGGGCTATTTTATCCCAAATTCAATCCAGTGTAAAGCTCACTGGAAATGTGCTCGCAGGGCAACAAAGCCCACCACGGACTGAATCTGCCGGTAAATATTATTTTGAATTTCAAGCCAAACCTATTGACTGTACACATGCTTAAAATTATAATCCCTGCAATGTTGTTGGGGCTGACACGCCCGGCATAACAGCATTAAAAGAAGGAGGGATAATTATATGAACTGGTGGGACATCGCGATTCTTTTAGCCACCGGGCTGGTGGCGCTTTACCTGTTGTGGCGCTTCTTCCAGCACTTCACCGGAGCCCCGGGCAGCCGCAAATTCGATATATACTATATGATATCCTTTGCGGTCCTTCTGGTAGCCGGGCTGCTGCTCATTTTCTTCACCTATGATGTACTGGGCAACGAACTGGTTGTCATTGTGGCGGCTCTAATTCCCCTTGGCCTTTCGGTGGGGTTGGTAAGCGAGTTCTATCCGAAATACGGACCGGGATATCTTGTTTTTGCTTTGGCGGGTTTTTTGGCGATAGCCATTACCCGCTACACCGGTCCGGCGACCATGGCAACGGTAATTCTGGCGGTTGTTCACGGCATTGCCGGGTTGATAATCTTTTTACTGCCTATTTATGTGGCCTTGAAAGGCAAAACAGTTACCAGCTTTATTTGGGTTGGTATCGGCGGAGCGCTGATAGGGCTCGGTGGTATTGCCCTGGCATACCTCAAGAGCGGTTCACAGCTTTTGTTTTTCAGCGCCGACCTCGTTTTTGACATACTGGCGCCATTGCTGCTGGTAATGACGCTGGCATATGCTTATGGTTTTGTAAAAAAGATGCTGTCTTGACAAAACAGGCAATCGGAGCAGTTCTGAACAACTGATTGAATGAGTATGGTGCAGGCAATTGCCTGCACCATACTGGCAAGCCGGAATCGGCAGTGACCATAAGGAAAAATAATGCAGGCTATTATAGAACGCTTTAGATATTTATTCTGTTCAACCAAAGGGCTGGTACTGGTGGCTATTGCCCTGGTTTCCGGGGTCACATTCCTTTTCGGTACGCTTTCGGCCAATATGGCCGCTTTCGGCATCAAAGATATCACCGTGGACTTATTTAATATGAACCTGGTGGAGGCTGAGAGGGAAGGGCGTATAATAATCCTTTACCATTCAATTGCCGTAGCTGTTGTGGCTATAGAAACCTATATCATTACCCACATACTTCCTATGAAAAGAGGCTTGCGAGCTTCGATCAACGCTACCATTACCGCCGGTTATATATTCGCCCTGGTATTCGGGCTCGTCTTCGCCTATTTCGGACACAACTATATATTCCATGGATTGTTCATTTTCGGGTTGTCGCTGGTCTTTTTTGCCGGGCTTATGCTGGCAGTAGCCCTCTGGCCCTGGCAGAAGCAGTACCGGCAGAACGATTCTCAGTATTCCCGCACCAGGGGAGGGCTGGACCTGGAGCGCACCGCTTTCTTCGTAGCCGCGTTGGCTACTCTCGGTTCTGCCCTTTACGGGGCAATAGCCGGCTCTTTCTATGGTAACGGGTTCGAGACATTTCTGGCAGAAGACGTGGTGCGGGAAGTGCACCGTTCCACTTTGCAGCTGGCGGTAATCGGGCACCTGCATATCATGCTTACCCTTATTGCCATAATGCTGGCCCTTATCGTGGGGCGCTGGTTTGATTTCAAAGGTATTCTGCATAAAATGGCCATGCCGCTGATGATCCTGGGAACTGTGATAGTTACCCTGGGAGCTTGGGCGGTAGTACCCTGGGAACATATTGCTCACTCAATCATATCCCCGGGTTCGATGCCGGCAGCCATAGCTGCTTTGCTGCTGGTTATTTTCGGATTCCGCAAGCTGATAAGAGAACATATTATGGTGGAGCAGGAAACCGGCAATGCCGGTTTCTGGCAAAAACTTAAGGCGCTGGTCCACGATCCGCTTAAATTCGGCGCTTTATGGCAAATGGTTTTTATGAATTTCGTGGTTACCATCCCCGGGATATTCATTGCCATAAGGCTGGATGAAATATTCCGGACGTGGCCATTCCGCGAGGAGCGTATTATCATAACCGGCCACTGGCATGCCCTGGCGGGTATCATCGCTACAATTATTTTGCTTTATTATGCTGATATGGCTGGTTTAAAAGGCAAGGCCCGCCGCTGGTTCGGCTGGCTGGTGATACTGGGTTCGAATATTGCCTTCGGGGCTGTTACCGTGTATTCGCTGAAAAGGCTGGTGGTGAGCGAAACGGCCCAACAGCCTCTGGTAGACTGGACGATGCTGCTTGCCGATGTCGGCATGATGACGGTTATGCTGATGCTGGGCATAATACTTGTCTGGCGCCTGGTGGACCTGTTTGCTCGAAGGGGGCGCTGGGCTGAGGAAGTTGAGCAGGCCGGCAGGGACGGTGAATGCGGATGAAACGTTTAAAAACGTTTTCAATGGTACTGGCCACAGTGTTGACGCTCGGCAGTTGCAGCACTGGTCAGGCAACTGTCCCCGCGCCTGTATATGACACAGGCATCAATCCGGAAAACTGGATCAAGATACCGGCTGGTTCCTTCAGAATGGGTCAGTTCGAGCATGAAACACTCATACCTTATGATTACGAGATATCTGTTACTCCCGTAACCAACCGGCAGTATGCCGGATTTCTTAACGAAGCGCTGGACGCCGGCGTAATCAGTGTTTCCGGCAATGTTGTCAGCGGTTATTATCCGGGCGATGAGTTCCACGGAGGCCGCCACGAGGTGGAGATTGTGCCCGGGGATTATATCTATTTTATGCCCGGCGAGGCGGACTCGAGAATTATTTATCAGAACCAGCAGTTTCAGGTAAAATCCGGATACCAGGATCACCCGGTGACCATGGTAAGCTGGTTTGGCGCGTGGGCGTACGCCGATTACTACGGTTATCGTTTGCCTGCCGAAACTGAGTGGGAAAAAGCCGCCAGGGGATTGGACGGAAGGCCGTATCCATGGGGCAACGGTATAGCTGGCGCCAATGCCAATTACTATGCCAGCGGGGACCCCTTCGAAGAAAGTACCGGGGCTATCGGCAACACCACACCGGTAGGGTTTTACAACGGTGGCGTTTATGACGGATTCGTTACACTGGATTCTGCCAGCCCTTTCGGTGTATACGATATGGCTGGCAATGTGTGGGAATGGACGGCGGATATATACGAAGGCACGCACCTTCGTTATTTAAGGGGCGGAAGCAGGAACAATTACGCTTACGACCTGCGTCTATGGAACCGCAACAGCGCCCATCCCGAGTACTGCGGTCCTAGTGAGGGTTTCAGGGTGGTCAGGAATCCGTAGGCGGGCATTCCGGAATTACCAGAAAGGCTTCTGATATTTTAAAGACTGACAAGTTACGCCGCATCCTGCAAAAAACCTTTTCAAAGTGCAGATATTACTGGAGCCTGATTAAAAGCTGGCAAACAGGGCTGCTGCTGGTAAGCGGCCTGGCTGGTTATCTGAGCGGCTCCGGGTCCGGTACCAGCTGGTGTTCGATTACCGGGCTTACCTTCAGCCTGTTTCTTTCCATCAGCGGTTCTACCGTACTTAATATGGTTTATGACCAGGATATTGACAGCCGCATGCAGCGTACCAAAAAAAGGCCGATCCCTGCGGGCATGATATCTGCCCGGGAAGGTTTAAAGCTGGGAATTGTACTGGCGCTTGGCGGCTTGTTCTGGGCTTTTACCCTGGACGTATTGTACGGTTCAGTAGTGCTTGCCGGGCTGGTGTTCAACGGCGTTGTTTACACGTTATGGCTTAAACGCAGGAGCCCGTGGTCCATACTCTGGGGTGGAATTGCCGGCGGTATGCCGGTGCTGGCCGGGCGGGTATTGAGCACAGGAGCCATAGACCTGGCGGGAATACTGCTGGTGCTGGCGGTGCTGTTCTGGATACCGACTCATATAATGACCTTTTCCATCCGGTATAAAGACGACTACCGGCTGGCTGGCGTGCCGGTATTCCCCAACCGGTACTCGAAACGAACGGTAAATACAATTATCGGGCTATCTACCTGCCTGGCGGCTGCCGCCTTTTTGTCGGCAGCCTGGCTAATCGGGTTACATTTGGTATTCTGGTGGATCATGGCAGGCCTGGGCGGCCTGCTGCTGGCGCTGGCGTTGGTAAGTATTATGAGCCGGTCGTCAGCTTTGAATTTTTTTCTATTTAAAGCGGCATCGGTTTATATGCTTATTGCAATGCTGCTCATAATGCTGGGCGTGTGAGGCTTAATCGAGCCGGGCCGGCTGGAATCCAACCGCTTCAACTGCCTGCATCAATTGTTCGATCTGAACACGGGCTGAATCTGCTGTTACAGAAGCGGTGCCGTTTGAAAGGTCTACGTCTGCTTTGCTGACTCCGGGGATTTGCTCGAGGGCTTTTTTAACCGTCATCTGGCAATGGCCGCAGCTCATGCCGGAAACCTTAAACTTGAATTCATCCATGCTCATCCTCCAGGTTTTATTCAAGACCGCCTAACTGGCCGTCCCAAAGCTCTTCATCTCAGCAGTCAGGAGATTTTCTCAGTTTAATCTCCTTCTGGGTAGTTATCCTGCTTTCTTCACAGACAAGTTCAACTTCTACGATTCCGTTTTGGCCCCATTCCGGCTCGAAGCCTGAGTAAGGCAGCTGCAGCCATACCTCGTTGTACAGGGTATCATAATCTCCGGCGGCCACTTCGATGCCTGCCCATTCCTGGATAAGCGCGCCTTTTTGCCCGGTGAAGGGGTCGGCTATTTCCCACAGCCTGACTTCGACCCGGCCTTCGACTACGATGGAATTACCCTCACCATTCAAGGGTTGAATAATTAAATCAAGGGTGATCATGCCGGGAGTGCCGGAGGAGAGCAGGAAAAGGTCTACGGGTTGGTTTTCATCAATACAGGAAGTGGTGGTGGGAGGTGGAGTGTCAATAATGGAAGTGGTAAGGGGAGGTTCAGATGGCGCGACAGTTGGCGTGACATAGGACGTAGAGGTAGCCAGAGGCGCGGTGGTACCCGGTGGTTCGGTATTGATGGCATCCAGGCTATTTGAACAGCCTGCCGCGGTTAATATCAGGAAAGTTAGAGATGCAGTCGGGATCAATCCCCTGTAACAACGCCGGGTGCGTGAAGGGGCCTTTATTGAATTACTCATACATTCATTATAGCGCATCTATTAATAGTTATAAATAGGCACATAATCATTGCACGAGAACAACGCCGGGCCGGAAGCGCTAAAGAAGCACGGCTATTCGGGCCGGCAGCATGGCGGCCGGCAGTCGTTGGCGCCTACTCTGACAGCTTTTTTGAGGTTCTCCCGGTCTTTCCTGAATACCGGCATGCTGTTGAAATGTTCGGTAATAACGCCCAGCAACGATGCAGTAAAGGGTTCTACTTTCTGCCGATCTACCGAATAGAGCGACCACAATCCTTCCTTGCGCAGTATCAGCAAGCCGGCATTGTAGAGCTGGCTCAGATTCCGGGAGGCACGCGTCTGGGATATGTTCAAGGTCTGCATTACTTCGCAAACGCAGCATTCCTGCTCGATAATCAGGCTGAGAATGCGCAGGCGTGTCTCATCGGAAAGAGCCTTGAATATTTTTACCTTGTTTTCAATTGTCACTTAGTTGTCCGGTATATGTTGTATTTGACATATTCTATAGCGGTGCTTTCAGCCGTGTCAATAAATCCCGCGTAACCGGTTCGACTATCAGGGCTTGGTGTAAAGTGTTAAAATGGAAATCTGGTAATGCTTAACCGGCGTCAGGCTGGTGTCAATGCATGTAGGCGTGATAAGAATTTACCTATCGTTGTCCGGCAACGCTTCACTCAAGGGTAAGCGTCAGCTTATTCGTCCCATAATCGCCCAGGTACAAAACAGGTTCAACGTATCCATCGCTGAGATAGAGGACCAGGACGTGTGGGGCAGCGCGGTGCTCGGGATCAGCCTGGTGAGCAGTGATAAAACTGTAATCGACGAAAGAATCACCCGGTTGTTGAATTTCATCGAAGGCGGTCGCTTCTCTGTCAGGGTTATCGAAACTCAGGTGGAAGTGATTACGGTCTAACCGATGAATCCTGAAGAATTTCTGGCTTACATAACATCTCAGCCATTCTACAAGGGGCAGATTTGCCATACCGAGGATATTTCCTCGCGCCAGGCCGTGCCCGGAGAACCGGAAAAAGCGCCTTCGGCGCCCATGAAACGGGCTTTGATGCTGACGGGGGCGTGGCCTCTGTACAGCCATCAGGCTGAAGCTGTCAACCTGGTTAGCCGGGGCTTGAATGTAATAATAGCAACACCGAGCTCAAGCGGTAAAAGCCTGGCTTATAACATCCCGGTACTCGAAGCCTTGCTGGAAAACCCTTCGGTGCGCGCGCTGTATCTTTTTCCCACCAAAGCGCTTGCCCAGGACCAGCTGCGAAGCGTGTGCAGGCTGGCAGAGTCGGCTGGAATTTGCGGTTTTACGGCTATGACCTATGATGGCGATACCCCCTGCGAAGAACGAAGCAGGGCTCGTTCTAAAGCCGGTCTTATTATTACCAATCCGGACATGCTGCATCTCGGGATACTGCCTCGTCATTCGGACTGGGGGCGCTTTCTGGCCAGGCTGAAATACGTGGTACTGGATGAGGCTCATGTTTACCGGGGGGTATTCGGTTCGAATGTCGCGCTGGTGATGCGGCGCCTGCGGCGGCTGTGCCGGCTGTATGGTTCCGATCCTGTTTTCATACTATGTTCGGCTACCATTGCCAATCCACAGCAACAGGCTTCCAGCCTTACCGGTTTGCCCTTCGAGGTGGTCGAGAAGGACGGGTCACCGGGAAGCCCCAGAGAGTTTGTTTTCTGGAACCCTCCCTGCAATGAAGCCGGGCAAACCGGACGCAAGAGTACCAACAGTGAAGCCGCCATGCTTTTTTCGGAGATGGTGAGCCATGATATCCGCTCGCTGGCCTTTACAAGGACTCGCCGGCTGACCGAACTGATATACACATATGCCCGGGACCAATTGAAAAAGAACAGTCCGGAACATGCTCTCAGGATAAAGCCCTATCGGGCAGGCTACATACCGCAGGTCCGCCGCCGGATCGAAAAAGAGCTTTCTACCGGGGAGCTTACCGGCGTTGTGGCTACTAATGCTCTGGAACTGGGGATCGATATCGGTCAGCTGGATGCCACCATAATCGCCGGATATCCGGGTTCGATTGCCAGCACCTGGCAGCAGGCAGGGCGTAGTGGCAGGAGGGGGCGAAAAGCCTTGACGGTACTGGTCGGCAGAGATGATCCACTGGACCAGTACCTGATGAGCCACCCGGAGGCTTTTTTCGGCAGGCAATTTGAAAATGCGCTAATTAATCCGGATAATCCTTACATTTTAAAACGCCATCTGGCGTGTGCCGCCTGGGAGTACCCCCTGCAAGCCAGAGACGAGGGCTTTTTTGGCCCAGGGTTCCAACAGGCTCTGGAGAGCCTGGAAAATGAAGTGAAATTAACCGGTCGGCGGGGAAAATGGTATGTCCATCCCAGCATGGATTATCCGGCACAATCGGTTGATATCCGGTCTTCATCCGGGCAGGTGATCAGCATTATTGATACAGCTTCAGGTTCACTTATAGACACGGTTGAACGCAGCACGGCTTTGTTTCAGGCGCATGAAGGCGCTATATATTTGAACCAGGGGGAAAGCTACCTGGTTACCCAGCTCGATCTTTCAGCCGGTAATGCTACTGTAAAGCCGGTAGATGCAGAGTACTATACTGTGGCCGATGACCTCACAACCCTAAAAATTATCCAGCAGCAACGTTATAAGAATGTCGGTGATGTAAAGGTATGCCTGGGACAGGTCGAAGTCACAACTTCCGTTATTGCATACAAGCGTAAAGAACAGTACTCTGAAAGACTGATCGACCAGAAACCCCTGGATCTGCCGGATGAAATATTTTCGACCATAGGCTTATGGTTCGATATCACCCCCGATATGGTATCAAGGCTGGCCCGGGACGGGTTGGACCTGGCGGGAGGGCTGCATGCGGTAGAACATGCCTGTATCGGATTACTGCCTCTTTTTGCCATGTGTGACCGGCTGGATATTGGAGGGGTATCGACCATACTGCACGAAGACACCGGCAAACCTCAGGTGTTTATTTATGATGCCTGCCCGGGGGGAATCGGTATTGCCGAAAAAGGTTATGAAATAATTACCCGGTTATGGGAAGCAACCTTAAAGCTGATAAGCAACTGCGGTTGTGAAGAGGGGTGCCCGAGCTGCATCCAGTCACCCAAATGCGGTAACAACAACGAACCCCTGGATAAGGCAGCTGCCAGGCAGATTTTAAAGATGCTGCTTTACTAATCCTAAAACCGGTCCTTTAAATTCTTGCGCCTGATTACCCTGGACCAGGAACCGCCCCTGGCGCGCATTTCGATTAAGCGGGGTATATAGCTAAGGAAAGGAATCAGCAGCATGATTGCGGAGTAGGCCACATAATCCCCCCTGCCGTAAATCAACCAGGCAATGAAGGGAAAGCTTACCATTGCCAGCCCATAACTTAAGGTCGGTACACGGGTGATGGCGGTAATGATAAGGAACAACACGAAACCGATCGGCAAAGCCCAGGGCATTAGGAAAATGATTACCCCGATTAAGGTAGCCCCGCCTTTGCCGCCCTTGAATTTGAGCCATACAGGGTAGTTATGGCCAATGACGGCAAATAAACCGGCCAGCATTTCGATAATGACGATAGTATCGCCACCGGTAGACAGCTCGCAAAGAAACCGCGCCAGAGCAACCGCGCCGGCGCCTTTGAGTATGTCGGCTGCCAGCACCATAACGCCTGGTATAAACCCAAGGTTGTAAAAAGTATTCATGGCGCCCATGTTGCGGCTGCCGATGGTGCGTATGTCCACCCTTTTTACCAGGTAGCCGGCAATATAAGCGGAAGGAACCGAGCCGATAAAATAACCGGCAATCACTGCCAGGATTCCAGTCATTATTTCATTCATCTTATTTAAGGCTCCTCGATACTAACTTACGAACCGGCAGGCTTCATATCCATCAGTTTCAGCCTGAGGCGGGTCTCGCCGTTCCATTGATCCTGGTCCAGGTTAAAGGCTATATCAAGCTTGCCGCTGATTTCATAAAAATAATCCCCCTGGCCGAAAGCAACGGCATCCCAGACAGCGCCGCCGTTTTTGACTTTAAGGCGCAGATGTTTGCCGGTGCTTCCCATCTGGCGGCAATTGACCACCTCGACTTCCCGGCTCATAAATACCGGTACCGGGTTGCCTTTGCCGAACGGGGCCAGGGTGGAGATAGCCTGATAGGTCTTACCGCCGAGTTCGTTCAATTTTACCTCAGCATCGATATCGATGGAAGGCTTAAGTTCCTGGTCACTGAGCTTGTCTTCGGCAAGGCGGGCGAGTTGTTTCAGGAATGGTTCGAGATTGGCGGTTTTCAGGCTGAACCCTGCCGCCTGAGGATGGCCGCCGTACCTGTTCAAAAGGTCGGAAAGGCTATTTATAGCGTTGATAATATCAAATTCAACGATGGAGCGGCAACTGCCCTGGCAGGTTTTCTGACCCGTCTTTATTACCACGGCCGGCCGGTAATACTCATTGGTGAGGCGCCCGGCGACGAGCCCTATAATGCCGGCCGGAAATTCATCGGCGCGGGCTACCAGGAGATTGCCCGGCACTCCACAGGATATCTGTTCCCTGGCATGTGTGCAGGCCTTGAGGGTCATTTTCTGACGCTCAACATTTTGCTCTTCCAGTTTGGCTGCCAGCCGGTGGGCTTCTTTCCAATCCGTGGTGGCCAGAAGGTTATAACCTCCCAGGGCGTGTTCCAGTCTCCCGGCGGCATTGAGGCGGGGAGCCAGCGCCCAGGAGATGTCTTCGGTTGAAATTTCTCCCTGGGTAAGTCCGGCAAATTCCATCATCATGCGTATTCCCAGGCGCGGAGAGTGGTTTATGCGGTCCAGGCCTTTTTGGACCAGATACCGGTTTTCATCGGTAAGCGGCATCATATCGGCAACCGTGCCGATGGCAACCAGGTCCAGAAACTGCTCGGCTTCCTCTTCCTTGCCGACACTCCGGTAAAGAGCCTGTATAAGCTTGTAGCTTACCCCCACGCCTGCCAGTTCGCGGAAAGGGTAGCAAGAATCCGCCCGTTTAGGATTAATAACTGCTGCAGCATCAGGCAGTTGCTCCAGCGGGTTGTGGTGGTCGGTAATTACCAGGTCTATCCCTTTTCTTTTAGCCAACCGGGCTTCTACAATGCCGGTAACACCGCAATCGGTGGTGATTATAAGGCTGGCGCCTCTCTCTTTAAGCTCGCCCAGGGCAGCCCGGTTAATGCCGTGGCCTTCGTTCAACCGGTGAGGGATGTATGGAAATACGTTGCCGCCAAGTTTTTCGAGAGCTTCTACCAGCAGAGCCGTGCCGGTAATACCGTCGGCGTCAAAATCTCCGTAGACAGCTATTTGCTCGCCGGAGAGTAATGCCTGATATATCCTTGAAGTTGCCTGTTCGATATCAGGCAGCAGATATGGATCATGGCTCAGGCTGGCATCGATATTGAGAAAAGTATTGATGGCGCTCAGACTGGTGAGGCTGCGGTTAAAAAGGATCTGTTTTAGCAAAGGGGAAAACCCATTCTCTCCGGCCAGGAAATCGGCTGGAGCGGGGGGTTTCAAATTCCAGTATAGGTGGGGCAAATGTTCCTCCTGGTTATGGTTAAAATAACAAAATAGTTCTCGTCGAGTCAAATACAATCCCGAACCGCCAAAAGCATTTGACCGGGATGCCTGTTAGTTGTACCTGGCTCTTAAAACCGGTTTTTCAATTTTACCGGTGGGGTTGCGTGGTACTTTATCGAAGAAAATCTGCCTGGGCCTTTTGTAGCGCGGCAAGTTTTCTTCGCAGTACCGGGTTATCTCCTCCCGGGTAAGTTCAGTGCCGGGCTGAGGGTCTATTACAACTGCTACAATCTCGCCCAGGCGTTCGTCTTTGACGCCGATTGCAGCTACATCATAAACCTTGGGGTGAGCAGAGATAACTTCCTCCACTTCGACCGGAAATATATTTTCGCCGCCTGTTATTATAAGATCCTTCTTTCGGTCAACAAGATAAATAAATCCGTCACTATCTTCCCTGGCCATGTCTCCCGTATACAGCCAGCCGTCCCGGATGGTATGAGCGGTCCTGTCCGGGTTTTTATAGTACTCTTTCATAACGCCGTCGCCTTTAACCAGCAGTTCGCCCACCTCTCCGGGTTTAACATCGCTGCCCGCTTCATGTACAATGCGCGTCTGCCAGCCAAAACCGGCTTTGCCGATAGCCCCCACCTTGTGTTCGTTTTCAACCCCCAGATGGACGCACCCCGGACCGGTGCTTTCACTCAATCCGTAGTTGGTGTCATAGGCTACACCGGGGAAGTATTGTTTCCAGCGTTTGACCAGACTGGGCGGTACGGGCTGGGCGCCGATATGCATCAGGCGCAGGCAACTTAAATCATAGTCGCCAAGCTTGAGTTCTTCCCTGTCCAGCGCGCCAAGTATATCCTGTACCCATGGCACCAGCAGCCAGACAATGGTGCCCCTTTCGAAATGGATGGCATCCAGGATATTTTTGGGGTTAATTTCGGTAAGGATTGTCGCCCTGCTTGCGGACAATAGACTGCCGAACCAGTGCATCTTGGCGCCGGTATGATACAGGGGAGGCAGCAGTATGAAGTTATCACCGGTTGTCTGCCGGTGATGGTTTTGCTCGGTGATGGCGGCGCACATCAGGTTTTTATGGGTCAGCACTATAGGTTTGGGATCGCCCGTCGTCCCGGAGGTGAAGTAAAGGCCGGAAATATCATCCAATCCGGGTTCTGCACTTACTGGATTTGCCGGGCTGTTCTCAATCAGGCGCGAAAAATCATCCATCCCGGCCGGTGCAGAATGCCCGGCGAAAATATACCTTCGAATCTTCAGATTTGGGCGGGCCTGTTCAACCCTTTCGGCGAATTCTTCGCCCAGTATCATCACATCCGCTTCGGCAATACCGGCACAATACAGGATGTCTTTAGAGGTAAAGCGAAAATTAAGCGGTACCGCCCAGGCGCCGGTTCTCAATATGGCAAAATAGCCAACGAGCCAGTCAATGGAATTCATCATCAGGTGGATGACCTTATCGCCGCGACCGGTGCCCCCGCTTATAAGAGCGTTTGCCAGTTGATTAATCCGGTCGTCGAACTGACGCCAGGTAATCGAACGGCGGTAATTGCGTGAAGGAGCCAGCTCGACAAGAGCTGTTTCGTCCGGGCGTTCTGCCCTGTTGCGGCTTATCAAATTTAGTATCGTCATGAACGTTATTTCAGTTAACCAGTATTATCAGTGTAGCAACCGGGGTAATATGGTGGCAATCTGCGGGAGGGCCAGCAGGATGCCGATAGCCAGTAGAATAGCAGCCAGAAACGGGAATATTCCTTTGAATATGGTTTCCAGCGGCACGTTGTTGCTGATACTTTTTATTACGTAAACGTTTATACCCACCGGTGGCGTGATAACCCCCATTTCGGTTATGAGCACAATTATGACACCGAACCATATAGGGTCGAAACCCAGCGATTTCACCAGGGGGAAAATAATTGGAATAGTAAGTGTTACCATGGCCAGAGCATCCATGAAAAAGCCGCCGACCAGGTAAATCATAACAATAATACCCATAATGGCTGCCGGATGCAGGTCCAGCGCTCCAACCCAGCCTGCCAGGTTAAGAGGAATCTTGGTAACGGCCATAAAATGGCCGAAAACTACGGCCCCCGTGATGATCACGATGACTTCGCAGGTAATTTTTAAAGCATCCTTAACGGCAAACAGGAAAGCAGGTATGCTCAGGCTGCGGCGGGCAAGCCCCAGTATCAGCACGCCGGCGGCGCCGACTGCACCCGCCTGCATCGGGCTGAACCAGCCCAGAAACAGACCGCCGATGACCAGGGAGAACAATATTACAGTATCCAGCATTCCGGTTAGTCCGCTAAGTTTATCTTTCCAGGTGGTTGCAGGGCCGGCGGGCGCCAGTGCGGGGTTGTGCCAGCACTGAATGTACACCACGCCGATGAACAAGCCCGCAAGAAGCAAGCCGGGCAGAATACCGGAAAGGAACAAAGCGCCGATGGACTGCTCCGTCAGGATACCGTAAACCATGAAAATGGTGCTTGGCGGGATGAGTATTCCGAGCGAGCCGGCTGCGGCCACGCTGCCGGTAGCCAGTGAATCATCGTAACCATATCGCTTCATTTCCGGCAGTGCCACACGGCCCATGGCAGCGGCGGTAGCGTTGGTTGATCCACAAATGGCGGCAAACCCGGCACAGGCGGCAATGGTAGCAACAACCAACCCGCCTTTCATCTGTCCGAAAATCTTGTGGCTAGAGTCATATAGCTTCCGGCTCATGCCGGTAGCGAAAGCCAGCGAACCCATAAAGATAAACATCGGAATAACGGTTAATGAATAGCTGGAAAAAGTAGCAAATACATCCCGGGCGAGCAGGGATAAACCGGCTTCGGGCGAGACGAGAAGGCAAAAACCGGCCGTGCCCACGGCTGCCATGGCAAAACCCACCGGCATGCCAAGTAGAAACAGAAATATCAACACGACGATGCCTAGCAGGCCGGCGGCGACAGGTGTCATCTTTTTACCAACCGGTTGAAAAACTCAAGCATTTCTAACGCGAGCTGCAGACAAACAGGGATACAGCAGAATGCTATGGCGTAGACGAATGGATAGAAAGGAATACGCTGGGTCATGGAAACTTCCCCGCTGAGTTGTAAAACCCGGGCGTACTCAAAACTTCTCCAGGCAAGCAGGGCAAACAATGCTATCCCGGCAGCTGTAACCAGGATTCCGATAAACGACCTGAGCTTTACCGGCAGGCGGGATACGAAAAATTCTACCTGGATATGGCCTTTGAGCTGCTGAGTGTAGGCAATGGCAAAAGCGACGACCACAACGCTCAGAAAACTGACCATTTCTATAGCGCCGGGAATAGGCGATTTGAAAACCTTGACCGCAATCACGTCGGCAAAGGTGAGTGCCAGCATGGCAACCAGGCCGATTCCGGCCACCCAGTTCAAATTTTGGTTAACAAGTCCGGTAATCTTTTTCAAGCGTTCCATGTATACTCATACCAAAACCCGGCCCCGGGTAAACCAGGGCCGGGAAATCTGCGGAAAACACCACTGGTACTAGTTGTTTATGAATTCTGCCAGGTTTTCTTCAACCCAGGCAACACTTTCTTCGAGAGAGGGAGCCCTGCTTGACCAGTATTCTACCCTTTCCAGCAGGTATTCTTCATAACTGGCGGCATCATGACCGAGGGTGGTTTTATCGGTAATATACTGGTCGATGAGCGGTTCAACAGCGATTTGCTTCCAGGTTTCTACCTCGCTGGCGGAAAGTTCGACAACTTCCCTTCCCTGGCCGAGGCTTAAAAAGTGGTCGATGCCGGCTTTATCGTAGTAATCCCAGACCATGCCGTGTTTTTCCGCCCATTCGGAGCTTACATCGGAAATAATTTTCTGCAAACTGGAAGGCAAAGCGTTCCACTTCGATTCGTTCATAACCACGAACATCATAGTGGTATTGCCGACTTCGTAGCAGTTGGTAACATATTTTACCACTTCAGCCTGGTTCCAGCCTTTCAGAACTTCCCTGGGGGTATAACTGCCGTCAACAACGCCGCGGGCCATAAGTTCGTAGGTTTCGCCCTGAGAAGCGCCGTATCCCTCCGAACCGAGGGCTTTAACCACATTAGCGCCGATACCGGTTGCTCTGAGGATCAGGCCGTTAAGATCGGCCAGCGTGCTGACTTTTTTCTGGGTTGTTATGATAACGCCTGGACCGTGCGCATGAAAATAAAGCGGCTTTACATCGTCCATTTCAGCCGGTTCGAATTCAGCATAATAATCGTTGGCGGCCATGGTGGCAACATAACCATTGGGATATCCATGGGGAAGATCGACCAGTTCCGATACCGGGAAGCGGCCGGGTGTATAGGCAAAGCAGGACATGCCTATGTCTGAAATGCCCTGTACCACCCCGTCATAAATTGCAGCTGCAGCCGTGAGGGAACCACCCGGATAGTAATTGATTACGATGCGGCCTTCGCTGCGGGTTTCAATTTCTTCTATCCATTCTTCAGCCAGTGCGGAGTTCAAGTGAGTGGATGGAAAAAAGTTGGAATAAGAAAATTCAAAAATCTCGGTGTCGCCATTGGAACAGCCTCCGAGAAAAGTATAGCCGATGATGACCATAACCAGCCCTGTTGCCATTATGCGTCTTTTCACTTTATTCTCCATT
Organism: Dehalococcoidaceae bacterium; assembly: GCA_016928015.1. Classification (GTDB taxonomy): domain Bacteria; phylum Chloroflexota; class Dehalococcoidia; order Dehalococcoidales; family CSSed11-197; genus CSSed11-197. The sequence goes on from JAFGLQ010000092.1 coordinate 15,456, forward strand.
CCTTTTCGCCCATAAACGTTACAGGTTGGTCGGCAACCAGGCAAACAGTCCCGGTTCCAGCCTGCGACGCTAACCGGCAAGATATTGTGGGGTAATTTAACACAGTATATTAAACGGCGTCAATTAGCTATAATTAGGATTAAAGTCGATGGTTAATAAAGCTGAAGTGTATATCGGAACTTCCGGATGGAGCTACCCGGCCGGGGAAGGCACCTGGAAGGGACACTTTTATCCGCGCGGCACCAAAAACGAACTGGAGCATTACTGCCGGTTTTTTCACGCGGTGGAACTGAACTCTTCTTTCTACCGCCCGCCGGCACCTGAACTTGCTCATAAATGGGCAGCTACCGTGCCTGAAGGTTTTCTTTTCACCGTCAAACTGTGGCAGAAGTTTACCCATCCGGGCATGTATGAAGCCGCCACCGGCGAACCGGCCGCCATATCACCGGATGACGTAGCCATCTTCAAATCCAGCCTGGAACCGCTTCGGCAGTCCGGCAAACTGGGAGCTCTTTTGGCTCAGTTCCCACCGAGTTTTAAAAACAGCGAAGACTCCCGGCGCTTGCTGGCGGCTCTGATGCATACCTTCGGCGGTTACCGCCTGGCTGTAGAATTGCGTCACAGAAGCTGGAGCGACGACCCGGCTACCGTGGAGATGCTGCAGGCCGGTAATGCCTGCTGGGTGTGGCAGGATGAGCCCATGTTCGGTACATCGATTGCCGGTGATTTGCCGCTGACAGCTGACTTTGCCTATTTTCGTTTTCACGGCAGAAACGCCGAAATGTGGTGGAAGGGCAACGTTGAAACGCGGTACAAGTATCTGTATTCCCCGCAGGAAATAACTGAACTTGCCGGGAAGATGGAGACAGCAGCCAGCCGAGTCAAACAGGTGTTTGCCTTTTTTAACAACCATTACCAGGCATTTGCTCCGCGAAATGCCATCGGGATGATGAAGGAACTGGGGCTCACCACCGGACACTTATCATGGAAGCGGCTTTTTCCGGATGAATAAGGAACGTTGGATGGAAATTCGTTACAAATTTAGAGCAAGAGGTTAAAGCAGTGGATGTCAGAAAACACAACCGGGGAGCCTGGGACCGGCTGGTAGAAAAGAAAAATGAATGGACCCTGCCCGTCAGCCCTGCGGTGATTGAAAAAGCCCGGCGGGGAGAATGGTCCATTGTAATGACTCCTCTGAAACCCGTGCCCAGGAACTGGTTCCCCGCTTCTATGCAGGGGTTGGAAATCCTGTGCCTGGCGTCCGGCGGCGGCCAGCAGGGGCCGGTGCTCTCAGCGGCGGGTGCCAGAGTTACCGTTCTGGACAACTCGCCGGCACAGCTTGCCCAGGACCGTCTGGTAGCGAAAAGGGAAAGCCTGGATATCCGGCTGATCGAAGGGGATATGCGCGACCTCTCCCTTTTCAAGGACGAAACCTTTGATATGGTCGTACACCCGACATCCAACCTTTTTGTGCCGGATGTTAAACCGGTGTGGCGCGAGGCTTACCGGGTTCTCAAGAAAGGCGGTACCTTGATTGCCGGTTTCTGCAACCCGATAATGTACATGTTCGACTTGAAACTGGAACAGCGGGGTATTTTGCAGGTGAAGTACGCCGTACCTTATTCGGACCTGGAGCACATGAACGATCCGGACCGGCTGGAAATAACCGGCCCGGATGAGCCTGTGGAGTTCGGCCACAGCCTCCAGGACCAGATCGGCGGCCAGATTGAAGCCGGCTTTGTCCTGACCGGGTTCTTCGAAGATAATTTCGTCCCCGATGAAGATGAAATACTGCCCAACTATACCAATACGCTTATAACCACCAGGGCGCTGAAACCTGCCTGAACCCTGCACCCCGATGGTTATAATTAATAAACCGTTATTTTTCAGTGATGATAACGCGTTTCATCACGTCACCATTAGTAATGGCTTTCAGTACAGCCATATCGCTTATCATCTGGCCGAAAACCGAGTGGCGCCCGTCCAGGTGGGGCTGAGGGGCGTAAGTGATGAAAAACTGGGAACCGTTGGTGTCAGGTCCGGCGTTGGCCATAGATATTGTCCCTGTACCGTGGCGCTGGCTGGAGAACTCATCGGCAAAGGTATAGCCCGGACCGCCGCGTCCGGTTCCGGTGGGGTCTCCGCCCTGAGCCATGAAACCGGGGATGACACGGTGGAAGACGACGCCATCGTAGAACCCTTCCCTGGCCAGAAAAACGAAATTGTTTACCGTTTTGGGAGCATCGGCAGCAAAAAGTTCCAGAAGGATGTTGCCCTTGTCTGTTTCGATGGTGGCAAAATAGTCTTTTTCGGGGTTGATGGTCATGGGTGGCGGAACTGAATAGGTTTTCTCGGACATGTATAACTAACCTCTCATGTTTAGATTATTCAGATTATTATACAACAAGTCGAAAAAAAACGGCTTTACATTAAAAAGACACTTACATATAATTTAACTTGTTTGAAGCCCGCAAAGCATGGTAGTTAACAAACGCCAGCGTAGCTCAGTGGTAGAGCAACGGTTTCGTAAACCGTCGGTCAAGAGTTCGAGTCTCTTCGCTGGCTCCAGGTTTTGAAGCTAAAATGGTCAAAATATCAATGTATTCCCTCTCCTAAAAACGGCCTTGCTATTATTTTGCTATTATTTTTGCCTAAAATAGCATCCAGTTTTTCAGCAGCTTGGTGTTGCATTCCTGGCGAAACATGGCTGTATAAATCAAGCGTTACAACAATAGAGCTATGCCCGAGTTTTTCCTGGACAATCTTTGGATGTATGCCAGCTTTCAACATTAGCGTTGCAGATGTGTGACGAAGGTCATGGAATCTTATGTGACTATATCCAAGGCTTTTTGCATGGCGGACCCATGCTTGGCTGACGCTATCTGGCAACATCGGCTTCCCATCTGCGTGGCAAAAGACTAAACGGTCATTCGTGAATGGAAATCCAGTTGAAGTGCATATATCCATTTGTTTATCACGATGCTGTTTCAGAATCTCTATCATGGTTTGGCCCAATGCCACTGTTCTATTGCTTTTGGAAGTTTTTGTGCCTCGAAAAACTGTCTCGTGATTTTCGAGCCTATGCAACGACCTGGACACATAAACCTCTCCATTTTCCAGCTCAACATCAGACCAGCGCAGAGCAAGAAGCTCTGACCGTCGCATACCGGAATATAAGGCCAGGCTGAAAAGAGCGAAGTAGGGTGTTTTCTCGGCAGCCTCAAGAACGACTCGGACACCTGTCTCATCAAGAGTATTCATTTCTGCATAGCGATTCGCTGGTGGTTTAACAGCATCGGCAGGGTTAAGAGCCAGCAACTGCCATTTAACAGCATGTTCGAGGCATGAATGAAGCATCATGCCATGATGCCGGACACTTGTGGTGGATAATCCGGCCTTGAGCATATCAGAATAATACTTCTGGATAATTTCAGGTTTGAGGTTTTTTAGTTGGATATTGCCCAAAGCTGGTCCCATGCGAGACCGAAAAATGCTAAGGTAACCTTCGTATGTCCTGGGGCTTAAATTCGGTTTCACGTAATCCTCAAGCCAGCGGGTGACGAAATCGGCTAACATTCCCTTTGGTGAAGCCAACATGCCAGTATTGGCCATGTGAATCAGTTCTGCCCGTTTGGCTTCGGCTTCCTTCTTTGTTTTGCAGGTGACCCATTTGTATTTTAGTTTTCCTTGCCCATCCTTGCCCAAGGGCACTATAGCTACCCAGCTTTTACCCCGTTTCCGTACTTGCCCTTTCATCATCATCCTCCTCTTTTAATAGCAGTTCAATGAAAGCTTCTTTTACCTTTTCGGAATCCGGAAGCATACTGTCCGGTTTGGTTGTGTTAAAAGGAATATTTGCCATCTCGCAGATTTGCTCATATAAACCATAGTAGGTCGATATGTAATATAGATGGCTCAAATCTTTCCGGTCCGGAATAAGGTTATGCAGCTTGGCCACCCACTGTGCGGTCCTGATAGTAAATATTTCTTCCAGGGGTATATTCCTTTTCACTTCAAGTAATAGAGGAACTATTTCACCTGGGATGTCGAACTTCAAGCAGGCACCTACAGACCATGGCGCATCTATGGGGTCTTCGCTGAAATCTTTAAGCAGCTTGTTTTTGATATTTAGGTATGTGCGTTCAGTAAAACTGTATCTTCCACCGAGCTCATGCTCAACTTTATCCTTCAGTTCCTTGGCTGTATATTTACGGTTCCTTACCAGTAGCTTGGCTACATGCCCTTCAATTACTTCTGAGGTTTCCTTTTTAATCCTCATTACTGCCTCCCGACTAATTTTACTCTTTCTTTATTTTGTGGTATATTATCTTCTGTAGCGTTCTTTACAGGCACTAGAAGAATTCTGCCACTAGTTATATAATATACTTATTATCATAAGCCAAGAAACATTCTTTGTCAACAGGAGGTTGAGATGGAAGCTACAAAAAAAATGGTGCTGTCGCCGCAGGAAGCGGCGGATGCCCTCGGACTGTGCTTGAATTCAATTTACAAAATGCTTCGCCGAGGACAGCTGAAAGGGGTTCGGGTCGAGCGGAAAATTTTGGTGCCAAAGCAAGAGATTGAAAGACTGCTTAGGCTGGATGGGGCTAGATAAGCTAGGGTGTTAGGCTAACACCCTTTCGGCTAGAAGGTGCTTTGTGAACAAGTATCAGGTGCCGGACTACCTCGATAATAGCGATGCCTTCAAACGCTTCTATCATGAGGATATACCGTTCATAGAAACGAAGGCTTTGTGGGAGGAGCTTTATTTCTTGCGGCCGCTATTATGGGGAAATGAAAAGCCCTGGTATGGAGAACGGGTTCAAAGAATAGAGCAGGAAATCCGCCGGCGCCGTTGCCGCAATACTTCAAGTACGAAAAAATCCTATAGAGAGCCTACAAACACTCCAAGGGCAAAGGGGGTTCGCCTTGATTTCCAGTCATAATGTCGAAGTCATCGAAGCTCTTGATAGTATAACCTATATCTTCAAAGACCTTAATGTTAAGGTGTTAGCCGAGAGAATTACCGATGACATCAGAGCAGAACTTACTTTCTTTTCGGCGAATGGAAGCGGAGAAAACACTTTACTCACAACCGAGGCAAATTTATTGAGTACTCCCACTCAAACCCAGATTGCCAAAAGGCTCCAAAATACCGTGACTGATATAAAAGATAATTGGCTGGATGTATTGACCTATGTGGCGGTAACAACCAAGGAGATTAAAAGGAAAGAGGAGCCTGCCGTTGAAATATGGCCATGTATAGACGATAGCCTTGAAGTCGAATACCTTATTAGCCCTTTACTGTATAAAAACCATCCGACGGTATTTTTTGGCGATTATTCTAGCGGAAAGAGTCTGATAGCCCTGATACTGTGCTATATCTTACAACTGCCTTATACTGATAATCCGTTGGGATTAAATGCCAGCAAACCGGGGCGTTGCCTCTATTTGGATTATGAAGATGACGAATCCAGTTTTCAAAAACGTTGGTCGGCACTTGAACATGGATTCGGTCAAGGTGCACAGCCTTTATTACGACGACGGATGACTGTTCCGCTGGCAGACCAGTTACCGTCTATTAAAAATTTAATAGAGAAGCATAATGTTGAATTGCTGGTCATTGATTCCCTGGGACCAGCTGCACGTGGTAATTTGAACGACCCGGAGCCAGCAATACGATACCATGCAGCTTTAAGGGAACTGGGTATTACGAGCCTAACTCTAGCTCACTGTGCGAAAGAATTCATGGGCAAGAAACGCTCTATATTCGGGAGTGTATTTTTTACAAATTTGGCTAGGGCTGTTTGGGAAATAAAGGCAGAAGCAGAGCCGGGCATTAACGATATTTTAATTTCGGTTAAACATACCAAGGCAAATTTATCCGGCCTTCATCCTACACTCGGATACCGATTAACTTTTTCAAACAATACAATCGCAATTTCATCCGCCAACCTAGCAGGTTCAGGCTTGTCCGGTGAATTATCCCTGTCTGAACAAATCAAGTCATTACTCGTTGCGTGCCCTTTGTCAACTCAAGAAATCGCTGATAAATTAGGAGCAAATGAAGGGAGCACTCGCACTACATTAAACAGGATGGTAAAAAAAGGAGTAGTATACAAGGCTGGCGAAAAATGGGGACTGCAACAGTAAACGCAGCAGCTATATAACAGGGGGTAATTTAATATACCCCCTGTTACGTTATATAACTGTTATGAATTGTTATATAACAGTTATACATCGAAAGGAATGCAAGCTATGTGGCTGATGTCCAAGTCGTCAATTTTGCTTGAGTTTTTGAAGCCTCCGACACCTTGATTGCTACAAGACGCTCGAATCTTCACCGGGGAACCTAAAGATTGGTGTATCACATTTTCTATACCTTTTATAACCAAGTAATAAAAGACAGATTCGATAAAGCAGCTCCCCAAGGTAATTATACTCAACACTACCCCATGGAGGTTTCAAAGCTACAACCAACACTACTACTTATTATTCAAGAACTTCCAATACTATTCTTGCAATATCAGGATGCATCCACATTTTCCTCGGCTCTTCATAAGTGTGGCCATATGGCCAAGACCTCAAACCCCTAGATTCCATAACATAACCAGCCTGTCGTCGTGGGCTAGTCCAGGTACCTGCCCAATGAGTGCCGGCCCATCCTAAATTGCCCGCTTCTTCCCGAGGGTCCAATATCTGCTTCTCTGCTAATACCTTAACAACTTTTTGCCCATTCGTATTAAGTCTGCCGAGCCAATCCTTGATTGACTCAATTCCCCATTCTCGACCATCATCAACAGGAAAATATTCTGGCTTTCCTACCCCAAGTGGAAGGTAACCTTCGTACGATATAGATGAGCTTCCGCCCAATATTGCGTCTGCAAATTTCCTAGCTTCAATCGCCACTGAATTAAGAGTGTCACCCTCAAATTTAATTGATAACATTACTATAACCCTCCTCAATAGATTACTGGATACGAAGTAGTATACTACTAGTATTTAATAGTGTCAATAGCACTTCTATTCAAATTCAAAAAAAATTGATTGAGAAGAAAAGGGCTTCGATATGAGCAGTGGCATTTATTACCATGCGGCGTTACATACAAAATTTATCTTGCACACTACATACAGAGTGTTTTCGCCATATCGAAATAGGC
>JAFGLQ010000011.1 GCA_016928015.1 Dehalococcoidaceae bacterium
CTGTCCTCATTCAGCTGGCATATGAGCAACATCAGTCGGATTTTAAAGCTGGCAACTCCACAAAGTCTTGTACTCATGGATGAACTGGGTACCAGCACCGACCCGCTTGAAGGCTCAGCCCTGGCCGCGGCAATAATCATACACTTATTAAAAAACGGCACAACCACGGTGGCAACCAGCCATTTTAACGAATTGAAAGCCCTGGCACATACCACTCCGGGATTAAGAAATGCCGCTTTTGAATTCGACCCGGACACTTTACTGCCTACTTATAGGCTTTTAACCGGCATACCTGGTGGCAGCAATGCCCTTATTACTGCATCCCGGCTGGGGATATGCCAAGACATTATCAATGCCGCCAGGGAAAGGTTATCCAGCCAGGACAGGAAACTGGACAGCCTTCTGTTTCAACTGGCCAATGAGCAATCCCGGGCAAAAATGCTTTCTGAAGCGGCCGAAAAAGAAAAAACCGAAGCAAAAAAGCTTCGTTTAGAACTTGAATCAACCCTCAAACAGGTAAGGATTGAAAGAGAAAAACTAATTAACCAGGCGCGGGATGAAGCCGTTACGCAGATCACCGAATTATCCCGAGAGATAAAGGACCTGTCTGCACAGTTGCGCCGCAACCGGACGCAGCAACAACTTGAACTGGCCAGGAAAACCATGGCGGATTCTCGCCGGAGGGTGCAAGATACAGTCACCAATTACGGACAGGAACAACGTGAAGATGCCGACTCCGGGGTGATCCAAGCAGGAGATACCGTTCTGCTGAACGAACTCGGCGTGGAAGCCGTCGTTACTGATGTCAATTATGCTGCTTCCCAGGTTACCGCAGAATCGGGTTCGCTGCGAGTTACCTTGAGTACCGACAGTGTTACCCGGCTTAAAACAAAGACCCAGCCGAAACGACAAAAAAGAGTTCAAAGCTTCACGCAACCTGCAAAGCCCAAAATATCTCTTGAGCTTGATTTGCGGGGCAGACGGGCTGATGAAATCGAGTGGCTGCTTGAGGGCTACCTGAACGACGCAATAATGGCTAACCTGGAATCGGCCCGCATTATCCACGGTCATGGTACCGGTGTGCTTCGTCAGATTGTCCGGGAATACGTTGCCGAACAGTCCCTGGTCAAATCTTTCCGTCCCGGCCAGAACAATGAAGGGGGAGACGGGGTAACCGTAATCACCTTGAAATGAACCCGGAATGTGAGACAAGGTTAATACGGCTGAAACGAGGCCGCACCATCGAATCAATCAGCAAGCTTGAGTCTGTTTCGAAAACAGGTATGAGTATTTACCTGCCTCCGGGATCATTTTATGGATCCCTTTCGCTGAATGTCGATACTAGATTACCGGAACAGTTGATGAAGACGGTTTGTAAAAGTTCCACCGGTTTTGCATTGTTCTTAAACATAGAGCCTGATTCTATTCAATTTACACTTGTAATTCCTCCGTTTCCTGTGCATGCCAAAGCTATCATGGAATATATCGATATTCAACCCCTTTTATCACTGATATGCAAGGATTATCTGGCAGGTATCATATTGGTTCGAATGGGTTCATTCGCAGTGGGGGTAGTGCGCGGCGAGACTGTTATCAGCAGTAAAATAAGCGGTGGGTGCATCCACGCCCGACACCGGCAGGGTGGTTCTTCAGCGGCAAGGTTTGCCCGGCACCGCGAAAAACAGATCGAGCAATTTTTCACCAGGGCATGTGGTTACGCACGTGAGCATATTGAACCGTACGCCAATGAATTGGATTACATAATATACGGCGGAGCCTGGACAACTATAAACGCTTTCAAGAAACAGTGTTCCATATTGACTAAAATCACAACACCCGAACTGGTGCCGCTTCTGGATATAGGCGAACCCAGACAGCAGGTACTTGAAGAAGCAATAACTCTTTTGTATTCCAGCCGGGTAGCGCAATGGAGACAAAACGCCGGTATTTAAAGTCTTGACAAGGTATGCCGGTTGTGTAAGCATAATACGACACAGTTAAGGGGTAATATATGCCAGTTCAAGTTGTAACCGATAGTACCGCCGATATTCCGCTGCGGTTGACCGAGAGCCTCGAAATCGAAGTTGCCCCGGTTTACGTTTACTTCGGAAAAACAACGTATCGTGATGGCATCGATATCAGTCCTGCTGAATTTTACCGGGAACTCGAACACTCGCCGTTCCACCCGACAACTTCACAACCCTCAGTCGGAGATTTTGTCAGCATATATAACCGGCTCGCTGACAAGGGGGCCAGCGGTATTGTCTCGGTGCATATTTCTTCTAAAATCAGCGGTACGTTCAGTTCGGCCTTGCGTGCCGCAGATATGGTAAAGGAGCGAATTTCTGTCGAGGTGGTTGATTCCGGTTATAATTCAATTGGACTGGGTTTAATTGCAATCGCCGCCGCCAGGCTGGCCAGGACTGGAGCGTGTTTACATAATGTATTGGAAGAAACCCGCCACGCTATTGCCGGTACCGACATGTACGGTATATTCGATACCTTGAAATATATAATTCGTGGAGGGCGGATATCTAAAGCCAAAGCCGCGGTTGCCAGCGTTATCGGCGTTAAACCAATGCTTAAATTCAGCGGAGGCGCTATTGTGCAGGGCGGCCTTGCCCGTACATACAATAAAGGGGTTGATAAGTTGGTGGACTTTATCAAAAATAAGAAAGGCATATTGAGTCTGGCTATAGCACACAGCTGTGTTCCTGATGAAGCATTAAAACTCAGTCACAGGCTTGGCGATTTCTTTTCCGAGAAGGATATCATAATTACCGAACTCGGACCTGCCCTGGGGGCTCACGGCGGTCCGGGCGTGCTGCTGGTAGCTGTTAGAAGTACTTTATAGGAGAAGGCTCTTGCAACTGGCCCAACTTATCGGTGTCAGCGCCCTTATTATCTGGGGATACATGACTTTGTTGTTTCTGGTTGCACTTATACGCCGGGATAACTCGATTGCCGATATTGGCTGGGGCGTGGGATTTATCGTTGTTGCCCTGAGTGTACTTCTTATCAAGGGAGATTGCACCGCAAGGCAAATACTGCTCACAGTGTTAATCTTTATGTGGGGTTTGCGATTGTCCGGACGGATATTGAAACGCAACTGGGGTAGGGGAGAGGATTTCCGCTACCGCAAGTGGCGTAATGAATGGGGGAAATTTTTCCTTTTGCGCAGCTACCTGCAGGTGTTTCTCCTGCAGGGATTGTTCATGTGGCTGATAAGCCTGCCTGTAATAATAACCGGTTCAAGCGCAAACAGCGGTCTGGCATGGCTTGATTATGCCGGCCTTTCAGTTTGGCTGATTGGATTTGTTTTTGAATCTGTGGGGGACTGGCAGCTCGACAGGTTTTTGTCCAACAAGGATAACAAAGGTAAAATCCTGGATAATGGCTTGTGGCGTTACTCGCGCCATCCCAATTACTTCGGTGAAGTTATGATGTGGTGGGGAATCTGGATAATCAGCCTGACCCAAACCTGGGGATGGGCGGGAATAATCGGCCCTATAACTATAACTGTACTGATAGTGTTCGTTTCCGGCATACCTCTGCTGGAGCGTGCCATGTCAAACAACCCTGACTTCCGGGAATATGCCAAAAAAACAAGTGTATTTTTCCCGCTGCCTCCACGAAATACGTAAAACTGCCGGTCAGTTTTGCTTGAGCCTGTCTCTTTAATAAACTATACTTTAAATCAATATGACTCTCGATCTGAATAAGGTAGCCGGTTCAATTGCGTCGATGGCCAGCGAACTGGCCATGCAGAGTTCAAAACGGGTCGATGCGCTAAACGCAGCCATCGGCAAGTTTGAAAATCCAGGTGATATCACCTTGCTTAAACAGCGACTGGCTCAAGCTAAAACCAGCTGGCTTCTGGCTGAAATTTCCGGCAGCCTGAACCAGCGATTCGAACCTTTAGAACTGCCCCCCGATTACCTGGTAATAGCAACCGACGGTTCACAAATAGATATTGACCGCCACCATCCGGCCCGGTGTTGTCTCATAAATATCGGCAGCATATATCTGCAATACGGCCAAAATCCTGCCAGCATGCTCGAAAGCGAGCCTACGCTTTTTTCAAGTCCCGAAGAACTGATCCTTAAACCCGATGGGGGCAATCCGGGTAGAGAAATTTCTATTGAAGGGCCGCTGCTGGGTATCAAGCGTACCGTTGAAGAATTCAGGTACCTGTCTCAACTTGCCCGGAAGCTGTCGGCAGGTTTACCCGCCCTGGCCCTGGTTGACGGCTCCCTGATATTGTGGGGGTTAATGAGTAAGGATTTACCTGATTTCGTAGTAGACTCGCTGCTGGACAAAGGTGTTTTGAAATACATTTCCGAGATTGAAAAACTGAACTCTCAAAACCAGCTTGCCCTGGCAAGTTATATCAGTTTCCCCAGAAGCACAGATGTAATAAATTCACTGCGTATGACTGTTTGCCCCCACCAGGTCCCGGATTGCGACAAATTCTGCACCGGTATTGCTTCCGGTGAAAGGCCCTGCGATATTATGGCCGGTGTTGTCGACAGGGAGCTGTTCTGGGCTTGCTTGAAGAATAACCAGAGGTCAGATGTGTTTATCAGCCAGTCTAAAATTTCCAAAACGCGCTACGGATGCAACCAGATATATTTCTTCTACATAAAAACAGGCAATGAAATTGCCAGGGTTGAAATACCGGAATGGGTAGCCTGCCAGCCGGAGTTGTTACACATTACGCATTCATTGATCCTTGATCAATGCCACAAGGGCCAGGGTTACCCGATAGCTCTTTCAGAAGCCCATGAAATGGCCGTGGTCAGTGGAGCCGACCGGCAAAACTTCTTTTACCTTGTGGATGAATATTTTGCCCAGTGCAAACTCTCCACATTGACATCAGCCAAAAGCGCCAGCAAGAAGAACAGGTGGATATAAGTTTAACAATATGATAAAAAGAGGTGGCAAATTGGATGAAGCCAGTTCACGCATTGCGGAAGTAACCCAGGCCAGCACAGCCGGTTTTTTTGCCCAGTGTTATGAGCTTTTCGACCTGCCCCCGCTGGGCAGCCTGATAAAATGCCGTGACGGTGAAAACGAAATACTGGCTGTTACCTGCAATGCCAGTACAAGCAGTCTGGAACCCGGCCGCCGGCCAATAGCCCGCGGCAAAACCGAATTAACCGAAGAGGATGTATTTCGATCCAATCCGCAGTTAAAGCAACTGCTTAAAAGTGAATTCGAGGGGGTGGTATTGGGGCACTCATTCAATAACGAGTATTATCATTATCTTCCGCCCCGGCCCGTGAAACTGCACAGCTTTGTTTACCTGTGCACTACCGATGAAATTGCAGAGTTCAGCCGGTCCCTGGAGTTTTTGAGTTTGCTGACAAGCGCTCGCACCGACATTCCATCCGAGGAACTGGTTGCCGCCTGCATACGCTTTATCAGCGCCTGCCATGCCGACCCGTCCACCTTTACTGCAGCTGCCGGTAAAAAACTGGCACAGATCTTTGTCGATGATTACCCAAAGCTTAGAACGATACTTTTGAGGTTAAAATTATGAACCAGAAAGACAGTACGAAGCTCGGGGTAGTTGTTTCAGGATCGTTAAGCCAGGGTATTCTAGCAAGGCTTGACAGCAATACCTCGGTAGAAGACATTACTGTCGGGCACCTGGTAACTATCCAGGGTAATACCCGGCGTTTTTTCGGTATGATAAACGATATAAGCCTGGAAACCTCCGACCCGGGAATACTGCTTACTCCTCCGGAAGCCGGCGAGGAATTTCTTGCTTCCGTCCTGCGGGGTACAACAACATACGGCACCATGCAAATCGTCCCTTATCTAACTCTTGGCAGCGACGAGAGTCTTATTGAAGGCCCTCAGCCGGTAAAGTCCATCCCCAGCCACTTTTCACCGGTTTATCTTGCCAGCGAGACCGACATAGAGCTTGTTTTCGGCAAGGAAGGATCGAAGAACTTCTTTATAGGCAACCCCCTGGATATGGAAGTGAAGTTGTGCCTGGATCTGCCTGAATTCGTTACCCGTTCAAACGGGGTTTTCGGAAAAAGCGGTACGGGTAAAACATTTTTAACCAGGATGCTGCTCATAGGTATTCTGCAAACCGATGCCGCAGTCAATCTTGTGTTTGATATGCACAGCGAGTACGGCTGGATGGGAACCCGTGAAAAGGCATCTCCTGTAAAAGGCTTGAAGCAGCTTTTTGCTTCCCGGGTATCGGTATTTACTCTGGATGAAAAGAGTTCACAGGAACGCAGGGTCAGTACCGATTTTGTTGTGCATCTGGGTTATGATGAAATCGAGCCTGCCGATATTGAACTATTACGCCAGACTCTCAATTTGACCGATCAGGCAGTATCGGCTACTTACCAGATGAGGCAGCGCTTCGGCCAGAAATGGATAGAAAAAGCCCTGGCGCTGGAAAGCGATGGAGAAACCGAGGACGTTCTCAAGTCCCTCAATATACACGAGGCAACTTTTCAGAACCTTATACGAGGTTTAAACGTCATCTGCCGCCTGCCTTTCACCTCGCCTCACGTCGAAACCCGAGCGGTTGACAAGGTTCTTGAATACCTGCAAAGCGGTAAACATGTAGTGCTGGAATTCGGCCGTTACAGGGACATCACCGCCTACATACTGGTGGCAAACCTGTTGACCCGCCGCATATATTCGCGCTACCGTGAAAACACGGAAAAGGCCATGGCCGAAAATCGTCCCCGGCCCAAACCACTGGTAATAACCATAGAAGAAGCACATAAATTTTTAAATCCAGCAGTAGCTGGCCAGACTATCTTTGGCACAATAGCCAGGGAAATGAGAAAATATAACACCACGCTACTGGTTATCGATCAGCGCCCCAGCGGCATAGATGAAGAAGTGATGAGCCAGCTCGGCACCAAGATTACCTGCCTTCTGGACAGCGAAAAGGATATCGACAGTGTGCTAGCGGGAATGAGCGGTAAAAGCGGCTTGAAGTCGGTTATTGCTAAACTTTCCGCCAAACAGCAGGCCCTTGTATTCGGTCACGCCGTACCCATGCCGGTAGCTTTCCGGCCGAGAGATTACGGTTCTGCCGAATCTTACGAGCAATTCGGTAAAATGCCGGCAGTAAGTGATTCACAGGATCTGGAGGATCTCTGGTAGGTGGCAGTAAAGTGAATGATAACAAAAAAATCGGCCTGGCCCTCGGTGGAGGTGCTGCGCGCGGACTAGCTCACATCGGAGTGCTGGAGGCGCTGGAAAAAAATAATATAAAAATCGACCTGATTGCCGGGACCAGCGCCGGATCTGTAGCCGGCGCAGCCTATGCCAGGGGCACCGGTGCCGCAGCTCTAAAGGAAATGGCCATAAGTATGGGCCTGAGGGACTGGGCCAGTCTGGCTGACGTGCGGCTGCCTCACGGGGGATTCATTGCCGGCAAACGTATAAAAAGCCTGCTCAAGGTAATCGTTGGAGACATTACCTTCAGTGAACTCGAAATTCCATTTGCCTGTGTCGCCTGCGACCTGGTCAGTGGAGATGAAGTGATAATCAAGCAGGGTTCTGTTCTTGAAGCCGTACGGGCCAGCATTTCAATTCCAATTGTATTTTCACTGGTTAAACACAACAACCGCTACCTGGTTGACGGCGGTTTGATTAACCAAGTACCGGTAAACGTAGCCAGAGCTATGGGAGCCGATGTTGTAATCGCAGTAAATGTAATACCAATGTCGCATCGCAGAAAAGCTAAACAGCCCAGAGGCCGCAAAGCCAAAGAACCCGGCTTATTCGATGTCATGATGCATGTTTTTGATATCACCAATATCAGGACGGTGCTGGATAGCCTTGAAGGAGCCGATGTAGTCATAAACCCGGATATGCACGGTTTTACCCCGGCGGATTTTCACCTTGCCAGAGAAATCATACTGCAGGGAGAAATATCCGGCGAACTGGCCATACCGGAAATAAATATGGCCATTGCACGTGCTTAAACGACAATAATTGCGGCTTCAGTGGAATATGGTCTATAATTAACTACCTGGGGCTGTAGCTCAGCTGGGAGAGCGCCTCCTTTGCAAGGAGGAAGTCAGGGGTTCGAGTCCCCTCAGCTCCATTTTTACACCTCAATATTGTTAAACTTGTTCCAGCTGCCCCCCCCTTTTCCGGATTTTTCGCCATCGCTTTACACTGTTCAAGTGTAAATATTGTTGCTAAAAGTATTGACATTGTCTGCCAGCGTGTATAGGATTACACAAGACCACAAACATATCTGAGCGTGTCGAATCACCGGGTTTCGGAGCTACGATTATGATTGCCGGAAACAAAACTGAAAAGCTTCCCGCTGATTTCAACCAGGCACTCGAGACCATTAAATTCCTGCAAGCGCGCTTGGAATACCTGCAGGACGAGCGGAACATGCTTGAAGCTGAACTCGAACAAATTCTTAACAGTTCCAACCACCCTATACGCATCATTAATGCCGATAAAACCATACGGCGCATAAACGAACCGTTTGCCGCGCTGGCCAATATACGGGCACAAGACGCCAGGGGGAAAAAGTGCTGGGAAGTTTACAAAGGGCCCTTGTGCAACAGCACGAGCTGTGACCTCGAGCAAGTATTCAAGGGCAAAAAAGTTGTACGCACCCTTTTTGAACACGTGAACCCTGATGGCACAATAACCTCTTATACTGGCACCAGTGTTCCTTTTCGCAACCGTAAAAGCAAAATCATCGGCATAACCGAAACCTATCGCGATATATCCAGAAGAAAGAAACTGAGTTCCCTGGTAACGGAAACCGAAGGCCGCTACCGTTCGCTGGTAGAGTTGAGCGGACAGGTAGGGGAAGCCATTATCGTGATGCAGGATATCAACAACCAGAAAGCAATACAAACGTATGTAAGCCGGGAATGGGAAAATATTACCGGCTATTCCAGAAAAGAGCTTATCGGCATGCCCTTAACCCGTTTGATAAAACCCGGTGAAAAGGGCCCAATGCTCCAACGCCACAGCCAGAAAATGTCTGGAATCAGCCTTCCCGGTAAATACGAAATCAGCATCAGAACCAAAACAGGTTGTTATATCACCGTAGAGCTTACCAGCGCTCATTCCACTTACAACGGCCAACCGGCCAATGTTGCCTATATCAGGGACATTACCGAAAGAAAGAAAACAGAAAATGAACTGGCTCTTTACCGTCGGAAACTTGTATCTATGGTTGCGAAGCGAACTGCCAGATTGGAACAAATGAACCACAAGTTAAAAGCCGAAATAAAGAAAAGGGCCCAAGCTGAAAACCGATACCGTTTCCTGTTCGAAAAAATGCCCGTTCCAATGATAGAAACGGACTGGTCTGAAATAAAAAAGGGTGTAGACAAGATAAAGAACGCAGGCTTTAACGACATTGAAGGCTTTTTGAAGAATAATCCGTCGGTATTCAACGAAATATTTGCCAAATACAGGTTTAGAGACGCAAACAAAGCCTTTGCCAGGTTTTGGGGCGTGAGCAGTACATCAGATTTTAACATTCATTCTAAAGAAATTCTAGACCACTGGATATCGGGTGAAACTATCAGGGTTACCAGGCATTTAATGGCGGCTGTCGCCAATAACCGTACCAAGTGTCAGTACCACTGGTCTACGACCAACCTGAAGGGCAAACCGGCTCATTGTATTAACGTCTTTTATGCCCCCCGCGGTCATAAGGGTGATTATTCCAGGGTTCTGGAATTAATCCAGGATCTGTCGAATGAAAAACAGCTTGAAAAACACGTAAAAGCGCTTTTAAAATCCGAAAAGCGGTACCGCGTCGAAATCGAAAGGCAGTTCAAACAAAGAGTAGATTTTATAAACTCTCTGGTTCATGAGCTTAAAACTCCGCTGACGCCCATGATATGCGCCAGCGAAACTCTTATGAACCAGGAAACACAGTTTGAATTCCACAAACTGGCAAGAAATATATATAACGGCTCCTTACAGCTCAACAAACGAATCGATGAACTGCTGGACCTGGCCAGAGGCGAACTCGGCTTACTGATAATCAAACCTGAAACGCTTGATGCCAAGGTTATCCTGAGGGAAACAGCCGGTAATTACAGGGATTGGGCCGGCAGAAAACATGTTGGGATAATCTTGAAGTTACCGCGAGAAAAACTGGAGATATATGCCGATGCAGAAAGGCTTAAACAAATTCTTCAAAATCTGCTGGATAATGCTGTACGTCATGCTCCGGCAGGCACGTCAATAATAATAACAGCCCGCCAAACGGAGAGTTTCGTTGAATTTCAGGTTAGAGACAGTGGGCCCGGTGTCCCGGCAGATATGCGAAACCGGCTGTTCGAACCATATTATCATAAACCGGAAGACACTCTTAAATTGACCGGACTCGGCCTCGGGCTGGCGCTTTGCCGTATGTTTGTAGAGCTTCACAGTGGCTATATCACCTACCACCACCTGCCAGGGCAGGGCAGTGTGTTCAGCCTTACGTTGCCCCGGAAAGAAAGAACGTAAATCCCCGGAGGATGATAATGAAAATACTGCTGATTGATGATGATAAGAACATCGTAGACGTTATTGAAAACACTTTTAGAATAAGCTGGCCTGAAGTCGCTTTTATAACCGCCTACTCCGCAACTGACGGTGTTAAAAAAGCATTAAACGAATCTCCGGATATAATACTGTTGGACCTGGGTCTGCCCGATATATCCGGCTTCGAAGCGATAGAAAGAATGCGACGGTTTTGCCAAACGCCGATAATGATTATATCGGTCAGGGAAGAAGAGCAAAACATTGTAAAAGCGCTCAGCCTGGGCGCTGATGACTATCTCCGCAAGCCTTTCGGCCAACTGGAACTGGTTGCGCGAATTAAAGCTCTTGCCAGACGTTATTTTAAAGATAAGGACGAGGATATTATTACCGCCGGCAATATGGTGCTGGATACGTCTACCAGCAAGCTTAGTATTAACGGCAGGTCCTTCAAGCTGACCAACACGGAAAGGGACATAATACGCCACCTAATGCTGAAACAGGGTAAGCTTGCCACATCCCGGGAACTGGCAAACGCAGTATACGGTTCATTGCCCGGGGAGGAAAACATCAAGACGTTCATTTACCGCCTTAGAAATAAAATTGAACTGGATCCTCAAAACCCCGGAGTCATCATTAATGAGCGCGGACTGGGATACTGTCTTAATCTGAAGGGCTAATAATAAACTTTCACCAATTGCGTTTGAAACTAACTCTTCTCATTAATACCTGTTTGATACTGTTTTGTAACTGAATTGTAACCTTCTTTCTACATCAATTAAACCCCACAACACATTATTGTATTTGCAACAACGGTGCACATTTATTTCCAGTATTTCTTCTAAAGGTAAAACAATTTGGCTATATGCCTACCATTGTGTAACAGAACGGTTAGTAATATCCAAAATAAGCACAATTGAGCAAGGAGGGTGATGGTGTGATCGATATCAAAACTTGTCGTAATGCACTTAAATAAAACGCTGGCACACAAGTGAGGTAATGATAATGAACGTAAAACTTGGGGAAAGGGAAAAGCTAAATCAATCCGTACGTAAACGAAGCACGATAGGGCTGAAGGCATCCACCAAGAAACGGCTGGACCGGTACCGCGCCCCAGGGCAATGCTATGACGGTTTCATCCAGCAGATGGTGGACCACTGGGAAAAAAGCAATATGCCTTCCACGCACTGATATTTGTAATGGTTATAAGGAGGTGACGCTTATCGCATATTATCATGCATATTTACAACTGATAAAGCAAATCTTGTAAGGAGGAAAATATCCAAATGCCTGAAAAAGAACAACTAACACCAAGCAACCCGGTTTCCAGAAGACAGTTCTTAAAGGGAGCCGGAATTGTAATCGGCGGGACAGCCATGGGCTCGGTTTTCCTGCTGTCTTCCTGTGGCGATGGTGGAGAAGTTACTAAAACGGTAACCAAAACTACCACGGCCCCGGGGCAAACGGTTACGACCACGGCAGCCGGCCAGACCGCAACCACAACAGTCGGTGCTGTTACCAAGTACATCTGCCCGTTCGACAACCAGGAATTCGATACCCTGGCAGCTTTGAAAGCCCATCTTGAAGCCAATCATGTAGGCGCCGATGCAGCCAACATAACTACGCTTACCGTAAACGGAGATACTTATGCGTTTGTTGACCTTAAACCTTATACATCGCTACTTTACTTACTAAGAGAAAAACTGGCATTGTTCGGCGCTAAAAACGGCTGCAACATGGGTGAATGTGGAGGATGCACTGTATTAATGGACGGCAAACCTGTAAATTCCTGCCTGGTACTGGCAGTCGAGGCAGATGGTGCCAGTATCGAAACGGTCGAAGGATTGTCCGACGGGATTACCTTAAGCACCGTACAACAGATTTTTTACGACGAGGATGCCCTGCAATGCGGCTACTGCGCACCGGGCATCATCATGTCAGCCACTGCCCTTAAACGTGAAAAGGCAAACCCGACCCTGGATGAAGTAAGGGAAGCGCTTTCCGGCCACATGTGTACCTGCGGCAACCTGAACACGTATATGGCAGCGCTTCTGAACTTGAGATAAGGAGGTTTATAGAAATGGCAGATTATGCAGTAGTCGGAAAAGCTGGAAACAAAGAAAAGACCATAGTCCAAAAACTAACCGGCCGGTTGGATTATGCCGATGACCGTCTGCCGGGGCAGAAGCTGGTGGCACGGACGCTGCTTTCGCGTTATGCCAACGCAGAAGTAACCGCCATTAACACCAGTGCGGCTGAAGCCCTGCCGGGCGTCAAAGCGGTTATCACCTACGACGAATGCCCCATGCTATATAAAAGCATCAGGCGCTGGGGCCAGGAAATAGCCGCGGTAGCCGCTGTTGACAACGAAACGGCAACCCGGGCGCTGGAACTCATTCAGGTAACCTACCAGGAGGGCAACCAGATTTCGGACGTCGAAGAAGCCATGAAGCCCGGCGCACCTTTGACCGGCGTCTGGGAAGGAACCAATATACGAACATCCGAATTGCTCCGCGGTGACGTTGAAGCCGGTTTTGCCCAGGCCGACCAGGAATTCACCGAAACCGCCGGCTGGACCAATTTCTGGCAGCACAAGGAAATGGAACCATGGTCGGCTACCACCTACTGGGTAGGTGATGACCTGTATGTATGGACCACCTCCCAGAATCCATTCGGTCAGCGCAACACCATAAAAAATACCATGGGCTGGCCGATGCATAAAATCCACCTGATTTCCCACGGCAGCGGTTCCGGGCACGGTAATAAACACGGTGCCAACTGGATAATAATCGCTGCAGTTCTGGCCAAGAAGGCCGGTATGCCGGTATCCTACCACCTCACCCGCTTTGAACAGTGCTGTAGTTCAACAGCCCACCAGAATAAAGGCAAACTTGAGATGAGGGTGGGCGTCAAGAACGATGGTACCATCACCGCTGTAGAAGCCACATACTGGGCTGATGGGTGTAGCGGCGGCGCTACCACTGCTTCAGGTATGGACTTTGGCTTCAGATACACCTACAATGTCCCGCATGCCAAATGGACATTTTACGACATTGCCACCAATACGCCTCTTCGCGGCGCTTTTCGCTGTGTGGCCGACCCGCCGGGTGATGCCCTGTATAACCTGGTCATGGACAAAGTAGCCGACAAACTCGGCATGGATCCACTGGAATTTCGCATCAAAAACCTGGTGGCTCCTGATATGCTACAGTTTGAATCCAAGATGCCGTTTTCCAGTATGGGCATCAGACAATGCCTCGAACAGGCAGCTGCAGCCCTCGATTGGGATACCAAGTGGCACCAGCCCGGCAACAGGACTCTGTCGGATGGCAGACTGCACGGTATCGGCATCGCCGGCCATATCGACTCCCACGGCCAGATGAGTTCGCCATGCGGCGCCATTCTAAACCTGACCAAGGACGGTAAATGCCTGATCGCCCCCGGCCAGAGTCACAACGCCGGTTCGATCAACGCCCACTGTCACCACGTAGCCGAAGTACTGGGCATGAAGTATGAAGACGTCCATGTCGGCGACTGGGGCCATACCGATGTTACCAGTGAAGGCGGCAGTGAAGGCGGTTCTACCCGCTGCATTACGCTGGGTTCGGCATATGTCGAAGCCGCACTGGATGCCCGCGCTGAAGCCTTTGCCGTGGCAGCCGGCTGGATGGGCCTGACTCCGGACAAGTTGAGCGCCGGAGATGGCCTTATATTCGAAACCGCCAATCCAACCAACTCAAAGACCTGGGTTGAAGTTGCCGGCAGGTTTTCCTATCCCATTATCGGTAAGGGTTATTCCTGGCCCAAAAAATTGCGCCGGCAGGTTCTCAACTGGCCAGTTGGCACAGACTGTGAGGTACGCGGCCAGATGGCCCAGGCGGTGGAAATCGCTGTAGACCCGGATACCGGCCAGATCGAGGTTCTCAATATGGCCAGCGCCATCGACTGCGGCCAGGCTATTTACCGCAGCGGTTTCAACAAGGGCTGTTTCGGCGGCCATGAGATAATCATGGGTGAAACGCTTATGTACGAGCAGGTGATAGACTACGGCAATGGTGCCTCGATGAATCCGAACTTCTGGCAAAATGCCCATGTCACCGCTATGGATATCCATCCGGAAGGTTTTAACGCTATCGCTGTTGAAACGGACGACGCCTGCGGCCCGCATGGCTGCAAGGGCGTAGGCGAGCCGGAAGTTTCGGCCCTTGCCTGTATGGCCAACGCGGTTTATAATGCCACCGGAGTGTGGATCGACAGCCTGCCGATAACCCCGGACAAAGTGCTCCAAGCGCTGGGCAAGGCTTAAAGGAGGCAATGAAATGAAAGACATCAAACATTTTAACGCAACTAGCATCAATGATGCCGCCGCCAAGCTGGCTGAAGCCGGAAGCGCCCCCATTGCCGGTGGAACGGACCTGGTTACCATATTGCGGGCCATGGTCAATCCCAACTCACCCGATACCATCGTCAATCTGAAAACCATCCCCGACATGGCCTACATCAGGGAGGAGGGTGACGCTCTCAAGATAGGCGCTCTGGCCACACTTTCTGCGATTGCCGCCTCCAGCGTAGTCAGGGGCAAATGGGCCGCTCTGGCCCAAGCCGCCCACAAGGTGGGCAGCCCCCAGCTTCGAAACGCCGGCACCATCGGCGGCAACATCTGCCAGGAAACCCGCTGCTGGTACTACCGCACCGAACACAACTATTTCGCCTGCCTCAAGAAGAACCAGCAGGGGCTGTGCTATGCCCTTACCGGGGATAACCGCTACCACTCCATCTTCGGCGCCACCAACGGCTGTGTCTGCGTCAACCCCTCCGATACCGCACCGGCGCTGGTGGCCTTCGGGGCTACCATCAAGACTAACAAACGCGACATCGCCGCGGCTGATTTCTTCGATGTTAAGGTGGCTCCCAACAAGTCGGCTATGACGGTGCTAGGGCAGGATGAAATCGTCACCGAGATAAGCGTTCCAGCCCCGGCTTCGGGCGCCAAGAGCGCTTTCGTCAAGTTCGCCCTGAGGCGGGCCATCGACTTTCCCATCGTCAACTGCGCCGCCGTTATCGGTGGTGGTTCGGCCTCGATAGTACTCAATGCCGTAGCCGGTAAACCACGGAAAGTTACCGCTGCCGAGCAGTCTATTGCCGGTAAAACCATCAACGAAGCCAATGCTGCGGCTGCGGCGGAACAGGCCGCTACCGGCACGCTCTCCATAGGCAAGAACAAGTATATGATCCAGCTTGCCAAGGCCATGGTTAAAAAAGCCATTCTGGCCTGTGCCTAGAATACAGGCAGTCAGGCAGGACATTTACCGGGCGGGGGCATCCCCGCCCGGTAAATAATAGGACAGACGTTTGCAAATATTGATTTTCAGGATAAAATAAAGATAGGGATGCAATGAGAGAGGAGGATGAAGATGTTGACAAAGCTGGCTAAAATCAAACCCAGGACACTGGCTTTTATTGCTGTGGTACCGCTCCTGGCCGCCACTTCCATAATTACCGCTCCCTGCCCGGTTTGCGAAGGCACCGGTATACTGGCCACCACTCCAGGAATGGAAAATGTTGAAATTACCGAATATGATACCCACGAATGGCGCATTACCCGGGATGCCTGTGGTCTTTATATTCTATATTTTTACGATATTGAGCTGACTCTTTTCAACAAAGACAATCAACCTGTCGAGGGCTGGCTCAAACTTACACTGGTAGATATATCCAAGGAGGGACAGACACCGATAGTGGATACCCAGTACCGCCCGGTGGAACTCGACGGGCTCAGCGGCAAAGAGCTTTCTTTCACCACCGTATTCGGAACCGGCATCGATGCCTGGGGCCAAACCGAAGTGCATATCGAAATAATGACAGGGGATATCCCCGATGCCACATGCAATGGCACCGGCAGGGTTCCTTCAAATACATGGTTATTTATCAACGGCCTGAAGGACAGGTTCGTCCAGACAATACAAAACGAATTCGAATACAGGCCACCAGAAGTCATCGACTGGGCTGACTACACTTACTTTGACGAGTAAGCAGCCGCATTCCGTACTAGCCGATATCAGATAAACCAATAAGCTCGGAGGAAATGATGGCACAAGGATGGAAAACTGCATACCGGTTGCTGACTGATTATCTTGAGTCTAATCCTTTGATTAAAATCCAACCAACCACGACAGTAATCCCGACAGATGTACGCCCGGGCTTCTATGCGGCATTCGACCAGGCGCGAAAAGCCTTTGTTAAGGGTTACTTTAATAATGAACTGGAAGCTGCCGGAGAACTTAGCGCTGAGTATAGGCAATTAGCTGAAGACATCGTATCAAAATTGGATATACTGCCTGAAATCGAACTGAATCCAAGGCTGAAATGGCTAATGGATGACCCTTTGAACGGATTGATGCGTCTTATTTACAATCCCTTGTTTAACCTGTTGAAAGGCAAACTGGATGAAGAAGAATTCCTTCAAACAAGTCAAGCCGAATTCGGCTCGTTGTTCAATGATTTATACCATAAATGTTATAACCTGTGGGTTATACTGGCATTGTTGGAACTGCTCGAACCCTCTGAATTGATGTGGGTACCGCAGAAGGAGCCCAATGCCATAAACTCTCTGAAAGAACTGTATAAACAGGGGGCCAGAGTCGAACCCGTTCCTGATCTTACCCGTACTTCGCTTCTCAACTTCGAACCCGGAACATGGGATACATTTATTGTGCCGGATCTTATTTTTTATTCTGCAAAACTGAATAAATACGTTGCTATTCGAAGAAGCCTGCCTGTCAACACAGATGAACCCTACCTGATAGCCAAGCAGAGAACCCCCGATAGAGAATGGATCTCTTTTAAGCAACTCTCTGAGGTTTTTAACCTGGCAAATCACTGGCCTGACATATTGATATATTGCGATGATAAACCACAAAACCTTAACCTGATTGCTGATTATAATTATATGATCCGCCCTGAAATGATCATTGATACCTTTACACAATACTCTCTTTTCAACGCTGAAGAGGCTAGTCGTATCAGGTCACACCAGCATCACCTTAAACCAACCAGGGGCACAGTTTTGCTGTATCAGCACGATATCCCTGACGAAGCGGTAAAAGCATTTACACCTTTGAAATTTCATGATGTTCCCCCAAATGGAAACGGCTATTCTGCTGCCACGGTCGACATCTCAACGGAGACTCCGGTTCAAGAGACCAGCATTATCCCCGAAGATGCCACAGACATCCAACCAACCGGGGATGTTACGAGTGCAATCGAACCTGTGATTACCTTAATGTCTTCAGGGGGGTTCGACCGGCAGGCGCTAAACCAGATTATCGAAGGACTGTTTTAATCTAAAAATAATGGCCGCTGCTATGGATCCATAGCAGCGGCCGGATGTGTTTGCATCCTGGCTAAAAGGTGAAAACGTAATCCGGGATTTCAACACCGTTGGAATCGTCAACTATGGTGTACTCACAGTCTTCGATTATTAAAAGGTTTGCCTGTATTCCGAATACTTCCCCTTCTATATCCACGATGTAATTGACTTGAAGATCGTTCAGATAGTCAAGATACATCGTCTTATATTTTACATAACTATTTATTACATACCAGTCTGTACCAACGCCTTTATACAGCCAAGGCATATCTTCAATCAATACATTTTTAAAAACCAGCCGTTTGCCTTCGTACTTTGTCATAGCCGTTTGGGGATCTTCTTCAAATTCCTGATACAGCGCTTCCTGGTCCACGAAAATTCTTTCAACGGGCAACGTAGTCGCCGGCTGATTTGAAGCGGGTTTAGTTACAGCTACGGTGGGGCTGGTAGTAGTTACTGTGCTGTTATTTTCGACATCTAAGTTTTCGCAACCGGTAACAACAGAGAATCCTGCCGTTAAAATTACTGCAATAACAACGATAAGTTTCTTGTTTAACATATTGCTGTGTCTCCTTGAATATACTAATAATTCAAACCCTTATTTATTCCCGAGCATGGCTTTTAAGTCCGCCTCGGGGCTGGAAATCGGGCTTATGTTGAATTTTTCAACCAGAATGCTTATTACATTGGGCGAAAGAAAAGCCGGCAGGCTGGGACCAAGATAAATGTTTTTAATACCGAGCGAAAGCAGGGTCAGAAGTATGCACACCGCTTTTTGTTCATACCATGAAATTACCAGTGAAAGAGGCAGTTCGTTAACGGAGCAGTTGAAGGCCCCGGCCAGTGCCAGAGCCACCTGGATAGCAGAATACGCGTCGTTGCACTGCCCCATATCGACAAGCCGCGGCAAACCGTCAATCTGGCCGATGTTTAAATCGTTGAAACGGTATTTGCCGCATGCCAGCGTCAGCACCACAGAATCCTTCGGAGTGGCCTTAACGAAATCCGTGTAATAGTTTCTGCCTGCCCTGGCGCCGTCACAACCTCCTACCAGGAAAAAATGCCTGATGTTCCCGGCTTTGACCGCATCAATCAGTTTATCCGCAATCCCCATAACCGCGTTGCGCGCAAAACCGGTCATCAGGTGCGAGCCGCCATTGATTCCGGTAAACCACTTATCCTCGGACCAACCGCCCAGTTCCAGGGCCTTTTCTATTACCGGGGTGAAATCCTTTACTCCGTCTTTTTCTTCAAGATGGCTGATTTCGGGATATGCTACCACCGAAGTCGTAAAAATCCGGTCCTTATATGAGGCCTTAGGTGGCATCAAGCAGTTCGTGGTATAGACCACCGGAGCGGGGAGGTTGGCAAATTCTTTCTGCTGGTTTTGCCAGGCAGTACCGAAATTTCCTTTCAAGTGGTTGTATTTTTTAAGCTCCGGGTATCCATGTGCCGGCAGCATTTCACCATGCGTGTAGATATTTATACCCTTATTCAATGTTTGTTCAAGCAGTTGTTTCAAGTCCAGCAGATCATGCCCGGTCACTACAATAAACGGCCCTTTTTCAACCTTCATGCTGACTTCAACCGGTACAGGATGGCCGAATGTTGAAGTATGAGCTTCATCAAGCAAAGCCATGCATTCAAGGTTTACCTGACCCAGCTCCATAATCAGTTCAAGCCATTCTTCAGCGGTATGTTCTCCGCCGATAGCTGCCATGCCTTTATACAACATCGCAGTAACTTTAGGGTTATTTTTACCGAGCAGATGAGCATGCCATGCATAAGCTGCCATTCCCCGAAGGCCGAAGAGCAAAGTCGAGCGTAGAGACACAATATCTTCGTTGCCGCTGAAAAGGCTCCCGGGTTCCATGTTTTCCGCTCCACCCAAAGCAACCTTTTCCTCCTCGACCCTGTCTTTAAATCTTTTTATGTTCACCGAATCAAAGTTGACATTGGTTAAAGTGACGAACAAACCCTGCATCATAAGTTCATCGGCACCTGTGCCTGGTTTACCAGCTATTGCGGCATGGGCCAAACCAACCAAAGCCGAGGTAAGTTCATCCTGCTCCCGGGCTACATCGGGCGTTTTACCGCATACCCCAACCCTGGTACACCCTTTGCCGCCTGCTGTCTGTTCGCACTGGAAACAAAACATTTCTGACATTTTACTCCTCCTGACTTAAGCAATTATTGCTGTTTATGAGGCAACTATACTACAATAAAAACCGCAGAGCGGTAACAAATGTTACTGGCAATAAGGTGGTCATATGTACAACCAGTGGCTGGGCGTTTTGAAATCGTCTCCCTTGTTCAAAGATATACCAGAGGATAATCTGAATGCCATGCTCGAATGCCTGAGGCCGGCTAAGAAAGAGTATCAAGGCAGGGAAATCGTAGCGTTAAACGGCAGCCCTTTTACCGGTATCGGCATCGTGGCATGCGGGTCAGTAGCCCTTACCCGGGAAACCTTTTCCGGCAACCGCATAATACTCGAAATCCTCGGCCC
>JAFGLQ010000093.1 GCA_016928015.1 Dehalococcoidaceae bacterium
GAGGTAAGAGCTCACCAGCAGCCGGGAGACCGGCTGGCTGGGCAAGCCCCATCCGGAGCAAGGCCAAATAGGGGGACATTTTGGGTGCCCGGCCCGTCCCCGGGTTGGCCGCATGACCCTGGTGGCAACATCAGGGCTAGATAGATGGTCACCGGTTTTCTTTTCAAGAAAACCACAGAACCCGGCTTACAGGCCTGCCTGGTTTCAGCGTCTGCTTTGTGGATCCGGCCCGAACAAATTAAGGAGTTGTATCATGTCCAGGACTGTAAAAATTCTCCTTTGCCTGGCGGCCGCAGGATGTATCGCCATAGTGTCCTTTGCCGGCGGAGTGCTGCTCGGTGGTTATTCTCCCCCGGCTGACGAAAATTTCAGGGCGGTCGAGGACGCGTGGCGGATTATCACCCAGGACTATATTGACGCCGGCAGCCTTGATAAGGCTGCCCTCAGCCAGGCGGCAATCGAAGCCATGATGGAGTTTGTTGACGATCCCTATTCCTCCTACCTGGACAGCGAAGCCTACCATTCCGGCTTGTACCAGCTGGAGGGCAAGTATGAAGGAATCGGAGCCGAAGTATCCATGATTGATGAACAGGTCGTAGTCATCGCCCCTTATTCCGGTTCTCCGGCGGAAGTGGCTGGAATTCAGCCTGGAGACATAATTACTGCCGTTGAAGGTGAGAATATAACCGGGATGAGCCTTATGGAAGTGGTGCTCAAAGTACGCGGCCCTCAAGGTACAGTAGTGAACCTCACCATTTTACGCCCGGATACCGGCCGGACGCTTGATATTGATGTGGAGCGTGGTGAGGTGTATGAAAGAAGCGTTGACTTCGAAATGACAGGGGATTACGCCTATATCGAAATCAGCCAGTTTGCCGAGAACACCAACAAGGAACTGGGCGATGTTTTGAAGGAAGCCGACAGCCAGGGTGCCGTCGGAATAATTCTTGACCTCAGAAACAACCCCGGCGGCCTGGTGGATACCGTGGTAGATGTCGCCAGCCGTTTCATTGAACGGGGTGTCGTTTTTACAGTTGAATTTTCCGATGGCAAGACCGAGATATACGAGGTAAACAAGCAGAGCCCAACCACCAGCCTGCCGATGGTGGTACTGGTCAATGGCTTCAGCGCTTCCGGTTCCGAAGTCATTGCCGGAGCCATGCAGGACCATGACCGTGCCGTCGTTGCTGGCAGTACTACCTTTGGCAAGGGCAGTGTCAACGTCCTGACCCAGATCGGCTCGGACCAGGGAATGTATATAACGATAGCCCGCTGGTTGACACCGGACGGGCATATGATAGAAGGCAGGGGCATTACTCCGGATGAAGAACTCACCCTTTACGGCGAGGATCTTATTGACTGGGCGATTGATTACCTTGAAAACCGGTAGGCAGTTTCAGCCAGCCTTGTGATATTTGACCGTTAAAAGGGCGGTAGCCTATAATCCTGTAACTGAGCCTTTACCAAAATTGCGGTGTATGAACATTGAACCAGCAAATTGATGATTTAAGAAACCAGGCTGTTGCCAGCCTGAAAACCATCGCCAGTTCCGACGAACTGAATAGTTGGAGAGTGCGTTACCTGGGCAAGAAAAGCAGCCTGATGGCGGTTTTGAAAGGCCTGGGAGAACTGCCCGCTGAAGAACGAAGGGCGGTCGGCGGCCAGGCCAACCAGTTGAAAAAAGAGCTGGAAGCGCTCCTCAAAGAAAAGGAAGAAGCCCTGGCGGCCGTTTCAAACCTCTCAACCGGCGGAACAGATGTTGACATAACTCTTCCCGGGCGTCCGGCAAACCTGGGAAAGCTTCACCCGATGACCCTGGTTTTACATGAACTGGGTGAAATATTTGCCTCTATGGGCTTTGAAATCGTGGAAGGCCCGGAAGTGGAGTGGGATTACTATAATTTTGAAGCCCTTAACATTCCAAAAGAACATCCTGCCAGGGATTCCATGCAGACCTTCTGGGTGGATGCGCCTCCGGGAGAGAACGGTTGGGAAATGCTCCTTCGTACCCACACCTCCCCCATGCAGATACGGGTGATGGAAAAACAGAAACCGCCGCTGCGAATTGTGGTTCCCGGCAGGGTATTCAGATATGAAGCCACCGATGCTACCCATATACCCATGTTTCATCAAATTGAAGGACTGGCTATTGATAAAGGCATAACCATGGCTGACCTTAAAGGAACCTTGTATGAATTCTCGCGGCGCTTTTTCGGCACCGACAGGCGTGTACGTTTTCGTTGTGACTTTTTTCCCTTTGTCGAACCGGGTGTGGAGATGGCAGTCGAATGCGGCGTTTGCAAGGGTGAAGGCTGCCGGTTGTGCGGCCAAAGCGGCTGGATTGAAATTCTGGGCG
Organism: Dehalococcoidaceae bacterium; assembly: GCA_016928015.1. Classification (GTDB taxonomy): domain Bacteria; phylum Chloroflexota; class Dehalococcoidia; order Dehalococcoidales; family CSSed11-197; genus CSSed11-197. The sequence goes on from JAFGLQ010000093.1 coordinate 2,357, forward strand.
CCGGGATGGTCCATCCCAGGGTTCTCGAAGCAGGCGGCATTGATCCGGACGTGTATTCGGGCTTTGCTTTCGGTATGGGAGTTGAACGCATACCGCTTTTACGTTACGGCATTGACGATATTCGTCTCTTCTACTCAAGCGATCTACGCTTTTTAAGGCAGTTTTAAGCTATGAAAGTTCCTGTCAGCTGGCTCAAAGAGTTTATCAAAGTACCGTTCGAAGTTGGCGATCTGGCTCACCGTCTGACAATGGCTGGAACCGAAGTTGCTTCGATTTCAGAAATAGGTTCGGATTGGGATGGGGTATGCGTCGGCCTGGTTCTGGCAGTTGATTCTCACCCCAATGCAGACCGTCTGCGACTGGTTACCGTGGACAGCGGTAGCGGTACGGCTGAAGTGGTCTGCGGTGCTCCTAACGTTGCCCCGGGGCAGAAGATCTGCTATGCGCGTATAGGAGCATGCCTGGTTGACGGGCATACCGGTGAACCGGCTGTATTGAAACCGGCCAGGATTCGCGGTGTCGTGTCTTCCGGAATGGTTTGTTCGGAAAAGGAACTGGGGCTATCCGATGAACATGAAGGTATTCTGGTACTACCGGAATCAGCTCCGGTCGGAACTCCGTTAAGGGACTACCTGGGAGAAACCGTTCTGGATCTTGAAGTTACCCCGAACCGGCCGGACATGCTTTCGGTTACCGGCGTTGCCAGGGAAGCCGGCGCCCTGATGGGCAAGCCTGCACGGGTCGTTGATCCTGAATTTGCGGGTACCGGAAAAGCGATAGAAAGTGAACTTGCTATTGATATCGAGGCGCCGGACCTGTGCCCTCGCTATACGGCGAGCCTGATAAAAGGCATAACCATCAGCGACTCCCCCGAGTGGCTGAAGCGGCGGCTGGTCAATGCCGGCATGCGGCCAATAAATAACGTGGTCGATGTTACCAACTACGTGATGCTTGAATATGGCCAGCCCCTGCATGCCTTTGATTTTGATAAGCTGTCCGGAGCCAGGATTATCGTTCGCCGGGCCAGGGAAGGGCAGGTGTTTGTCACTCTTGATGGGGCTGAACGTAAACTGACCGGTGAAATGCTGATGATATGCGACAGCAAGGGTGAAATAGCCATTGCCGGAGTAATGGGCGGCGCCAACAGCGAAGTTGTTCCGGATACCACCAGCATATTGCTGGAATCAGCCAGTTTCAACCCGGCAAGCATCCATTACACTTCCTCAAAACTTGGCCTGTCCAGCGCTGCCAGCCAGCGCTTCGAACGTGGCCAGAGCCCTTTTTTGACCCTGCCTGCTTTGAACCGGGCTACCCAGCTTATTCTCGAAGTAGCCGGAGGCGAGGCAGCTCAGGGCGTAATCGATATGGCGCCGGGCCTTAATCCGCGCCAGCCGGTTTTAGTCAGTACCGCCAGAATAAACTCACTGCTTGGCACAAACTATCCTGAAGAGGAGATAATCGATGCCCTGGTTTTGCTGGGCTGCTCGGTAAAATCCTGCCCGGCAAGCCGGGAACTGGCAGTTACCCCCCCTGAATGGCGAAGCGATATAAACCTGGGAGCTGATGTTGTCGAAGAAATTGCCCGTATCAAAGGATACGGCGATATTCCAATGACCATGCTTGCCAAGTCGATTCCTCACCAGAGCCCCAGCCCGATGCTCAGTTTTAAACACCGTTTGAGGGAAGCTATGGTAGGATTGGGCTTTCAGGAGATATTGAACTGGTCTATGACCAACACAGGGGCGCTCAGCAAGGCCTTAAACCAGCCTGAACTGTCCGTACGCCCGCTTTATCTGAAAAAACCCATGACCCTGGACCAGGAATGCCTGAGGACCAGCCTGCGACCGGGTTTATTTTCGGCGCTGGCTTCCAACCGCCGGTTTGAGGACAGCGAGATTCAGCTTTTCGAGCTGGGCACGGTTTATTTACCTGCCGGCGCCGGTTTGCCGGAAGAACCCCAGATGGTCGGGGGTATAATAGGTTCGCCCCAGGTTAAACGCCACTGGAGCGAAGAAACCAGGCCGTTCGATTTCTACGACCTGAAGGGCAAGGTCGAAGCTTTACTCGCTTACCTTGGGGTCAACCCGTCTTTCGAACCCTCTGAGGACAGCGGACTCAAGCCCGGCAGCCAGGCAGTCGTAGTGGTTAAGCATGTGCCTGTCGGGGTTATCGGGGAAGTGGACCAGCAGGCAGGGCGCGCGTTCGAAATAGATGAGCCGGTATATTACTTTGAAATAGATATTACCCGCCTGTTGCCGCTTACAGTTGGAGACAGGCAGTATCAACCGATACCACGTTACCCGGCGGTCGTCAGGGATATTGCCCTGGTAATGGATAATACTGTAAAGCACCGGCAGGTTGAGGAAATCATTGCCGGGTTCCCGCTGGTGGTCGAAACCAGGCTGTTCGATATCTATACCGGCAAACCCGTGCCCGCAGGTAAAAAATCGATGGCTTACCGCCTGACTTTCCAGAGCCGGAAAAAGACTCTTACCGATGACGCCGTGGACCGGGTCCTGGAACAGATACTTGCCAGGCTGAGTTCCGGGCTAGGCGCCGTCCTTCGCCGCTGATACCGCTTGCGTAACCGTTTCCGTGATACCGTCCAGCGTTACGATTTCCGGTTTCTTGTCGCATCGCCACTTAAGTTCGACGCTGCCTTTTTCCAGGGTTCTGGGGCTGACGGTTATTCGCAGCGGTATGCCCAGCAGGTCAGCGTCATTGAACTTAACCCCAGGGGAATCCGGCCTGTCATCATACAGAACCTCGATCCCTGCCCCGGTCAGAGCGGAATACAGGCCTTCAGCAACCTTGGCTACCTTGTCATCTTCCATAAAAAGGGGGCACAGGTAAACCTGGTAGGGTGCAATGTCCATCGGCCAGATTATGCCTTTTTCATCATGGCTGGCTTCGATTACACTGGCCAGCAGCCGGCCGACGCCAATGCCGTAACAGCCCATTACTATTGGCCGGCTTATCCCTTCGGCATCAGTGTAGTAAGCGTCAAGCTTTTCTGAAAGAAAAGTACCCAGTTTAAAGATATGACCTACCTCGATACCTCTGGCTGAATTGAGGGCGCAGGCGCATTCGGGACAGCCTTCACCGGCTTGAGCCAGGGCGATATCGCCTATCAGGTCGACCTTGAAATCACGCGGGTAGTTGACATTTCTAAGGTGGCAGTCCGGCTTATTGGCTCCGGCCACGAAATTTGTGCCCATGGTAATGGATTCATCGGCAACAATGCGAATGTTTTTCAATCCGATAGCCGATGCCGAACCGGCTACCAGTTCGGCCTGCCTGACTTCGTCCGGTAAAGCCAGGCGCAAATCGGTTGCCTTCAGCAGGTTTTTCAGCTTTATTTCGTTAACCTCGATATCGCCTCTCAGGGTAACAAAGATTATTTCTCCATCGGCGATATAAAAAACCGCTTTTATGGTCTGAAACTTGGGAATACCCAGATATCGGGCAACTTCTTCTATGGTTTTCTGGCCGGGGGTGGCTACTTCCTGGATCTCGAGAAGGCCCTCGTTAACACCTTCGGCCTTTATACTGTTTGCCTTTTCGGAATTGGCAGCATAACCGCATTTGTCACAGTAGATAATGACATCTTCGCCGCATTCGGTGACAGCCATGAATTCGCTGGAGTCCTTACCGCCAATGGCGCCGGAATCAGCCTGAATCATGATTACAGGCAGTCCGGTGCGCCTGTAAATGTTCTGGTAAGCCTGGCGCATTTTCCGGTAGCTTTCGTCCAGCCCTTTTTCATCAATATCGAAACTATACAGGTCTTTCATTGTAAATTCCCGTACCCGTATAAGGCCGCCGCGGGGGCGGGGTTCATCCCTGAACTTGGTTTGAATCTGGTAGGCCATTACCGGCAGGTCCCTGTAACTCTTTACAAAATAGCCCACCAGGTCGGTTATAACCTCTTCGTGAGTCGGACCCAGGACCAACCGGCGTTCTTTTCTGTCGGATAGTTCAAAGAGGTTTTTACCGAAAGCTTCAGCCCGGCCGCTTTTATCCCACAATTCCCTGGGTTGCAGTACCGGCAAACCGACTTCCTGGCCGCCGGCCTTGTCCATTTCATCCCTTATGATGTCTTCGATTTTCTTGAGGCTGCGCAAGGCCAGGGGCAGGTATGAATAAACGCCTGCACACAGCTGGCGTATCATACCGGCCCTCACCATAAGCTGATGGCTGATGGTATCGGCTTCAGCCGGGATCTCCTTTAAGGTTTTACCGATCAACTTTGAAAAGCGCAATTCCCGTTTCTCCTTGTGAATGCCAGTATGAAAATTTATTCCGCATCAAGTATAACAGGTTTAAAAGCCTTGATGGTAGCACCGGTGCGGCCAAAAAGCTAGCCGGGGAAACGGTCTATTTCCGCCAGTAGTTCAGTAACAATATCGGCTTCATCGATGGTTTTTATTTTTTGACCCCGGCTGAAAAGCACAGCTTTACCCTTGCCTCCGGCAATGCCTATATCGGCATCCCTGGCTTCTCCGGGCCCGTTGACCACGCATCCCATCACCGCCACTTTCAGGACCTTCGGGCAACCGGCGAGGTGTTGCCTCACCTGACCGGTAATACTTCTTACGTCTATTTCGGTCCGGCCGCAGGTGGGGCAGCTGATAAGCACCGGCCCGCGGTTGCGCAGGTTCAGGCTCTTCAGTATTTCGTAAGCTGTTTCGACCTCTTCTGCCGGCGGGGCGGTCAGGGAAACGCGGATGGTATCGCCGATGCCTTCGTAAAGGAGCGGAGCCAGGCCGGCAGTCGATCGGATTACACCTTCCGGCGGTATTCCGGCCTCCGTTATCCCCAGGTGCAGCGGGTAATCAATTATTGCAGAAGCTTTTCGGTATGCTTCGATGGTGGTGGGCACATCGAACGCTTTCAGAGAAGCCTTTATCAAGTCGAAACCCAGGCTTTCCACCAGTTCGATTTCACGCATAAGGGCAGTCACCATTCTATCAGCCGTGGGCAGAGACTTGTCGATATCAACCGGCAGCGAGCCGGCATTTACACCGATACGAATAGGTATCTGTTTTTCCCTGGCGGCTTTAACCACGCGGGTAACATTTTCCCGCCCGCCGATATTGCCGGGGTTCAGCCGCAGGCCGTCGATACCGTTTTTAATTACTTCCAAAGCAAGCCGATAGTCGAAATGGATATCGGCAATAAGTGGAAGGCGGGCAGATTTTTTTATTTCGGCCAGCGCCATGGCGGCTTCCAGATCAGGAACGGCTACACGCACAATTTCGCAGCCGGCATCCTGGAGCTGGTCAATCTGGCGCAGGGTGGCTTTAACATCGCGCGTATCGGTCTTGGTCATGGACTGCACTACGACCGGCGCATTACCGCCGACCATAACGCCGCCGATGCTGATGGATTTAGTCTTGCGCCGGTTTATCAAGGCAGCGGGCCACCTCCACCGATAATACGGGCCAGGTCCTGAACGGTAACCGCCAGCATAAGCAGCATAAGCAGGATAAATCCAGCCAGGTGAACCAGCCCTTCTTTTTTCGGGGATATCTTCTTGCCCTTTCGGATCCATTCAAGGAGTACGAACATAATACGTCCGCCATCCAGGGCCGGCAGCGGCAGCAGGTTGATGATGCCCAGGTTAATAGAAAGGAAAGCCGCAAATTCCAGCAGTGGACTGACTCCTGCCCGGGCAACCTCTCCGGTAAGCTGGGCGATGCCCACCGGCCCGGTAACACCGCCGGCAGGGGCTGCCCCGGTTAACAGGCTGAGGATTGAATTCTTGAATAAAACCAAGGTCTCAAAAGTTTCCCGAACCCCCTGGGGAATGGCTTCCCAGAATGGCAGGCTCTGGCTGACCACTTCGATGTTTTCAGCTTTCAGCGCCACTCCTATCGAGCCCTGGTCTTCGGGTGGCTTCCAGCGGGGGACGAGGCTGGTAACGTATTCGGAGCCGGTTCGTTCGTAAACCATGGATATTTCCTTGCCCAGGTTTAACTGTATATATCGGTTTACGTCGATAAGGCTTTCGATTTCACGCCCGTTAATGGCAAGCAGCCTGTCGCCCGGCTGCAACCCGGCGCTTTGGGCAGGCGAACCGGGTGATATCTCGACTATGTTAACGTCGCTGTAAACGGCCTGATGGGGGATCATGAGGGCAATCGAAATAAGCAGGAAGGGCAGCAGGAAGTTCATAACCGAACCCGCTGAAAGTACCACCAGCCTTTTCCAGGGTTTCTGGCTGGCCAGGCTGCGTTCGATGTTCGGGTCCTCTTCGCCCGCCATCTTGGTAAAACCGCCCAGGGGGATGGCGTTCAATGAATACAGGGTTTCTCCCCGCTGAACGGTAATCAACCGCGGCGGGAAACCGATGCCGAATTCTTCGACCTTGATGCCGAAACCCTTGGCTGCGCCGAAATGGCCCAGTTCATGAGCGATTATGACAAGCGCTAGTACGAATAAAAAGGCTAAAAGGGTTATAAGTATGTCCATATCACTCTCTGCTGATCGTTATTGCCCGGTTTCGGGCGGTTATCGCCGCTTTTTCAATGGTATCCAGATCCGGGTTTCCACAGGAATTATGCTCATCGAGCACCTGTTCTACCAGCTCGGCAATACGGGGAAAATTAATTTCACCGTTCAAAAACAGTTCAACTGCAGCTTCCCCGGCGCCGCACAGGGCAGCCGGATAGGTGCCGCCCCGCCTGCCGGCGTTGATAGCCAGTTCAAGGCAGGGGAAGGACTCCACATCCGGCTCTTCGAAGGCCAGGCTGTCCAGCCCGGACCAGTCTATTCGAGGAAGTAACGGGTTAGCCCATCTTTCCGGATATGACAGGGCATATTGAATAGGCAGGCGCATATCGGGATAGCTCAGGTGGGCTTTTACAGAACCATCAATGAATTCCACCATGGAATGAACCAGGCTTGAAGGATGAACCATCACTCTTATTTTATCATAGCCAATATCGAACAGGTGGTGAGCTTCGATGACTTCCA
>JAFGLQ010000094.1 GCA_016928015.1 Dehalococcoidaceae bacterium
CAGGCTGATATTTTCCGCAAGGCGATGGGCAAGAAAATCGCCGGTGCCATGAAGAAGGAGCGCAGTACTTTCATTGACGGAGCCCTGAAACTGGGTTACCCTGAAGATGTAGCCGGAGAGGTTTTTGCCCTGATTGAGCCCTTCGCCGGCTATGCTTTCAATAAAGCCCACGCTGTCAGCTATGCCCTGGTAGCCTACCAGACAGCCTATCTTAAAGCCAACTATCCGGTGGAATATATGACTGCTCTGCTGATTTCATATTTGGGGCACTCGGAGAAGCTGGCAACCGCATTTGGTGAGTGCCGCAACCTGGGAATACGGGTACTGCCGCCTTCGATTAACCACAGCGAACTCAATTTTGCCATTGAAGAACAGCCGGATGGCAGCAAGGCGATTCGTTTCGGGTTGACTGCTATTAAGAATATTGGCGCAAATGCCGTCGAGCCGATTGTAATCGAACGTCAGCAGAACGGACCGTTTTCTTCTATCGAAGAACTTGCCCGCCGGGTCAATCTGGGTACGGTCAATCGCAGGGCAGTGGAGAGCCTGATAAAAGCCGGCGCCCTCGATGGCCTGGCCGACCGGGGCACTCTGCTGGCCAACCTGCCCCGGATTATGTCACTTTCGGAAAGGCAGCAAAAATTGAAATCGACCGGACAGACCACCATGTTCGACCTTTTCGGCGATACTTCGGCAACGCCGCTGCCGAGCCTTGACCTGGAACCGGCTGAGGTAACACTCAAGGAAAAATTGGGCTGGGAAAAGGAATTGATGGGGGTTTACCTCTCCCAGCATCCTTTCAGCCCGTATGCCGGTCAGGTAGATGCCGATAGCGACATAGTTCTTTGCGGGCAGATCGATGAAGAAATGGAAGGCAAAACCGCGCGCGTGGCCGGTATGGTAGCCTCCGTTAGGCTGCTCACAACCCGGGACGGAAAGGCATCGGTGAGTGTAGTGCTCGAGGATATGGACGGCAGTGTAGAAGTGGTTGCCTGGCCACGGGTCTATGCAGCATCCAAAGAGATGTGGCAGGAAGGGAATATTTTGCTGGTACAGGGGCGTATCAAGGCAAGAGGAGACAATGTTCAGATAGTAGCCGACGGAGCCAGCGTATATGAGCTTAATAAAATACCGGAGGAACCCGATTTGAGGAACACAGCCAGAGGTGAATCTGAAATTTACCAGGATCCGAAACGCATTTTTTTGCATATAGATCAGACCGAGGACGAGGCCCGGGACCTTGAAAAGTTGGACCGGCTGATTGGCATATTGAAGAAATATCCGGGCATGGACCGGGTTGTGCTGGTAGTAAACAACGGCAGCCGAATATACCGCATGGAGCTGCCCGATACCGAAATCAGTTATTCTACCCAGTTGCACAAGAAACTGGCAGATATCCTGGGTGAAAAAGGAGTGAGTGTTGAGTTGGCAAACGGAACCGGTTCCGCTGCGCAGTAAACCGGAGGACAACAAGGGCCACCGACAGCGATTGAGGGAACGTTTTGCAGCCAAAGGGATTGACGCTCTTACCGAATACGAAATAGTCGAACTTCTGTTGATCTTGGGCACGCCGCGTAAGGATGTAAAATCCCAGGCAAAAGCGGCAATCAGGTTGTTTGGCAACCTTAAAGGTGTTTTGGAGGCATCACCGGAACAACTGGCCGGGATTGAAGGCCTCGGCAGGCAGAATACAGTCGCCATACAAATTATTCGAAGCGTTGCCGAGAAATGGCTGCAGGAGAAGGCCATGACATCTTTAAAACCGGAGCAGTATTTCAACAGCGCCGATGATGTTTACAATTACCTTAAAGCATCAATGTCCACTCAGCCTGTTGAAATATTCAAGGTGCTGTATCTGAACAACCGCAACCGGCTGGAAAAGATTGAAGACCTGTTTACAGGTACAGTCAACCGCAGCGCCGTCTATCCCCGTGAAGTAATGCAGAAGGCTCTGAAGCATCATGCGACCGGCTTGATTTTCGCCCATAATCATCCTTCGGGGTGCCTCGAACCAAGCCCGGAGGACAAAAACCTTACCCGGACACTGGTATTTGGGGCAATACTGATGCAGCTTAAGGTGCTTGATCACGTAATTGTTGCTCGTGACGGCTACTATTCATTTTCCGCCAGAGGCCTTATTGAACGTTACGAGGCTGAATATATCAAACTTAATATGCCTGCCTAGTCCGGCCGGAGCCGGGTCAGGCCACGCTTTTCAAGTTCGAGCAAACCTTGTTTTATGTGCTCCCCACCAAAAAATCCGCCCATTGAACCGTCTGTGCGGATTATCCGGTGGCAGGGTATTATCAACGGAACCGGATTGCGTTTCATTGCCTGGCCTACCGCGCGAAAGGCACGAGGATTGAAGGCAGATGAAGCTATTTCCCCGTAGCTGGCAGTTTCACCGTAGCCAACATGGCGGGCGCTCTGCCACACAGAGCGCATAAAAGGCGTATACCCGGACACATCCAGCGCTTCGTCGAAAACCACCGGTTCAGCCTTGAAATACGCCTTCAACTTTCGGGCAAGTTCGTCAAAACGGTCTTCATCATACATTGCATCGCTCAAGTCCCCCAGATCTTCAAGTGCAAGTCTCCGGTCGGGGCGGGGCAGAGCAAGGCGCCGGATGCCGGTGCCGGTCGCAAGTATACCCACCCAGCCCCAAAATGTCTCCACCGATGTATAAACGGAGCCCCGGTCAATCAATGTCGGGTTCGATAAGTCCGTAGTTTCCTTCCTTTCTGCGGTAAAGCAGATTGACTTTGCTGGTTTCAGCATTGGTAAACAGGAAAAAGTCATGTTTTAATATTTCCATCTGATCGGCGGCTTCTTCTACCGGCATCGGTTTTATGGCAAAACGCTTGACTTTGACGATAGATTTGCGTTCAAGCGATGCCGGGTTTTCATTTTCCTCCGGTTCGGCCATGGCAATACCGGTTGGGAGTGCGTTTTTTGACCGGTCCTCCAGCTTGCCCTTCCACCGTTCGAACTGCCGTTCGATCAGCGGAACGGCTTTATCGGTAGCTGACTGTATAGTTTCGCCGCGTTCTTCGGTATGGATAAGGGTAGACTGGCAATCCAGCACGATACGCACAATAAACCGGTCCTGATCCGACCTGGTTTTTTCCCGGGAAACGTCTACCCTGATTTCGCTGATGTCATCCAGTCGGCGGCTGAGCTTGCCCAGTTTATTCTCGATGTAATTTTTGGCTCTCCCGGGTAAATCCATGTTTTTGCTGCCGATAATGATTTCCATCCTTCAACCTGCCTTTCTTTGTTATATTTCCCTCGCCAGAGTAAGACCGCGTACTGTTATCGCTCCGGCCTTTTTGAGCGCCAGGGCGCAGCCGTCAAGTGTCGCACCGGTGGTAGCCACATCATCAACGACGAGCACTCTTTTGCCGAAAAAATCGGCGCCGGCAACCATAAAAGCACTTTCTACGTTAGTTCTTCTCGCGTGGGTGTTTTTAGCATCGACCTGGGATGGAGTATTCTGGATTTTCAACAGGCTTTGTGTGCTGGGGATGCCGCTCAATTTGCTTAAATGGTCAACGAGCAGCCGGGACTGGTTGTAACCCCTCCAACGCAGGCGCTTTTGATGCAGGGGCACAGGCGTGAGTATATCGGACGGCACCGGCCTGGACGACAGGCATTCCCAGAGCAAACTTCCCAGTAACGGAGCGATGGCGCGGAGGTTATGGTATTTAAACTGTATTAATGCCTGGCGGATTGTTCCCTGGTAAACAAAAGGGGAAATCAGCCCGTCAAGCGATTTAAAATAGCGGCAATCGCACTGCCGGTTGTTTTTAATGGGTAAATTGCACACCGGGCAAACCGGCGGTTTAAGCCGCTCCAGGGTTTCCATGCAATCAGGGCAAATATAACCCTTCTCCCGGCCGCAGTTGAGACACCTTGCCGGAAACAAAAGATCAAGCGCCATCCGGTGTAACTTTTCCAGATGGGTTAGCATCGCAATTACCCCTGGCCGGTATTTATTACGCCAGGTCAGGCCACAGGGCGGGCGCGGTGATTGCCGGCCCCGTTCATGATAGGCTCGTTTACGTAAATATCACCGTTTCTGATTTTTAAATTGTAACCGCAATCCGGGTTGGTACAAACCCAGGCTTTGTAAAGCAATGACGCGCCATTAGAACCGAAATCGGATAATGGCACCAGGACTCCCTCTTTATCGCCGCATTTCGGGCACTTGGGAAAGCAAAAAAGTTCCACGGTACATCCTCCCAACCGGTATTTATGATAGCCTAGTATACTACAGCCCTTCCGGGCCTGACAAGAGAAACGGCGGCACCGGCATCCTGCCGCGCCAGACGTGAACGTCTTGCCCAAGCGTGCGCAGGCAAGGTGAACCGGTGTTGCATAACTGACGCGTGGACCGATGACCGGTAAAAAACGTACAATAGTGTCTCAATAAATTATCAGGGCAGGAGCCTTTTGTTTCGTTTAGATGGTGGAAAACTTAAAAGAGATATAAAAACAGGGGCTAAAAAAGGCCTTGGCAGTTCCCTGTGGATATTGAAGCTGTTTATACCCATATCCGCACTGGCGGTTCTTCTTGAATGGCTGGGGGTAGTGGCCTGGCTGGAGCCGGTTTTCAAGCCGGTGATGGCCCTGATTAATCTTCCCCCGGAAGCCTTTTTCCCTGTCGTGGCTGGTATATTTGCCGATGTATACGGCGCGGTTGCCGTCATGGCGGTGCTGGAGTTTACCTTGCCACAGCAGGTATTGCTGATTCTTTTTACCGCCGTATCCCACTCGCTGATTATTGAAGGCATTATTCAGTGGCGGTCAGGAATTAATTTCTTCAAAATTACCGCTGTAAGGCTGGTTGCTTCGGTGGTGAGTGTCTACCTGGTATCACTGGTTTTCGATGGGACCGAACAAAGCTACCAGGTGGTAGGGGCTCTGGACAGAGCCCCGTTCCGGCAGGTTTTTGGGGACTGGCTAATCGACATATCGCTGCTTTCAATTCAGATTATGGTAGTGGTGACGCTTATTCTGATACTTCAGGAGGTTGCCATCTCCTTCGGGCTGATTGAAAAGGGCAGGGAAAAGCTTTCTCCGGTGATGAGGCTAATGGGGCTTTCCCCGCAGGCCCTGGTGCCATGGCTGGTAGCCATATTCGGGGGAGTCACCATAGGTTCGGCGGTCATTATCGAGGAGTGCCGCAGGGGCGATATACCGGATGAAGAACTGCAGTATTTCCATACTTCTATCGGCATTAACCATTCCATGGTGGAACATTCTGCGGTACTGTCTACTATAGTTGGCGGTTACATCTTTTTTATCATTATCGCCAGGTTGTTGAGCGCAATTATTTTCACCCATGGAATGCGGGTCTGGCATAAGCTGAACGTAAAGCGGCAGTTAAAACCGGTGTAGGCGGTTGCCGGGCCTGAAATCATCCGGCAAGGCTGACCAGCAATGTAACCACTGCGATTATCAGCGCCAGCAGGCCGGAGCGAAAAGAACCCCACGGGTTTTTAAGGCGGGCTAGCGAATAGAAAAATACGCTCAGCGCAACAACGGCAATGACGATGCCGGCGGCCATGTCCAACCTTTGTCCGAGAAGGCCGGCGGCGATAAAACCTGTTGAAACCAGGCAGACTACCATAAGAGTATACAGCCAGTTCTTGTCCGAACCACGCTCATGCTTCAGGCCTGCCAGCCTTTTCTGAGTACACTTTACACAGGTGCAGGCCGGCGGGTGCCCGCCATAATAATTTTGCCGGTAGTATTCGTCTTCGCGCTTGGACATTTATGCCTGTTTCCCAAGCAGCATGCCCATCAGTTTCCATCCGGGGTCAATGACAGTGCCACTCGCCAGCCCTTCGGCTTCGGTGAATCTCATGGCAGAATCCGGGCGTATACCGCTGCCCCATATCAGGAAAGGCACCGGGTCCGGAGTGTGAGTCAGCAGGTTAATCGGAGTCGGATGATCCGGCATGACCAGCAGGCGTCCCTTTCCTTCAAGGTAATCAGCCAGACGGGAGACCATTTCACGGTCAGCTTTCTGGATGGCTGCAATTTTTTGATCCGCCGAACCGGCATGGCCGGCTTCGTCCGGAGCTTCAAAATGAATTATTACCAGGTCATTGCGTTCCAGCGCTTTGATTGCGCCCTCTACCTGGGCTATACAGTCATTATCCTGCCCGTCGGTTACCCCCGGGATATCAAGTATCTCCAAAGACATCATTTTGCCCAGGCCGTTCAACAGGTCTACTCCGGATGTAATAGCTGCCTGAATCCCGTGGGCTGTTATAAAAGGAGGTATATGCGGTGGCGGTCCCGAGCCCCATGTCAGCCATATGCTGGTGGCGGGAATTTTGCCCTGGCTGGCCCGCTTAATATTGACCGGGTGCCCGGCGAGAACGTTTTTGGACAATTCTATGAGTTCTAAAAGCAGACGGCTGCCATTTCCACGGGGCAGATAACCTGCAATGGGTTTGTTGGATATGTCGTGGGGTGGAGTGGTAACCGCTGCCAGGGTTTCGGTGCAGCCTTTAAGCTTGAGGATATGGCGGTAGCCGACACCCGGATAAAAGTGGACGTTTTCACTGCCGATATGTCGGTTCAGCGATTCGATGATTTCAACCGCTTCGGGAGTGGATATATGTCCGGCGCAATAACTATGCATGATGCCGCCATCGGTATTGACCAGGTTGCACCTAAATACCGCCTCGTCAGCCTCGACGGGAATGTCAAGGCTGACTGCCTCGATCGCGGCACGCCCCTTGTAATAGGTTACGGGGTCATAACCCATTACCGACATGCAGGCGCAGGCACTGGAAGGTTCCATGCCGTCGGGTACTGTTCGGGCAAGGCCGACCCGGCCTTCTCTTGCGATTCGGTCCAGGCCGGGTGTGCCGGCCAGTTCCAGACAGGTTTTGCCGCCCATACCGGGTATAGGCAAACCGGCGGCACCGTCTACTATGAGAACTGCGTATTTCATATTTGAGTTTGCTTTAAATTTGCTCTTACTTCTATAATAGTAAGTGAATTACGGGGCGTAGCGCAGCCTGGTTAGCGCGCAGCGTTCGGGACGCTGAGGTCGGTGGTTCGAATCCACTCGCCCCGATTTTTACCCCAGCAGTTTTTTAGCCTCCTCCCACAATTCGTTCTGCTTGTTATAACCCAGAGATTTGAAATCAAGGCCTCGCTCTTCACACAACCGCTCCATGGTGTTGAAACGCTGGTAAAACCGGCGGTTGGCACCGCGCAGGGCTGATTCAAGGTCGATACCCTGGCGCCGGGCGAGATTGGCCAGGGTAAACAACAGGTCTCCATATTCTTTTTCCTTTTCCTCCCGGCTTTCAGCCCGTCTGATTTCGTCTGCTTCTTCGGCCACCTTTTGGATAACGCCGCCGTCTTCATCCCAGTCGAAGCCTACCCGCGCTACTCTTTTTTGAATTGCCTGGCTGTAACTCAGCGATGGCAGGGTGACAGGCACTCCCTTAAGCATGGAGGTGCCCCTGGAGCGCTCGGCTTTCTTGATTTCTTCCCAGTTAGCCAGGACTTGTTCGACACCCTCGGCCGGAATGTTGCCGAAAACATGCGGGTGGCGGCGAATCAATTTTTCATTTACAAGATTGATTACCTGGCTTATATCGAAGTCCTTGCTGTCACTGGCGATCTGGGCGTGCAATACAACCTGGAGAAGCAGGTCTCCGAGTTCTTCTCTGAGGTTTTGCGGCTGGTTGGCGTCGATGGCTTGCAGCACTTCGTAAGTTTCCTCAAGCAGGGAATCCCGGATGGACTGGTGGGTCTGTTTGCGGTCCCAGGGGCAGCCGCCGGGAGAACGCAGGCGGGCAATAATGCCAACCAGGGTATCGAAGCTGTCCAGTTCCTGATCGTGCGGGATATTTCGTGCATTTGTCATTCTGCTTAAAGATTATACCCGTATCGACCAGCCGGGGCAAAAAATAATACCTGCCGTATTAGTAATCTTGCGCCCGGGGGTGTTAAAATTGAGGTATGCCGATCAGAGAGATAGATATCAGCCGGATATCTGAAGTCGTTGCCCGGCTTTGCATGACGGCCAATTTCAATCTTGGACGAGATGTAATCGACGCACTTAAAACAGCGGTTGAAAAAGAGGAATCCCCGCTGGGAAGGCAAATTTTAAGCGCTCTACTGGAGAATGCCGTTATCGCCGGGAGGGACAGGCTTCCTCTTTGCCAGGATTGCGGCACGGCACTGGTTTTTGTCGAGCTCGGCCAGGATGTACATATTGTCGGCGGCAGCCTGGGTGACGCCATTGTGGAGGGCGTACGGCAGGGTTACGGGCAGGGCTATCTCAGAAAATCAATGGTCAGCAGGCCGTATTCTGACAGAAAAAATTCCGGGGACAATACCCCGCCGGTTATCCACTATGACATGGTTCCCGGTGATACTGTTAAGATCGCCCTGATGCCAAAAGGGGGTGGCGCGGAGAACGCGAGCCGCCTTGCCATGCTCAAGCCCGGCGACGGCGAAACGGCGATAACGGACCTGGTATTACAGGTAGTACGCGAAGCCGGAGGAACCGCCTGTCCGCCGCTTGTCATCGGACTGGGAATCGGAGGCACTCTGGAAAGAGCGGCCGTTATGGCCAAGAAAGCCCTGATGCGCTCCGTTGACAGCGCCAGTCAAGACGATGAAATCGCCGGAATGGAACGGCGCATTCTGGAACAGGTAAACAAGCTGGGTATCGGACCGCTGGGTATGGGAGGGAGCATTACTGCACTGGCCGTACATGCTTTTGCAATGCCCTGTCACATTGCCAGCCTTCCGGTGGCGGTAAACCTTCAATGCCACAGCGCACGTCATGCCGAGGCGGTGATCTGATGCATACCCGGCAGATGCATACCCCTTTCAATACCGAGGATATTCTCAGCCTCAAGGCCGGTGACAGCCTTCTGTTAAGCGGATTCGTTTATACGGCACGCGACGCAGCCCACAAGCGTTTGGCAGAAACCCTGGAAAAAGGATTGCCCTTGCCGGTAG
>JAFGLQ010000095.1 GCA_016928015.1 Dehalococcoidaceae bacterium
ATGGTGGAGCCGGCGGGATTCGAACCCGCTACCTTTTGACTGCCAGTCAAACGTTCTCCCAAGTGAACTACGGCCCCGTGTCAAAAACAACGACTGATTACTTTAGCAAAAACTGCCCTGGTATGGCAACTTGAAGAACTAGCGCTTGAGGTGCCAGCTTGCCCCTTCGGGTTTGTCTTCGATGACGACTCCCATTGATGCTAGCCGGTTTCTTATCTCATCGGCCAGGCCGAATTGTTTCTCCTGGCGCAGGCTTTTTCGAATATCGAGCAGCAGTTCGATAAAAGGTCCGGCTTCGGCCGAACCCGTATCCGGTTCAGCCAGTGTTAAACCCAGGACACTGCCCAATTTTAACAGCAACTGCTGGGCTCGGCTGATATCTAGGCCAGAATCCCTGCCGGTGTTGATCTGGCGTGCCAGGTCGAACAGTGTTGCTACGGCTTTAGGGGTGTCGAAATCATCATCCATCGCCGCAACGAACGAGTCTTCCACGGAGCCTAGATCCAGCTCGAGCGGGAACTGGCCGTTACTTTCGATGTGAGCGGCTTTGGATAACCTTTCAGCCCCTTTCTGGGATGCGTCCAAAGCATCCAGAGAGTAGGTTAAAGGATTGCGGTAATATGAGCTTATGACAAACAGGCGGATGGCATCGGAGGAGTAGAATTTCAAGGCGTCCTTGATGGTAACCAGGTTGCCGAGGGACTTGCTCATTTTCTCTTCGCCCAGCTTTAAAAGGCCATTATGCAGCCAGTAACGCACGAAAGGTTTTACGCCGGTGGCGCATTCAGACTGGGCGATCTCGTTTTCATGATGCGGAAATATCAGGTCCTGGCCGCCGCCGTGAATGTCTACGCTTTCCCCCAGGTAACCGAGCGCCATGGCGCTGCATTCCATGTGCCAGCCGGGACGGCCCTCACCCCACGGACTGGGCCAGGAAGGTTCGCCCGGCTTGGCGGCCTTCCACATTACAAAATCCATGGGATGTTCTTTTTCATCGCCTGGTTCTATGCGGGCGCCAGCCATCATGTCTTCCAGGTTGCGACCGGAGAGTTTGCCGTAGTCCGGCATGGAACGCACTCTGAAATAGACACTGCCGCTTTTAGCGGCGTAGGCATGGCCTTTTTGAATAAGGCTGGTTATCATCTCGATCATCTTGGGAATTTCAAGTGTTGCCCGGGGAAAAGCATCAGCCGGGCGGATGTTCAGGCAAGCCATATCCTCGGTAAAGCTGTTAAAGAATTTATCAGCCAGTTCCCGGGCGGGTATTTTCTGGCTTAAGGCCCGGTCGATAATCTTGTCGTCGATATCGGTTACGTTTTGAATGTATTTTACCCGGTAGCCCTTGTATTCCAGATAGCGGCGGATGACGTCGAAGGTAATATAGCTCATGGCATGGCCGACGTGGGCATCCATGTAGGGTGTAACCCCGCAGACATACATGCTGACTTCCCCCTCTTTCAGGGGCAGGAACTCTTCTTTGGTGCGAGTAAGAGTGGAATATATTTTCATGGTTATTCGCTGGTAATAGTGGATACTGCTATCACGGCCATGCCTTCTTCGCGGCCGACGAACCCAAGCAGGTTGGCGGTACCGGCTTTTACGCTTACCTGTTGCGTTTCCACGTTAAGCACACCGGCGAGCCTGGCGCGCATCTGGTCGATGTACTCGCGAAGTCTGGGCTGTTCGGCGATGACGGTAGAATCCACGTTAACGACCTGGTACCCCTTGTCTTTGAGCATCTTTACCACTTCTTCCAGAAGCTTGAGGCTGGAAATGTCCTTGTAAACCGGGTCGCCGGGTGGAAAGTAGGTGCCGATGTCACCCAGGGCGGCTGCTCCCAGCAGGGAATCGATGACGGCATGGGTCAGTGCATCGGCATCGCTCCAGCCTATCAGGCCTTTATCGAAGGGTACGTGTACTCCGCCCAGAACAAGTTTGCGTTCGGGTGCCAGACGATGGCAGTCATAACCTATTCCTGTCCTCATAATTCACCCCCTCGCTGTTTAATCAGTATTCCGGCCAGTTTGAGGTCGCCCGGAGTGGTAACCTTAATATTATCATATGAACCGGGAGCGAGGCTAACCCTGCCCCCGGTCAGTTCTATCGCCTGGGAATCGTCTGTGAGTTCGATGTCGATCTGCCGGTAAGCCTTGATAAGCTCTTGCGTGCGGAAAGCCTGCGGCGTCTGGGCGGCATACAGGTTTTGCCTTATCAGCGTTTTATTAACCAGGCCGCTCCCCACGGTTTTGATGGTATCGGTAACAGGCACCATTGGAATTGCGGCTCCGGCGGTGAACGCAGCTTGCAGGGTGGTGGTTATAATGTTTTCATCAACCAGGGGTCTGGCACCGTCATGAACAAGCACCCAGCTTCCGGTGACGTGGTCCAATCCCTGTATTACCGAATCCTGGCGCCTGGCGCCGCCGGTGATGATAACCGTGATTTTGTCAAAACCTGCGCGTTTGGCCAGACGGGTACCCCGCGCATGGTTGGCAGAGTTTAAAACCAGCACTATTTCATCTACCAGGGGGTGCTCTTGGAATGCCAGGATTGACCAGTGAAGCAAGGGTTTGCCGGCAAGAACTGAAAACATCTTGTCCCCGCCTCCCATCCTCCGGCTTGAACCGGCTCCCAGTATTACGGCGGATACCTTTTCACCGTTAAGCACCGCCCGGACCTCCCTGTTTTAATCCCAGCCGGATGGCTTCCTTCAGGGTTGAGGCTGTCAGCAGTTTGATTTGAGCGTTACGGGTATTTTTCAGGCCCCTTTCCGGTACTATGCAGTACTTGAAACCCAGCCGCGCCGCCTCCGAGATTCTCCTGTCCAGCCTACTGACCGCTCTAAGTTCCCCGGACAGCCCTACTTCGCCTACGGCTGTCAATTCCGGGTGCAGTGGGTGGTCCTTGTAGGAAGAGGCTATAGCCAGGGCTATGGCAAGATCAGCCGCCGGCTCGAAAATACGCATGCCGCCGGTGGCATTGACGATAACGTCTTCCTTGCCGAGTTTGAAGCCGCAACGGCGGCTGAGAACCGCGGTAAGCATCAGCAGGCGGTTGAAATCGATACCGTTGGCTACCCGGCGGGGCTGTCCGAATACCGAAGGGCTGGTAAGAGCCTGAACCTCTACCAGCAGGGGGCGGCTGCCTTCCAGGGTGGGCACCACAGCCGAGCCCACCGTATCGGCGAGCCGTTCGGAAAGAAAGATTTCAGAAGGGTTGCTGACTTCCAGAAGGCCTTCTGACTGCATTTCAAAAATACCGACTTCATTGGTTGAGCCGTAGCGGTTTTTAACCGAGCGCAAAATGCGGTAAGCCTGGAAGGGTTCGCCTTCGAGGTAGAGTACTACGTCCACCATGTGTTCCAGCACCCGGGGGCCGGCGATGGTTCCATCCTTGGTAACATGCCCGGTAATGAAAACGGGACAGTTGCCGGTTTTTGCCCAGTTCATCAGTTTTTGAGTGGACAGCCTCAGCTGGTTAAGGCTGCCGGGCAGGGTTTCGGCTTCTGGAGTATAAACCGACTGGATGGAATCGACCACCAGCATCTGCGGCTGGAGAGATCCGGCTTGTTCGAGGATAATCTCCAGGTCGGTTTCGGAAACAAGGTACAGGTTGAGCCCGCTGATACCCAGCCGGCGGGCTCTCAGGGTTACCTGGTTAGCGGTTTCCTCACCGCTTATATACACCACCCTGCCTCCAGAGGCGGCGATATTGGCGGCTGCCTGGAGCAGGAGGGTAGATTTCCCGATTCCCGGTTCGCCGCCAATCAGCGCCAGCGAACCCGGTACGATTCCTCCCCCCAGCACCCGGTTGAGTTCTCCGATACCGGTCTGAAGGCGTTTTTCCTCACCGGTTTTGACTGATGAAAGCATTTGCGGAGGGGCCAGCATGGATGCTGTTTTTGCCGCCGGCTGCTGCCTGCCGGCAGGTTTTTCAAGGAAACTGTTCCAGGCTTCACAACCAGGGCATTTGCCCAGCCAGCTTGGGCTCTGGCGCCCGCATTCCTGGCAAATAAAAATACTTTTTACTTTTGGCATGAGTTGACTTTAACTCAAAAAGGAGCCTTAAAGCAAGTAAAAAACATTGAATGTGGTTGACCGCCTGTATCCAGGGTTGTAAACTTGATTGGGGATGTCTATAATAAGCCCTTGTGACTTCAAACGCTATGGAATTTAACCGAATACTGGTACCGGTTGCCGGTACCAGGGCTGACGAAGCTGCCATGGAGCTTGCCTGCAGCTTGAGCCGGAATAAAAAGCAGGCAGAAATTTTCGCGGTGCATGTTATCCCGGTAGACCGTTCTTTACCGCTGGATGCCGAAATAAGCACAGCCGTGGACAGGGCTGAGGACCTGCTGGAACAGGTGACCAGTGAAGCCGAGCATAAAGGTTACGATGTGGACTCGGATATTTTGCAGGCACGGGAAGTCGGCCCGGCGGTCATCGAGGAAGCCATTTCCAAAAAAGTGGACCTGATTCTTATAGGAGTGCCTTACAAGAAGCACTATGGTGAATTTTGCCTGGGTGACGTGGTGCCCTATGTGCTCAAGAATGCTCCCTGCCCGGTATTGTTGTATCACCACCCGCAAGAGGAACACCCCGAGGCATGAAAGTAATAATTATGGGCTGCAGCCGCGTTGGAGCCCGCCTGGCGGAACTGCTTTACCGGGATGGCCACCAGGTAACTATACTGGACGTAAAAGCTGAAAGTTTCCGCCGCCTTCAGCAGGATTTCGGTGGAACAGCCCTGCTGGGCAGCGGTATGGATGAGGCGGTGCTTAGAAGGGCCGGCATTGAAACGGCTGATGCCTTCATAACGGCAACGCAGGGTGATAACCGCAACATTATGGCCGCCCAGGTTGCCCGCCACATATTCAACGTACCCAGAGTGGTATGCCGTATTTACGATCCGTTAAGACGGGACCTTTACAGTGAGCTCGGGCTGGAAACTATCAGCTCTACCACCATTGTTGCCCAGATGATAAAAGAGGAACTTACCGGTTAGGCAGAGCGAATGTATATCATAATTGTCGGCGGCGGGCGTCTCGGTCACAACCTGGCGAAATCCCTGATCAGCCAGTCCTACGAGGTATTGGTAATCGAGAAAGACCCGGGGCTTGTTGAAAGAATTAATGCGGAACTGGGAAGTGTAGCCCTGGTCGGCGATGGTTGTGAAGGCAAAATGCTCGAAAGCGCCGGAGCCCGCCGGGCTGATATCTTTATCTCGCTTACCGGTGAAGATGAAGACAACCTGGTAGCCTGTCAGATAGCCAAACACCACTTCAATATTCCGCGCACCATAGCACGCCTGCTGGATGAACGAAACGAACCTCTTTTCAAGAAGCTGGGTATCGATGTAACCATCAACAGTACCAATATCATCCTGGAATACATCAAGCATGAATTACCGTCTCCTCCGGTAATGCACCTGTTAAAAGGACTGGAGAAGGATTTCGAAGTTGTGGACATTACCGTTCCCTCATCGGCACAAACCGTTGGCAGCAGGGTAGCGGAACTGGCATTGCCCGAAGGGGTAATCCTGGCACTCATCATTCGCCGGGACAGAACGCCCCTGGTTCCCGGGACCGAAACGTTGATTGAAGCCGAAGACCAGGTTATTGCGGTAACCCGCCCGGATGACGAACCTTCCCTCAGAGCGGCGCTCACCGGCAAATAACCTCCCCCGGCGCTTGACTTGATTTTTCCGGTTGGTATAGCCTTTAGGGACAACAGAACACATTCAATTATCTCCCCATTCTATTCCGGGGGTATTCAATGAAAAAAGCCTTTGTTTTATTACTGTGCCTGATTGTTTCCATTCTGTCCTTGCTTTCAGGCTGCGGCCGGGGGGAAATGATTGAAATTAAGCCCGGGCCTGATAGTATTAACCCGCACATAGGCCGGGTTTACATCGAAGGTGATGTGAGCGTGCCCGGGATATACCCGATGCAGCAGGATGATACCATCGATGCTTTGCTTCAGGCTGCCGGCGGTTATACCGGGAAAGGAGAACCGGACGAATGCCGCATTTATTTTACATCATCAACCATTTCCAGCAGTCAGCAGAAGGTAGACTTGAACCGGGCGCCGCGCTGGTTGCTCGAGGCACTGCCGGGGATAGGCGAGGTTACCGCTGAAAAAATCATTCAATACCGCAGCCGGCATGGCCCTTTCCGCCATATCCGGCAGCTGGTCAATGTGGAAGGCATCGGCCAGGCCACGTTTGAAAACCTGGCCGGTAAAATTACGGTGGCAGCATACGGGGAGTAAGCCGGCTTGAAGCTTGTCTTTTTCAG
>JAFGLQ010000096.1 GCA_016928015.1 Dehalococcoidaceae bacterium
ACCGGTATCTTGATGTTTTCCTTGAGGGATTTTACCAGTGTATAGGCATCGTCCGGACTGATTATACCGGCCATATCCTTAATACACAGGGAATCGGCGCCCATCTGTTCGAACTTTACGGCCTTTTCAATGTAGTAATCCAGGTTATAGACGGGCCCGCCCATCTTGCGTTCGGTCAGGGAGTAGCTGATCGCCAGCTGGGCGTGCTTGCCGCTTTCTTTGATTGTAGAGAGCGCCGGCTCGAAATTTCGCTCGTCATTCAAAGCATCAAAAACGCGGAAGATATCCACTCCGGTTTGGGCGGCGTGTTTCACGAAAGCCTTGACCACATCGTCCGGATAATGGCGGTAACCCACCAGGTTCTGGCCGCGAAGCAGCATCTGCAGGGGTGTGCGGGGGGCGGCTTTCTTTATTTTAGCCAGCCTCTCCCAGGGGTCTTCGTTAAGAAAGCGGGTCGGCACATCGAAGGTTGCCCCTCCCCACACTTCCAGCGAGTAAAATCCCACCTTGTCCATACCGGGCGCCATTTCCAGTATGTCATCCGTGCGCATACGGGTAGCCAGCAGAGACTGGTGGCCGTCACGCAGGGTAAGGTCGGTTATTTTGATTCTATTATTTGCCATCCGCAACCTCTCTTGTTTACTAAATGGACCAGCCTGAAAATCAGTAATCTGGAAAAAGAGAAGGAACGCTTCTATTACAAAGCGCCACAGCGGTCATAATATCATAACGGGTTTAACTGGGCAAATTCGATAAAGGTTTCAAGCCGGCGTTTCCAGGCTTAGGCGGCATTTGACGGAGGCTGATTCCCGCCGCTGGCCTCGCCCTGCCTGCAGCCCGGGCGTATGCCGGTTATCAGCCGGATGCCGTGCCGGTTGCCCAGATAGTGCCAGCGCCATTCGAACAGTACCTTGAACCGGTTGCGGAAATCCACCATTACCATAATATGTACCAGTATCCAGGCCAGCCAGGCAATAAAGCCGTATATTTTGAACTTGCCGATTTGCATCACCGCTTTGGCGCGGCCTATGACCGCCACGTTGCCTTTATCCTTGTACCTGAAAGGCGGCCTGTTGCCGGCTGCCGGTTCCCGTTCGATTATCCCGGCTACGTATTTTGCCTGCTGGACAGCCACCGGCGCCAGTTGCGGCAGAGGGTTGCCTTCCGACATGAACCAGGCGACATCGCCGATGACGAATACCTCCGGATGGTTTTCAATAGAACAGTCGCTTTTTACCACTATCCTGCCGGAGCGTGGTTTTTCCGCCTCTATGGAACTGATTTCCGGCGGCGCCATGGTGCCTGCCGCCCATATGATGTTGGAGGTTTCAATGCACTTGTCCTCCATCCACACACCTTTTTCATCGATGCAGGTGATGCGGGTATTGCGCCACACTTCGACCCCCATTTTTTCAAGGTCTGCGGTAGCCCGGGCGCTGAGTTCGGGGCCCAGGCCGCAGAGAATACGGTCCAGGGCTTCAATTAAAATAACCCTCGCCCGTGAAGTATCGACCCGTTTAAACTCCTTTTCAATCGATTTGTTCAGAAGTTCCCTGAGTGCGCCGGCGGTTTCCACCCCGGTAGGCCCGCCGCCTACGACTACAAACGTCATCAGGCGTTGAATTTCATGCTGGCTTTCAGCGATTTCGGCTTTTTCGAAAGCAAGCAGGATTTTCTCCCGCGCCTCCAGGGCATCAACAACGGTCTTGAGGCCGGGAGCGAACTTCTCCCAGTGGTCATTACCGTAATAACAGGTCTTGATGCCGGTAGCTACTACCAGGTAATCATAGTCATAACTGCTGCCGTCTTTCAGAATAACCTGCCTGGCATTAACGTCGAAGCGGGTTACTTCTCCCAGCACAACACGAATGTTCGGTTGTTTGCCTACTATGGAACGTATGGGAGCTGCAATATCCCCCGGAGAAAGCACGGCAACGGCGACCTGGAACAAAAGCGGCTGAAAAAGGTGATGGTTGTTCTTATCGATAATTGTAATTTGCGCGTCGGTTCCAGCCAGGGCCTTGGCGGTTGCCAGGCCACCGGCGCCCCCGCCTACGATAACCACTTTCTTATTCATCATTTCCTTTTCATAATATATTTGGAATAGAAGCCGGCTGCCCTGAATATAAAACAAAACAAATGGTGTTTACTGCTCAGAAGTAAACACCTTAAGAAGCCGGGGCCATTGATGATGCCGGTAGTTTGGAGCGCGGGATTGTCATATTTCATGGCGCGGATAATGCTAACACGGAAACCGGCGGGTTGTCATCTTGAAAGTATGAAGGCCGGGAATCAAATTGACAACCAGGTCACGTAATGATAGCTTTAAACCCGGTTATCCACAACAGGAGCAAACCAGGTAAATTTAGCATGTCGGAAGCGGCAGGTTTCGAATTCATCCAGGTCAAGTATCTACATATTCTTGACATTCCATCCCTGGCAATCCGGCCGGGGGTTGTCACTTCTTTACTGGGACCGAGCGGCAGCGGCAAGACGAGCCTGCTCAGACTGTTGAATAAAATGGCCTCCCCCACTTCCGGCAGGATTTATTACAACGGCGCAGACCTGGCCGGAATCAGACCGGTAGAGCACCGCCGCAGGGTTGTGATGATGTCCCAGACGCCGGTTATTTTCGAGGGCAGCGTTAGGGATAACCTGACTGCCGGCCTCAGATTCCAGCAGAAAGAAATACCCGGTGAGGATATACTGCGAAACGTATGCGGGCAGGTTAGGCTGGCCCAACCGCTGGACAGTCCGTCCGCCATTCTTTCCGGAGGGGAAAAACAGCGCTTGGCCCTGGGCAGAATCTTACTGCTGGATCCGGACGTGTACCTGCTTGATGAGCCCGCTTCGGGCCTGGATGATGAAACGGCTGACTGCATTCTGGATATGCTTGTTGAAAAAACCCGCTCGCAAAACAAAACCCTGGTGATGGTCACCCATTCCAAAGCGATAGCCCGTCGGATTTCCGATAACCTTATCCACATTGCCCGGGGCCGGGCAGCCAGCGGAGCAGCCGGGTGAACGGCATAATCGACCTGGGTTTCTACCAGGTGGCGGCCGCTTATATTTTTGTAATAATCGTGCTTGCCATCATCCGGCACAGAGGCATCAGCCGGGAAAAGGAAATCGTCATCGCATCTTTCAGAATGACCCTTCAGCTGGTGCTGGTCGGCTACATCCTGGTTTATGTATTCGATAATCCCAATCCTTTTATTACAGCCGCTATCGTAATAGTAATGGAGGCTTTTGCCATATACACCATATTCAGCAAATTCCGGGGCGGGCTTTCAACCGGTTTGAAAAAGGTTATCGCCCTTGCCACGGGCGCCGGGACGGTTTTATGCCTGCTTTTCTTTCTGTTTGTCATCGTCCGGGTCAACCCCTGGTACAACCCGCAGTATTTTATCCCCATCGCCGGTATGCTTATCGGCAACTCCATGACGGCAGTCTCGCTGGCGGTTAAATCGCTCACGGATGGAATGACCACCCGGAAACAGATGGTGGAAGAAGCCCTGGTTCTGGGGGCCACTCCGCAAATGGCGACCCGGGATATCTTGAACTCCACTTTCGACTCCGCCATAATGCCCACCATCAACTCGATGATTGGTATGGGAATCGTATTTTTACCGGGTATGATGACCGGGCAGATCCTGGCCGGCGCCGCTCCGACTACGGCTATTGCCTATCAGATTGCCATTATGCTGGGTATACTGGGGGCGGTTGCCCTGACCGTTATATTTACCCTGCAAATGGGCTACCGGACCTTTTTCAATAAAGAAGATCAGCTTGTGGGGGAAACGGGGATTAAAAACCTGTGAGCGCACCCAGAAGAATAATGCACATTGACCTGGATGCCTTTTTCGTTTCGGTCGAATGCGCCCGCAGGCCGGAACTCAAAGGTAAACCGGTGGTAGTCGGCGGCAACCCGGACCGGCGGGGAGTAGTAGCCGCCTCCTCTTACGAAGCTCGCAAGTTCGGCATTCATTCCGGCATGCCGCTTAAAACCGCGGTCCGGCTCTGCCCCGGGGCGATCTTTGTCTGCGGGAGCCATGCCGTTTACCGTGATGTTTCCGGCAAATTCATGGCTATACTGGAAGAATTTTCACCTTTTTTGGAGCCGGTTGGCATCGACGAAGCCTACCTGGATGTTACCGGCTTCGAATCCCTGCATGGTTCACTGAATGGTATGGCCGAAAATATCCGCCGGCAGGTTAACCTCCGGCTCGGCATTACCGCTTCGGTCGGTATCGCCGGTTCTAAAATAGTGGCCAAGGCCGCCTCGGAAGCAGCCAAACCAGACGGCGTGCTGGAGATAGCGCCCGGGGAGGAGGCAAGCTTCCTGGCTCCGCTTGAAATCGGCAGGCTGCAGGGCATCGGCAAAAAGACCGAAGCCATGCTCAAGGGTATAGGCATATCCACACTGGGCAAGCTGGCCCAGCTGCCGCCTTCGAGCCTGAAGGCCAGGCTGGGTTCTTACGGCGAGACCCTGATTCTCCATGCCCGCGGCATTGACAACCGGCCTGTCGAACCACCCGGGGAAGCTAAATCCATCAGCCGCGAAACGACTTTTGCCGAAGATGTGCACCACCGCAAGATTCTGGAAGCCATGCTGGGGCAGTTGAGCGAACACGTGGGAGCCAGGTTGAGAAAACGCAACCGCCACGCGCGCTGCATCACCCTGAAACTCAGATTCAGCGATTTTTCCACCATAACCCGTGCCCACACTCTGCCGGCTCCCACCGATGCGGACCAGGTGATATTTGCCACCGGCTTGAATCTGATGAGGAAAGAACTTGCCGGAAATCCGCTGGCGGTAAGATTAATCGGCATCGGCGTGTCCTGCTTTGCCGAAAAGGGCTGGCAGATGGATATGCTCGGCGGCGACCTTCCCAGGTTGGAAAACCTGAACCGGGCTCTCGACCGTATCCGGCAGAAATACGGATTTGATTCGATATCCACAGGCAGGACGTTCTACCTCGAAGAACTGTTTAAAACGAGTCAGGCCGGCAACGGCCAGGCAAAATAACACCGGCTGGCTTGACCTTTAAACCGGGAAGTGGTTCAATCTTGAAAGGCCGGCCCTGCTGATTACCCGGCCGGCAAATAGAAAAAATAACGGTGGAATATGGACACTGCAGTCACGTTCTCTAGCGAAAACCTGATTCTTCGCGGCAACCTGAATATCCCTTTCGAAGGTGCGCCGTGCGTAATTCTTTCTCATGGGCTGGAAGGCAACAAGGACTCCATCAAATGGAAGTTTTTGGCCAACCGGCTGTATGACCTCGGCCTGGCGGCCTTAAGATTCAATTACCGCGGCTGTGGCGAAGGTGAAGAGAAAAGTGACGGAGATTTTGCTTATTCCGGTGTATCGAGACGCGTGAAAGACTTTCAGGCTGCCCTCGATTTTTTACACAGTCATCCTGTAGATCCAAGCCGGCTGGGAGCCATAGGCTCCAGCCTGGGCGGCACTGTGCTGATCGCCTCGGGGGACAAGCGGCTTAAAGCCATGGTAGCCCTGGCAACACCTTACAGTTTCAAGACTCTTGCCGGAGAAGGAATCGATGAACACAGGCCGGATGAACTGTCCAGCCTGCCTTCCGGCAAGCAGGTAACAATTGATTTCCTCCGCGAGCTCAAGCGGCTGGATATGGAAAAATATGTAAAGCAGATGAAATGCCCCCTGCTGGTGATACACGGGAGTGCGGATGAAACCGTGAGAGTCGGGGATGCCCACAGCCTGTATGACGCTGCCGCCGAACCCAAAATGCTGAAAATTATAAACGGCGCCGGCCACCGTTTCGACGACCCTGCCCACCTCAAGCAGGTAGCTCTGCTTGCCTGCGGCTGGTTGAAGCAGTACCTGTAATCCGGAGTAACTGCCTGCAGTTTGAATTGAAAGCCCGCTTTAGTGTAAGCTATATCCCCATTATCCGCTGGCAGCGGATAATGATTATTTCAGCGCCGGCACCTCCATTGTTCACCAATACCAAGCAGAATAAAGCTTTAAAAAGCTTTATTTATAATCAGGAGAGAACTTAGTGGAAGAAGTAAACCTTGCAGACATTTCACCGGTTGTCGAAAAATATCGCGGCCGCCATGATGGCCTGATCAGCGCCCTCCAGGAGACACAGGATATTTACGGTTATCTGCCTGAAACTGCCCTGTGCCACCTTAGCCGGGAACTGAATATCGCCATGAGTAAGGTATATTCCGTGGCCACCTTTTATGCCCAGTTTTACCTCGAGCGGCGCGGCAGAAACATTGTCCGCGTCTGCCGCGGCACCGCCTGCCACGTTCGCGGCGGCAAGGCGGTTCTCAACTCCATCGAAAACCGGCTGGGAATCAAGGACGGCCAGACAACCGGCGACTACAAATTTACCCTGGAAACGGTAGCCTGTCTGGGCGCCTGCGCCATGGGCCCGGTAATAATGGTGGGTGAAAAATATTACGGCAAGATGACTCCGGCCAAAATCGAAGCTTTGCTGGATACATTTTAATCTGGACACCGGAGGAACGGGCAAATAAATGAACTTTGAAGAATTAAAATACCTCAGAAGGTCCCTGTGCGAAAAGGAAAAGCCCGAAGATACCTGCATCAAGGTATGCGGCGGCACCGGCTGCAACGCCCAGGGAGGACAGGCCGTAGTTGAAGCCTTCGTCCGCGAACTGTCCAGGACAGGCCTCGACGAAAAGGTATCCCTGAAAACCACCGGGTGCCATGGTTTCTGCGAACGGGGACCGGTGGTGGTCATTCTGCCGCGCGGCATTTTCTACCCCCAGGTTACACCGGACGATGTGCCCGAGATCGTGGAAAAAACCATCGCGGGCGGCGAAATCGTTGACAGAATTCTTTACACCGACCCGGGCACCGGTTCGAAAATACTTTACGACCATGACGTGCCTTTCTATTCCAAACAGCAACGCATCGTGCTGCGGGATAACGGACAACTGGACCCCACCGATATCTATGATTATATCCGCCATGACGGTTACCAGGCACTGGGCAAAGTCCTGGAATCCATGACGCCGGAACAGGTAATAGATGAAGTACTGGCTTCAGGTTTGAGGGGAAGGGGAGGAGCAGGTTTCCCAACAGGCAAAAAGTGGAGCCTGGCACGCGGCGCCAGCGGCAGTCAAAAATACATGGTATGTAACGGGGACGAAGGCGACCCCGGCGCGTTTATGGACCGCTCCATCATGGAAGGCAACCCGCACCTGGTACTGGAAGGCCTGGCTATCGGCGCCTACGCTATCGGCGCTTCCGTTGCCTATATTTATGTCAGGGCTGAATACCCGCTGGCAGTTGTAAATCTTAAACGGGCAGTACACGCCGCCAGCGACATACAGCTGCTCGGGCAGAATATACTGGGTTCCGGTTTCGATCTCGAAGTCAGAATTATCGAGGGTGCCGGCGCCTTTGTCTGCGGAGAGGAGACCGCACTCATGGCCTCCATCGAAGGCAAAATCGGCCGGCCGAGGCCGAGGCCTCCATTTCCTGCCCAGAGCGGCTTGTGGGGCAAACCCACCAACATAAACAATGTCGAAACCCTGGCTTCGGTGCCAGCCATCATAAACAACGGCAGCCACTGGTACGCCGGCCTGGGCACCGAAAAGAGCAAGGGCACCAAGATATTCTCCCTGACCGGAACGGTCAACAACACCGGGCTGGTGGAAGTTCCGATGGGAATGACGCTGGGAGAACTGGTTTACGATATCGGCGGCGGGATTCCCAGGGGCCGCAAATTCAAGGCCGCCCAGGTGGGCGGGCCTTCCGGCTGCTGCCTGCCTTCCAGTTGCCTGGGATTGCCCATCGATTATGAATCACTTTCTGCCATCGATGCCATAATGGGCTCCGGCGGTTTGGTCGTTATGGACGAATCCGCCTGCATGGTGGATATCGCCCGCTTCTTCCTGAGTTTTACCCAGTCCGAATCCTGCGGCAAGTGCACTCCCTGCCGCCTGGGCACCAAGCGCATGCTTGAAATCCTTACCCGCATTACCCAGGGCCGCGGCAAGCCTGAAGATATAGACCTGCTGGCAGAACTGGCCGAGATGGTCAAGGACTCCTCCCTTTGCGGTCTGGGGCAGAACGCCCCCAACCCGGTACTGAGCACCATTAAATATTTCCGCGAGGAATACGAAATTCATATCCGGGAAAAACGCTGCCCGGCAGCCACTTGCGAGGCTCTGGTGTATGCGCCGTGCGAACATACCTGCCCGCTTAATGTGGATGCCGCTGGTTACGTAGCCCTGATAGGCCAGGGCAGATTCGAGGAAGCCCTGGAACTGGAGCGGCAGAGAAACCCGCTGGCGGCCATTTGCGGCCGTGTTTGCCATCATCCGTGCGAAGGCCGCTGCAAGCGCGGAGACCTCGACCAGCCCGTAGCCATAGCCGCATTGAAACGGGCGGCGGCTGAATACGGCGCAGCCAGCGCCCAACCTTCCCGGATAAAACCGGCCGGCAAGCGGGATGAAAAAATCGCCATCGTCGGCTCAGGCCCGGCCGGCCTGAACGCCGCCTATCACCTGGCCAGACGGGGTTATCCTGTTACCATATTCGAAGCCCTGCCTGTTCCGGGCGGCATGCTTACCGTGGGCATTCCCGGTTTCCGTCTGCCCA
>JAFGLQ010000097.1 GCA_016928015.1 Dehalococcoidaceae bacterium
AGTTGATGAATCACTTCCAATGCCGATTCGCGGGATGAGGGCGCAGGCATACAGCTTCTGCCAGGCAGTTTACCACAACGATTTTATGCACAGCCAGTGGAAGAAGCTACTGCCCGACAAGCACATGAACCTGGAGAATGTGCTGTTTGTGCCTCTGGCCGTGGATGGAAAAGTCCTGGGCCTGCTCGGCCTGGCGGATAAAGAAGGCGGCTTCAGCCGAGAAGACGCGCGCATGGCGATGATGTTCGCCGGTTTGGCATCCCTGGCTCTTCGCAACAGCCTTCTTATAGAAAAGCTCGAAGAAAGCCGGCATGACCTGAACCGTGCCCAGGCAGTCGCAGCTACCGGAAGCTGGAGGCTGGATATACAGCATAATGAACTGGTCTGGTCAGACGAGACCTATAACATATTCGGTATTCCAAAAGGTTCTCCAATGGATTATGAGGTATTTCTTTCGAGAATCCACCCGGATGACAGGAAATACGTTGATAAGAGCTGGAAAGCCGCCCTGCGCGGGGAAGAATACGATATTGAACACCGCATAATTGTGGGCAACGAAATTAAATGGATTCGTGAAAGAGCCAAGCTGGAATTTGATTCAGGCGGATCAATAAAAAACGGATTTGGTACAGCTCAGGACATTACCGAGCTCAAATCCGCCGAGCAGAAATTACTGGAAGCACATAACGAACTGGAAAACAGGGTTAGACAGCGTACCCGCCAACTGAAAGAAATCAACAAACTGCTGCGTGCTGAAATCAATAACCGCAAGCTAGCCGAGGAAGCCATAACTGCTGAGAAAAAACGCTTTGATGATGTTTTGGAAAAACTGCCGGCTTACCTGGTGTTATTAACCAAGGATTACCATGTGGAATATGCCAACCGGTTTTTCAGGGAGCGTTTTGGAGAAGCTCACGGGCGGCATTGCTATGAATATTTATTCGGGCGCAGTGAACCTTGCGAGGACTGCGAGACTTTCAAAACACTGGAAAAAATGACCCCTCTCGAATGGGAATGGTGTGGGCCGGATGGCCGCATTTACTATGTTTATGACTTCCCTTTTACCGATGTCGATGGCTCAACTCTTATAATGGAAGTGGGCATCGATATAACAGAGCGCAAACAAGCCGAAGAAGCTGTGCTGAAAGCTCACAGTGAACTGGAATCAAGGGTCCGCCTGCGCACTGGTGAACTTGCCGAAATTAACAAGCTGTTGTATTCGGAAGTAGAAGAACGCAAGCGCGCCGAGACCGAACTGGCTCACCTGGCATCTTTTCCCGAACTCAATCCGAACCCGGTGCTCGAACTGGATTCGGCAGGAAACCTTAAGTACACCAATCCGGCAACTGAAATGCTGTTTCCCGATCTGACGGCAAAAGGAACGGGCCATCCATTCCTGACCGGCTGGGCAGAAATTACCGGTGAACTGAAAAACGATACTCCTTTCCTGACCAGAGATATCGAAATTAGCGACAGCTGGTATGAACAAACCATCACTTATTTACCGCAAAGCGGCAATTACCGGCTGTATACTTCGGATATAACCTATAGAAAAAAGATCGACAGCTTGAAAGACGAATTCATAGGGCTGGTATCTCACGAACTCAGAACGCCACTTACCGTTTTTATGGGGGCGGTAAAGGTTGCCAGGAGCCCCGGGCTCGAGGTGGAGGAAATACAGGAACTGCTGGAAGACGCGGAAAACAGCGCCGAATCGCTGGCAATTATATTGAATAACCTCATCGAACTTTCACGGTATGAGGCAAAAAGATTAAATCTCAATATCACCCGCCTGAACATGCCCCGCTTAATTCGAGAAATTATCGACAAGGAAGAAAAGCGTACCAACTCTCATAAGTTCGTATTAAGACTTTCCGAAGAATTGCCGGTCGTCGAAGCCGACCCAGTCAGGCTCCAGCAGATAATAAATAATCTGCTGGGCAACGCAGTTAAATATTCACCTGTTTATTCGGAAATTGTGGTTTCTGCCCGGAATCACGATTCCGAAACTATCGAAATTTGCGTCAGTGATCACGGAATAGGTATCAGCCGGGCGGATCAGGCCAAACTGTTTAAGCCTTTCGAGAGGCTGGGTGAGGCAGACAGAACCAAGGGCTTTGGATTGGGACTGCTTACCTGCAAAAGACTGGTGGAAGCACACGGCGGCAAAATATGGGTAGAATCGAAGGCAGGACGGGGCTCCTCGTTTTATTTTACTGTGCCGGTATCCAACTCACCGGAATAATTGGCAACGCTCCGGTTTATTCTTAAATATTGCCAGAACAGCCGTGATGTTCGTGTCTTGTTGCTACACAGAAGAATTCAAGATAGTTCCGATCATTTTTACAACTTGATCAGGGTCAAAAGGCTTGGAAAGCGAAGCATTGGCCCCGTGTTTTAAGGCAAGCGGAATCGTATCCGGCTTGGCGGTTAGTGCAACTACCGGCACCTGTGAAAAAGCCCGGACTGCCGAGAGCACTTCAATACCGGTTACACCGGGCATAAGTATGTCAAGAAGCACGATATCCGGTTGTTGCGTTCGTATAATTTCAATAGCTTCAGCACCGCTGGTAGTTGTAATGACATCGTATCCATGAAGCCTCAGCTTTATCCTGAGAAGATTGATGATTTTTTGCTCGTCGTCAACGACCAGCACCTGTTTTTTTGTTTCCATGTTCGTATTATAGATTATCATCGAAATGAAATGCCAGGCTGGGTTCTACTTTAATTCCTGCAGGGCTTGTTGAAATTCCCGGGTCAGACCTTCAACTCTGTCGGTCAGCTCATCCCACTCCTGGGTAAGCATGGATAAGCTCATTTTGAATTCCTGGTATTTCCGGTTGGTGCAAATTACATTTTCCGAATTCTCGTAGTGGGCAGGGTCGCCCATTAACCGTTCGATATCTCTGATATTTTCCGCAACTGTTTCGACCCGGGCTTCAATATCCGTGATCTTTTTATTCAGCGGGGCAATCAGGCGGTAGTGTTCGTTGCGCAGCTGGCCTTCGCGCGATTTAAGCTGGCGTTTGGTAAAAGCGGCAGGCGGGGATTTTGATTGCGTAGTACCGGCAGAACCGTTTGTAATATTTGAGCTGTCGGCGTATGGTTCGCACTGCTGAAGGTACTGATCATAATTACCGGCATATACTTTTATCCGCCCGGCCCGTACCTCGATAATTTTGTTGGCAATTTCCCGGATAAGCGTTCTGTCATGCGTGACAAAACAAAGCGTGCCTTTGTATGAGCCCAGCGCGTCAGCCAGGACCTCCCGAGACGGGATATCCAGGTGGTTGGTAGGCTCATCCATCAGGATAAAATTAGCCGGCCGGGTCAGCAGTTTTGCTATAGCTAAGCGCGTCTTTTCGCCGCCGGAAAGAATCGAAACGTGCTTATCGACATCATCACCGGTAAACAGGAAAGCGCCCAGAAGTCCGCGCAGTCTCTGCTCCGGTTCACCCGGGGCGACCGATCTCAGTTCTTCCAATACGGTATTCAGAGGGTTTAACATTTCAATGTAATATTGAGCAAAGTAGGCGATAGTAACATTATGACCCGGTATGCGGGTGCCTTTTTCATAATCCAGGACTCCGGCCAGTATGCGTAGAAGGGTTGTTTTTCCGGCTCCGTTTATCCCGACGATAGCGGCTCGATCGCCTTTTTCCAGGACCAGGTTCAGGTCACGATAGACAACGTGCTCCCCGTATGATTTAGCGATGCCGGCAAGTTCTAACACCTGGTGGCCGCTCCGTGGCGGTTCCGGGAAGTCGAAATGAATTTTTTTGGTCAGACGGGGAACTTTAACCGGTTTAATCTTCTCCAGCTGTTTGATACGGCTTTGCACCTGGGTGGCTTTGGTGGCTTTGGCTCTGAAACGCTCGATAAAACGCATCTGGCGGTTGATGTTCTGCTGCTGCCGCTGGGCGGTGGCTATCCTGGCTTTAATATCTTTCTGCCGGGCCAGAATGTAGCTGTCGTACCCACCATGGAAGTAGACGATTTCATCACTTTCCAGCGCGATTATTTTTTCGGCTATATTGTTCAAGAATGCCCGGTCATGCGAAGTAAACAGGATAGAGCCGTGATATTGTTTTAGGAAGTTTTCAAACCAGCGCTGGGTTTCGAGATCCAGGTGATTTGTGGGCTCATCGAGAAGCAGAATATCAGGATTGGAATACAGCAGCCTGGCAAGCTCGATTCGTGTTTGCCACCCGCCGCTGAATTCGGATGGCCTACGTTCGAAATCGATCTTGCCGAACCCCAGGCCGGAAAGAATAATTTTGGCTTCATGCTCTGAATCATACCCACCCTTTGAATCGTACTGGTCCTGAAGCTCGCCAAGCCTCGCCAGCAGTCCGGCAATGATTGCATCGTCTGCTTCTTCTGCGAGTTCATCCCGGAGTATCTGGATTTTATGTGAGAGGGTACTGACGGCTTCCCTGGACTGGCTGACATACTCGAGAAGGTTGATTCTTGCTGGCGCGCGAGCGTCCTGACAAAGGTAGCCGACGGTAGAACCGCGCCGCAGTGTCAAAGTTCCTTCATCCGGAGTTATGTTACCGGCGATGATCTCGAAGAGGGTGGTTTTACCGCTGCCGTTGGCTCCGATAATCGCAAACCGGTCATTTGCTCCTACGGTTAAGCTGAGCCCGCCGAAAAGCTCACGGCTGCCAAAAGACTTTGAAATGTTGGTAATGCTGAGCATAAGTATTTATCAACGTTATTATACCGGAGAAGCCGGAGCGGTTGTAATGGACTGCCCTGTAGCGGTGTGGGAAAAACCCGGAGATTCCAAATGTGCTCATCGGCCCGGATGCGTATAGTTAAATAAGACAATTTTGATATATAATATCCTGAAATAATTGTATAAACGGTTACCATCATCAATGGGAGGTTTGCGTGAAATCAATGAAAAAGCCTTTTTATGTTTTTATTGTTGGGGTTGTTGTTACCCTGGCGGTTGTTACTGCCGGCTGTAAGCCCGCAGAAATTACCCGAACGGTAACCACCACCTCGCAGGCAATACCGCAAATCAGCACAACCACCACCGTTTATACCCAGACCCAGACTCTGCCGGCACAAACCATCACCACGACCATTACCCAGGCGGTTGTGCCCGAGCCGGTAGTTCCAAACTCGGTCTCGCGGGATATCACCCCCGCAGAAGCCTATACGCTTATTCAACAGAATGCCGGCAACGATAAATTCATCGTTCTGGATGTACGTACATTCGAGGAATACTATGCCGGCCACCTGGAAAATGCCGCTCTGGTGGATGTGGAAAGTGAAGCCTGGTTTCCGACTCTGGAGGCATTAAACCGGGATTATACCTACCTGGTTTACTGAAAGAAAGGCGGGCGGAGTGCCTCCGCCATGAACATGATGAACGTGCTGGAATTTGCCGAAGTATATAACATGCTGGGAGGGATCATCGCCTGGCAGGCCGCAGGCTATCCGGTAACGACCCCTCCGATTCCACCTACTACTGTTCCTGGAGGCAGCGAAGAAGAATACAAGGTACTGGAAATTGTGTTGAAAGAAACAGCTTTCGGCGAACGGCAGGCGTTTGAAATATTCATTATCGTGGCAAATTTAACGGACAACCCTGTTTCGCGCGAGATCCCGGTAACGATAACCCAGTTGGAAAACCCTGAAATCGTAACGGTATATATAGTCAATGCGGCGATGGACCCGGCTGGTACGCATCTATTTGCTATCGAAGAAGCAGGGTTGCCGGCGGGTAATTATGAGATCACTGCAGACGACGTCAGCCAGGATATATTCATAGGCGCAGGCTGAGGGAGCGGCAGCTGCAGTTAGCAGGCTTTATCGGCAGAGAGTGATATAATACACCGGGTTTACAGAGTGATTAAGCAGATCAAGTATCGAACAACATGCGAAGGAGGATTCGATGAAGTATTCGCCTGAATATTATGCAGCCTTTGAAAAACGATATCCGGAGATCGCCCGGGACTTCGAACAACTGGCGCAGCGATGCCATCAGTCGGGGCCTTTGGACGAAAAATGCCGCAGGCTGGTCAAACTGGGAATAGCTATCGGCATAGGCAGCCAGGGAGACATCCAATCTCATGTTATCCAGGCACTGGACGAGGGCCTAACCCCGGAAGAAATCCGGCATGCAGTTCTACAGGCCATAACCACCGCGGGATTCCCCCGAATGATAGTCGCTATGGTCTGGGCGGACGAAATAATAACAGCAAGGGTTTGATTATTTCTCAGGTGAGCTGAGCAGGCTCCATGCCCTGCCTGTATTACGCGGTTTGACCCACAGAATAGCTCCATAACGCCCTTCTCCGCTGCGGATAGCCTGCAGAGCGGTTACATTTATATGGGCGCCGGCCAGGCGTTCCAGGATATCCGCCAGGGCTCCGGTTCGGTCCTCCCCCTGGATTAAAAAAGCGGTTTTTGGACCGGTAACCTGATAACCGGCTCTTTTAAGCGTTTCGGTGAATTTGTTCCCGTCAACCGGTACAAAATCCAGTTGAGCGCGGGTTTTACCTTCAGGGAAAGCAACAAAAGCGACCAGTTCAATGCCAAATTGCTTAAGTGTTTTCAAGATACGCGCGCCTTCTCCCGCCTTGTCAGGCAGCATGACATAATAATACTGAACCTGTTTTACCGTTTCCGCCATAATAGCCACCTCCATTCAAACCGTTTTCTTGACCTCTTTTACCATCATAAACCCGTGTATATGCACCGTCAATAGGTTGGAGGTTCCGGCATGACATTATTTCAGAAGAATAAATCAAATAGAGTCACTACGGAAATAAACCCCCGAATGATTGAAATATTCCTAAAAAACTATTGACTTTGTCGGTAATTATGACTAATACTCAAACATTGGATTTTTTACATTACCGGGATCAATAAAATCCTTTGAAGTACATTTGCGCGCCCTGCAGCGAAAAGGAGGTGCCACTGTAAGAGTACAGATACCCGGCGTTGCGTAACCTATTAAAATAAGGAGAACATGATGGAGAACAACTCAAAGTGGGTGGACCCGACTCCGATAGCCATATTTCTGGTTGGGGGTATACTTCTGGGCTGCTTCTGGCCGATGCTGGTAGGCTATCTTTCCCCGGCGGCGGCGCCGCTTATTGCCGGAGTTCTGCTGGCTTCCTCGGTGGTCTTTATTATTCTGATGGTGATTGAGATCAGGAGCGGAAATCTGTTCGGCGCAACCCTTAACGGCGTTTTTGGCGTATTGCTTGGGCTGGCGCCCGGTATGATATTCCTGTTTCAGTTTCTGGCGCAGGCTGCGGGTATCGAGGTTGACGGCCGGATAACCGGCTGGTACTTTTTCTATGTAAGCATTGTCTTGCTTGTCGTAGGGATTGCCGCAGGCCGAATGTTCTGGCATATGGCGCTGGTATTCTGGGTACTGGCAGTGGATATATTTTTTATTGCGCTGGTATTTGCCGGATTTCTTTCCCACACAATCGAACCCGTCCTGGGCTGGGTAATATTTGCCGGAGGGGTGTACTTTTTGTACATGGCAACCGCCGCGTTTCTGGGGGCTATGCTGCAGCGGCCGGTACTGCCGGTGGGTAAGCCGCTGTATACCAAATAAACAGCACCGGAATACATGGCTGTTATCCCTGCATGGTATAATGGGGGTCATGAAAAAATCCATTATAATCCTGGGCACTCACGGCGCCCCGCCCAGGGATTTTCCCAGGCCCGAAATGGCTGAATTCTTTAACCTGCACTCTCAGGTTGAAGCCGGCAAAACCCTTGAGCCGGGGATAATGGAGCGCTACCAGTTTTTGGAAAACAAGATGCGCCAGTGGCCGCGGACCGAGCGCAATGACCCCTTTTATACCGCCTCAACCGGGCTGGCGGCGGAACTGGAAAAGCAGACCGGGATAAAAGTGCTGTTAGGATTCAACGAGTTTTGCGCACCGGATATCAGCCAGGCAATCGATGGCGCCGTCGGCCAGGGCGCGGATAATATTACCGTAGTTACCCCCATGCTGACCCGCGGCGGCAACCATGCCGAAATAGAAATTGCCAATATAGTAAACCAGGCAGCTGCAAAACACCCGGAAGTAAGAATAGTATATGCCTGGCCCTTCGAAACGGCTGAAACAGCCGGTTTCCTGGCAAGACAGGTTCAGCGGTTCAACCCGGCATAGTATCTTTTCCCATACTGTTTTGTCCATTGAATATTTCAGGGCGGTTCCTTCAACGTATTGACACCCCATATTCAGCTTGATAGCATATTGGCATGGATAAGCCGTCAGGTTTAAGACCTGCGGCAGGTGGATTAATATGAGGACTCTAAAGATTATTTCGCTCATTACCCTCAGCTTTATCCTTTTTGTAAGCCTTAACAGCCTGGCTGTGGCAATTACTCTCGACCGTACGGTTTTAAACCCAAAATTCGTCACATCCCAGATAGACCATCTCGAAATTTCTGCTATGCTCGAAGAAATTATTACCTCCGAACAAGGCAGTGAACTGCCACGGCACGTCAAAGAGGCTATCGCCGGGGCAGTTGTTTCCATGGAGCCGCAAGTCAAGACCCAGGCAAATCATATTATTCGGGCAATCTATGATTATATTAAAGGTAGAAAGGACAACCCTGACCTGGCGGAAGTATTTAAGAGTACACTGTTTGGCACGGAATTTTTATCAGCTTTCATCGATAGTTTGAATATCCCGGATTTGGCGGGTGGTATATTTGAAGAATCCCTGCAGGATGCTGCCCCGGATGACCTGGAAGTATCCGGCAACCTGCCCGGGGCAACAGAAAAAGCCCTGGAAGAAAACGAAGAATCGCTTAAGGAGCAGTTGCGCCACGTTGCGGAAGAAATTGCGGATTATATCCTGGGAGAAACTCAACAGTTTACGATTGAAATTGATGCTTACGCTTTCCTGGACAGCTTGCGGGCGCATCTTCACAGTTCATTTATGAATTCACCCCCGGGTTATCTGAATGGAGAACCTGAGGCGGCAATAGAACAGGAATTCAACCGGTTATTTGGAGTGTTTCTGGCTGGATTACCGATGTCGCTGGAAATCGACCAGACTGTAATCGGGGAAGATGCACCCGCCCAAATGGCTGAAACGATCGAGAAAATCGAATCGGGCCTGGGTAGAGCCCGGAGTTTTGCATCCACCTTTCAGATGATTTTTGTAATTAATTTCGTAGTAGCAGTACTGCTGGTTGCCGGTATTGCGCTGATTTACCGTGAACCGATTGGTACCATGCTGAATCTGGGCATCGTTGTTTTAATAACCGCATTTGTTACCCTGGTTGCCGGATTTACCGCCAGAAATATTACGCAGAAATTCATTGTTGAGGCACAGGAAACCCCGGTTCAAATCCAGGCGTGGCTGTCTCATCTGGCCGGCGGCGCTTTCTTACCCTTGATTACCACCGGTTTTGTGTATCTGGTTGCCGGTATCGTACTGCTTTTGATCTTTGTGCTTCTCCAGAGGCGTATGCAGGCTTGACGTAAAGGAGTATTATTAGTATGGGGAGTACGTTCCCTGATAAAAGGAAAGGAGCCCTAAAAATGCGCAACCACGGATTGAAAACTGCCGCTAGCGTGCTTATGGTACTGGTAGTCTGCCTGGTCATGAGCCTTTCAGCTTGCGGCGGGGATAAGCCTGCCGCTACTTCCACTTCCCAGCCGGCAACCAGCGCCCAACCGACTACTTCAATGCCTGGCACCCCGGCAACAACGCAACCCACCACTCAACCCACAACCACAACCCAACCACCGATTACCACCCCAACCACTACTGCGGTTCAGACTACTGCTCCCACAACGACTGCTCCCACAACTACTTCTCCTTCGACCACTCCTCCTGCGACAACCCAGCCCGAAGAATCGCTGGAAGATATTCTCGGCGGCATCAGCGGTATTGATTCCATCAAGTACGATACGGTGGTTATCCCGCCCGAAAGCGGTGAGTTTACTACCCATGTGTGGGTCAAGGGCGGCAAGATGCGAACCGAGTCGACAGCCGAGGGCGAAACGGTGGTCATGATTCTCGACCAGGACTCAGAGACAATGTATATGTATATGCCGGAACAGAACATGGCTATGAAAATAGCTTTCGATACCAGTCAGGCAGAAGACAGTGTTCTCGATGAGACAGAGGATATTACGGCTCACAACCCTGTAATCGTTGGTACCGAAACTCTGGACGGCAAGGTGTGTATGGTTATAGAGTATTCCGATACCAACATTTCTTACAAAGCCTGGATCTGGAAAGATAAAGGCTTGCCGGTGCAGATGATAATGACCACCCCCCAGGGCAATTCCACCATAAGATATCAAAACTACGACTTTGGTGCGATCGATGACTCGGTCTTTACTATTCCTGAAGGAGTCGAGATAGTCGACATGTCCCAGCTGCCCGGCGTTTCGGGATCTTAACAACGGTATTCAATAAACGTAAAAGGAAGAAAAGGACCATGGCAGATAGTAACAAAGAAATCGTCGAGATACTGAAAAAGATAGACGCCAAACTGGATGAAATTAAATATGATTTGAAGGATGTCAAGAGTGCCATGCCCAAGGTTCCCTATTACGGGGACCTGCTGGAAGACATTACCCGGGCTGTTAAAGAGTTGAACTTGAAAAGGTAACTCCCGTTAACCGGGGCGACAATACTAATTGGCCGAAGCTTTAGCTTCAGGTTGATCGATTAGCCGGCTGATTTCCTTGCGGTCATTGCAGAATTCGAACAGTGTCTTGCCGGTTATTATGCCCTTGGAATAAAGGCGAACCAGCGCTTCATCCATAGAAATCATGCCAATACTGGCATACGTACGGATGACGTTGTTCAGCTGGTAAATTTTACCTTCACGGATTAGATTTTTAACCGCGGAATTAGCCAGCATAATTTCTACCGCCGCAATCCTGCCGGTGCCGTCAGCCCGGGGTACCAGCGTCTGGCACAGAACCCCTACTAGAAGGGAGGCAAGCCTTGCCTGGGCGAGCGGCCTTTCATGCGGTGGGAACAGGTCGATAATGCGTTCCATCGCCTGGGATGCACTGGGGGCGTGCCCGGTGGTCAGAATCAGATGACCGGTTTCGGCTACGTTCAGTACGGCAGCCGCGGTATCCACATCACGCATTTCCCCTACCAGGATAACGTCAGGGTCCTGGCGCAGGATATGCCTTAAAGCCCGTGGAAATGAAAGGGTGTCACTGCCCAGTTCGCGCTGGGTTATGGCGCACATCACCGGCGCATATACATATTCGATGGGGTCTTCTATAGTGACTACGTGTCGGCTTTCGTTAAGGTTCAGATGCTGTATCATGGCTGCCAGGGTAGTGCTTTTACCGCTGCCGGTAGGCCCGGTAGCCACGATAAGCCCTCGTTTCTGCGTGACCAGCTGTTTACATAACTGGGGAAGTTCAAGTTCGTCAATGGTGGCTATTTTAGGGGGAAGCAGGCGAATTGCCAGGCTGATGGCGCCTCGCTGGAGAGCGGCGTTACACCGAAAGTAGCCGGCGCCGGGCAGGGAATAGGCGAAATCCAGTTCCCTGAATTCCTTGAAATACTTCCTGTCGGCTTCGGTGGTGATTTCGTTAAAAGCTTCTTCTATATCCGATGGCTTCAGCGCTTCGGCACCGTTACCTTGAACGAGTACGCCATCGACGCGAAAAAGCGCCGGTGAAGAAGCCACCAGATGTAAATCTGAAGCCCGGCTGTTTTTAGCCATTGTAAGCAGTTCTATGATATTTATGTTACCCATAGTGTTTAATGTACAGTTATTTCGAAGTTATACTGCACAACCTCCTCATCTTCTTCAGAAGCGGATACTGTTTCGATAATGTTATTTACGCTTACAGCAGTAAACCGCTCACTCTCACGCAGGGCTCTTGCATAATCATATACTCCGTTTTCGGTGGTTGCAATACCTTCAATGGAAAAAGAATCGCCCTGGGAGGTAATTTTCGAGACAAAGACACCTTCAGGTTGCAGATTATATGTTTCGGGAAAATCCAGGTTTATAGCCTCAAGACTTTCCTCAAGCACGGCTGATGTCTGGTCGAAAATGCCTGTAAGGTTCTCGGTAGCGGCGATCTCGGTTTCGATTTGGGCAATTTGCTCTGGAAGCGGTTCGATAAGCGCTTTCTGTTCGGCAATTGAAGTTCGCAAAGGAACAAGCTGGCTTTGCAGCTGAGTAATCTGTGCGCTCAATACAGCTGTCTCGCTGTCCAGGCGGGCAGTATCAGTGCCGATGTTTTGAATAACAAGCCAAAAGTATATCAAGCCCCCGATCGCCGAAACGGTGACTACCGGTACCAAAATCCGGTACCAGCTGAATGACGGTGGCAGGTATGCTTCGGGAAGGGCATTGAAGCCGATAACAGAGTAGTTGGTACCATCCCCTTTGGGCAATATATCCTTGATAGCCAGGCCGATATTTACCATGTATTCGCAGGGGATGAAAGCCTCGGGTGATTCAACTGGAGGAGTGATAGACGAGATATTATAATCCATCAGGTTCAGGTTGAACGCCTGCCATAGTGCTTCATCCTTGATCAGGTCGCCACAGGCAAAGACGGGCACTGAAGTATTTAGCGGGTTGTCTTTTCGGTTGGAATTGTAGAATGATACCGTCCGGTTGAATTCTTCGATAATCGCCGATACCTTGTCCTCGTTGGACATTTCGTCCCCGGAAAGGGAAATGGAGCGCACTACCTGGGGCAGCCTTTCGTTGAGGATGACGATATCCAGGTTGGAAAGCCACGAATTAATAATAATCGCCTTGGGTGCATCTACGCACCTTGCCAGGGCGATGGGAGCCAGTTCGATAACG
Source organism: Dehalococcoidaceae bacterium (assembly GCA_016928015.1). Classification (GTDB taxonomy): domain Bacteria; phylum Chloroflexota; class Dehalococcoidia; order Dehalococcoidales; family CSSed11-197; genus CSSed11-197. The sequence goes on from JAFGLQ010000097.1 coordinate 12,809, forward strand.
CTGGTTTTCAGTCCGGCTTTGGCGAGCGTGCGCATCAGCGTATCGGTGGAACTGCGGGGATAGGCTGCCAGGAACAGGCGAATCTCTCCTTGACCGATAGAAATAACCTGGTGGGACAGGTACACTTCTTCCAGAGGCATGGGTATAATGCGGGAGGCTTCGTTGATTATCGCCTCCGGCAGAAGTTTAGTGGGGAGTTCGGGAAGGCTGGTAATCCGGAAAATGGAGTTCAGACCACTTAGCCCCACGGTTACTTTCTTTTCGCTTATTTTGTTAAGATGCATCAACTCCTTGATGGCTTCGGCCACCCTGTTTTCGTCCAGGATAACTCCATCCCGAACCAGGCTGGGTTCCAGGGTGAAGCTGGCCCATTTATCTATCTTGCTGCCGTGGCTTTCAAGAAGCTTGATTTCGGTGTCTTCGATATACAGTGATATTTTTTTCTTGGCCATTGTTATTCCCCTGGATAATTATAGATTTCAAGCGATATATTTACCGTTGAGTCCGGTATCGGGATCAGCTCAGCCAGCCTTTCAAGTTCGGCGACTTCAGCCTGGGTGAGGGCTTCGACCCGGGCGGCATCCGGTTCAACCAGTTCGTCTATGTCAGACTGGATTTCATTTGAAATATAACCGCTGATGATCGAAATCAGGCTTCCCTGGATCGAACCGGCGACCTCATCTCCGATCCATGTGAACATGTCCGACCATTCGTCACCGGAGGTGGTTCCTTCCTCTCCCTCGAGTATTTCTTCAACAACCGGAATCAGAACTTCAGATATCGCCGCACCCCAGTATGTGGCGACTTTGCCTGCAAGTTGATCAGCTATGAGTTGCTCGATGGCGGTAGCCAGGTCTTCGGCCATCGATTGGGCCAGGCCTTCTCTGAGGTTTTCGCTGAACTCGTCAGAAATGAGCCCGGCGATGAATTCTATGCGCTCATCCATATCGTTGTCTTCTATAGTAAGGCCGAACATATCCCGGATAACTTCCTGGATAATATCTACCAGCGTTTCCGGCTCCACGGCGGCGAGGTTTTCTGCCAGCAACTGCTGGTAAAAAGTTTCACGAATACTCTCTATATCATAAGGTTCAGGTTCGATTAAAGGCGGGATATTGAAGTTAACGGGCCCGGCCATGGTCGTATCGAACATCCCGTCCTGGTTTACCAGGGAAATAAAATCAAAAATAGCCTCATTTTGCCCTTTTACCCCAAGGTTGATGATGGTCACTTCGTAACTTATCCCGGTAATAGTCTCCACTGCGGGTCCTTCCACGGCGATAGAGGTGATTTCGACATCCGCCCGCCCGGCAAGAGCAAACAGCTTTTCGCCGTATTCGATGCTTTCAACCATGAGCTGCAGCCTGGCCTGGGAAACGGCAAGCTCCCCTTCCGCTTCCTGGAGGGTAATGTTCAGCTCTTCCACCTGTTGGACAAGCGAGGCATATTCCTCCTTCAAATCCGCCAGGTCATCTTCCAGGCCGGCTTTTTGCGCCTGGAGAGCCGGAATCATGATTTGAGCCTGCTGTTTGGCGGCCAGGGCATTGTCACGCTTTTCCACCTGGCTGTTGTACAGAAAATACAACCCCACCGCCGCCGCGGCGATAACCAGAAAAAGCAGGATTACCCAGGTCCGGTTAGATACCTTCATAAGCTAAACTCCTGGTTGGTATTAGTGCCTGTCTTAATTTATATTCCATGTTTCCATTCCCCAGAACCGGCCGCTGATAATGCCGGGAAAGTTTATGCTGCCTTCGGCGAATCCACCTTCCGGGTAGGTAATAGTAGTTCCGGGCTGGGTTTCGACAGAAATCTCACCTGCCAAAGCACCGAAGAAGTTACCACCGGGTTGTAAAGTAGTCGTTCCAGAAGCAGACATTATAAATATCGGCTCCTCCATTCCGGCTTCGATGTTGGGTTCAAAGTAGATATCACCAATCGCTACTATTGCTCCTGGCCCTCTAAGAGTGCAATTCCCTCCAACCCAAAGGGCAGTACCCGAGTTACCCCCGCCGGTCAAATTGCTTTCCACAAATATTGTGTTGCCGTTCAAGTCGACAATTATATCCTTCGGGCTTTTGCCAATCATTGTTTGCCCGGTAATATACAAAGTCCCGTCGAGCGTAAGAACTGCATCCGTGTTGCTCGAATTATAGATGTTCATATCCCCTTCGCGGTAAAGCGGACCCTCAGTTCTGTCAACGCCATTGAGGTTAATAGAACTGCCAGGGTAAGGCTCTTCGTTGCGCACATCCCAAAAAAAGAATTCACAGAACTGCGCGATTTTTTCGGGGGTGTCCGGCCAGTAACCCCCCCAACCTTCAACTGGGTCCCGCGGAGGAATTTCTTCTTCATAATTCAATGTCAGGTTAGGGGAATCATCGAACTCTCCCGGGGTGGTGATAATCTGGTCGGTGATTCCAGAGTAGTCCCCGGTTACATCCTTGGTGAAGACCTCCACCGTGGTCGAGCCTTCGGAGCCGGTGGCCGTTGATACGATATAATATAAGGAATTTGTAATAAATTGGAGTGTTATGTCGACGGTTCTTGCGTTGATCGTATCTAACAGCGTGTATTCTAATATATCGATATACACAGCTTCAGTTCCGGGGTCGTCATCATGGTCAATCGCATAAGGGGGTAATCCAAGCACCGGAAAAGATATAGCTCCTACCATAACCGTAAATGCCCGGTTGATTACTTCGTCTGAATCCTGGTTGTAAATCATCCACATAGCATCTTCGATGCCGGCATCGGCGGCATACAGTTCTTCGGTCTTGGTTTCGAAGGTTTGACCTACCAGGACTCCACTGCCGATGTAGCTGAGCAGCGGCCCCAGTACCAGGCTGCCGAACACGAGAAATATCAGCACCATGATAAAGAGCTGCCCGGATTGCTCGCGAGCTAACCTCGTGATAAATTTACGAATTTTCATATCTGTCACCCCTCTATTCCGGCCTCCGTTTGATGTCGTAAGTCCTGGTTTCAAGGGCCGGCTGGAAACCGGTAACATGGGCGGTAACGTCCATTTCATACTGCCCGGAACCGCTTGAATAAATAGCGAAGGCATCCTGCTCTATGTATACGGCCACCAGCATGGTATCTACAAGAGTCCACGTCTCGGTGCCATCGATTTCGAGGTTTCCGGCTTCAGCTATGGGCTCTACAATCTCGCCCGTTTCGAAATGATGCCGGTACAGCAAACCTTCGGAAGTAAGGTTATAAACGATCTTATGCTTGAAGTAAGTTCTTTCCAAAGTTGGATCCCATCCCTGTATATCAAACCAGTAAACTCTCAGAACGTTCATGCTGTCGCCGGGTTCCACCAGATCCGGATCATCGCTGTTCGAGGTGTCGATGACGTTGGCCATTATCATATCCCGGCTTACCCAGTGGCCGACCTGCTGTACCTGGCGCACGGCGGTCATGTAATTGGAATTGGCGGCATTGCCAGCAATGAGCTGGTACACTCCCGTTGCGGCCGCTCCCAGTATCAGGCTGGTAATCGTGATTGCGATTATCAGCTCGATAAGGGTAAAGCCACCCTGGACGTTATCTTGATGTTTTTTACTTATAATCATCTTTCCGTCTTATACTGTTCCAGCCTGAGAACGTCAATATCGTTATGTTTGATTAACAGCATTATCTTTTGCATGCCAACGTGAACATTAACCGCACCAATCTTGCCACTATCGGTGCCATTGATTTCATCGTCTTCGATGTCTTCGTCAGGGTCGTACCAGATAGTATACGCCGATTTATCCTCGGGGATGGAAAACACCAGGTATTCATCTGCGAAATCCTGCGATTTGATATATTCCATCTGGGCTCTTGCCAGCGAATCGGCAGTGGTACGCACCTGGGCTACCATGTTGGCCTTGAAAGCGGTAGCTATGGCCATCAGGAAAGCGGCAACGATGGCGCTGAGCAGCAGCATCCCCACCAGGACCTCAATGAAGGTAAAACCCTTCTGCCCTCCCCTCAACCCACGGCAATAACGCCTGAACATCTGCCCCCTCCCTTATAACTGCCCGTACATCGAGTACATGGCAGAAACCATAATCATGGCTACAAAACCTACGATTATACCGATAATAACCGTCATTGCCGGCTGGATCAATCCCACCGCGGCGGTGATCCGGTCGCCGGCTTCCATTTCATACGTTTCGGCAACCGTAGTCAGAGTCGAATCCAGGTGGCCGGTTCCTTCGCCCACGGCTACCATCTGCACCATCAGAGGCAGGAAAACCGGGTTTTTTTTCATTGGCTTGGAAAGGCCTTCTCCTCGGATGAGGTCGTGCTGAATTGTGGTCAAAGCTTGTGTCATAACCTTGTTATCCGTTCCGGCAATTGCCAGCGAAAGGATATCAGGGAGTGGTAGGCCGACTTTGAACAGCAGGGAGATGGTGCGGGCTGCCCGGCTGAGCTCGGTGAGCTGAACGATACGGCCGATTACGGGTAATTTCAGTTTCAACTGCGAAGAGTGGTATTTGCCCTTGGGAGTACGGAAATAGATTAATATGCCTATTATTAACGCGGCGAGGCCGACCAGCAAGTACAGCCAGTACGAATTGAGAAAATCCACCAGCGCCATGAGCATCTTCACCAGTCCCGGCATTTCAATATTGAAAGATTCATACAGGTTCATGAAGGTGGGCAGAACGAACATTACTATGATAGCAACCACGATTACGGCTACGACGGCCACAATTATAGGGTAGCTCATGGCGCTCTTTATTTTCTTGGTGGTAACTTCCTGCCGCTCGATAAAATCAGCCATCTGGCGAAGCACTATATCGAGATTGCCGGCTACTTCACCGGCTGCAATGGCACGATGATATATCGAGGCAAATGCTTTGGGGTGGCGTTTCATAGCGTTGGAAAGCGAACTGCCACCCCGGATATCGTTGACTATTTGACCCAGAATGCCGCGCAGGGTTTTATCCCCCACCTGGTGCTGCAGCAGTTCCAGGGCGGCCACTATATCGGTGCCGGATTCCAGCAGAAGCGCCATCTGCCGGGAGAACATGACAATTTCCTTGGGTTTTACCGGGGTAAGAGATACATTGAGCTTGCTTAAATTAAGGGAAAAAGCCTGCTTGATGGATACGATGTTGTAACCGCTGGCATTGACGAGTTTACGCGCGGCATCCTCGTTCTGGGCGGAGACCTTACCCTTTACCAGTTTCCTGTCCTTGGTATATGCTACGTAGGAAAAATCCATTCTTAATTCCTCTACATATGCTCGGCGGTAAAAGCGCTTCGAAGCACTTCGGACGGTGTGGTAATTTCTGACTGGACTTTCAGCATGCCGTCGCGAATCATGGGTACCATGCCTTCTTTGATAGCCTGCTCTCTAAGGTCGGCGGTATTGGCGCCTTTGATCAGCATCCTGCGTATATTGTCGCTCATAGTGAGCAGTTCCATTATGACGGTGCGGCCGCGGTAGCCGGTATAAGCGCAAGTTTTACAGCCGGCTCCATATGGAAACGTTTTACGCGGCACGCCTATTTCCTTTTCGTAAGCCAGCTGTTCGACCAGCGGCGCCTCGACCACCTGAACACAATCGGGGCAAATGCGCCTTACCATTCTCTGGGCGGCTACCCCGATCATGGCCGATGACAAAAGATAAGGTTCTACTCCCAGGTCAATAAGCCGGAAAAGCACGCCAATGGTGTCGTTGGCATGGATGGATGAAAGCATCAGGTGGCCGGTCAGGGCAGCCTGGACGGCGATATTGGCCGTTTCGGCATCCCGGATTTCGCCTACCAGGATTACATCCGGGTCAAGCCGAAGTATGGACCTCAAACCGGAGGCAAAGGTGATGCCCGCTTGGTTGTTGACCTGTATCTGGTTGATATCATCGAAACGGTATTCTGCCGGATCTTCGACTGTTATTATCTTACGGCTCATTTTATCCAGAGAGTTTACCGATGCATACAGGGTGGTGGTTTTACCGGCGCCGGTAGGGCCGCTGATAAGGATCATGCCGTATGGCACTTTCAGCAGTTTGTTGTATTTTTCCAGGGTTTCCGGCAGCATGCCGAGTTCGCTCATTTCGAGCGTAGCCGTTGTTTTATCCAGCAGCCTGAGTACTGCCATCTCGCCGTAAACGGTCGGAGATACGGCAACGCGTACATCGATATCTCTGCCGGTTGTCTTGGTATTGAACTGGCCATCCTGGGCGCGGAAATGGTCGGCAATATTTAAATTGGACATGATTTTAATTCGGGATATCAGGGCCGAATGAATATCCAGCGGCAGGGTCATGACATCATGCAGTGTGCCATCGATTCGGTACCGGGTGCGCAAACGCTGTTCCTGGGGTTCTATGTGTATATCTGAGGCCCGAGCTTTAACGGCTTCATCGATAATCAAGTTCAAGGCGCGTGCCAGGGGAGCATCGGTGATTGAATCAAGGTCCAGCTTTTCTTCGGCCTTTCCACCGCCATATTGGATGGTGGAAATCTGGTGTTCGATTTCGCCGTATGCTTTGTAGTTAAAATCAATTGCTTCCCTGACTTCTTTGGCGGGAGCCTGAACCGGTTTGATGCGCATTTTACTCTGGATTCCGAAAGCCTCCAGGGCAAGAATATCTGTCGGATCTGCCATGGCAACTTCAAGAGTTTTGCCCTTAACCGCTACCGGTACGGCGCTGTAGCGCCTGGCCAGTACTTCGGGTATAAGCTGTATGGCTTCAGGTTGGACGCCATGGCGCAGGGTTTTCTGGGTTTCGGCTGCGGGCGGTTTATTTGTTCCCTCATACGGTTTTTCCGACGCTGCAGGGGCAGGCTCATCTAATCTTGCACTTCTCAGCTCGATGATTTTAATGCCCTGGTGTTCGGCAAACTGTCGAGCCGCCGGTGTCAGGCTGGCTCCCTCTAAGGCTATTATCTTATCGTCCAACCCTACGTCGTAAGCCTTGGTATCGAACAGGGATATAGTATTGAGGCTGACCTCGCGCCCTCCGGAAAGAATGTCGATGCCCAGAGTATGCCCCATACCCGCTCCGTCCCCGTAAGCCAGTATATCAAAACCGTATTCCACGCCCGAGCGCCCTCTCAACTTGGCTTCCTTTTCGATACGATAACCCATTTCATCCAGAGAACTTAGCAGTTGCTGGCGGGTTTCGAAACGCAGAGGCGCCGATCTGGCTTTCGGTGGCACAACATCGTTTATCAAGCTGTCCAGATCGGTGCCTTGGATAATTTTAATTCGCTGTTTAAGGGCGGCCTCATTGACCTCTTCAGGCAGTTTATCTTCGGTGACTATCATCCGGTATTTGATGCCGGTATCAAAGGCTTTATTGGCAAAGTCAAAAATATATTCCTCGGCTTTTTCGGATTTGCCGTTGCTGAGAACCAGCACGGCGGTAACCTGCTGGGTGAAACCATCATCCCTCTGAGCGAGCAGGTCAAAGGAATGTCGCACCGCTGATTTGCCTCTCAGGCTTGCATCCCGGCTGACATCGAACCCCCTGGCTTGAAAATACCGGGTAATTTTGTCTGCTAGGCTGGCTACAGCTATGTCCTGTTTTGTCTTATCGCTCGACATGACTCTCCATTATTATTCAAAGTTATTACTGGTTTTCCTCCACGCTTATGAGTCCGCGGCGGATTGCCAGCACCACTGCATGAGCCCGATCATTGGCATTGAGTTTTCGCATAATGGCGCTTACATGATTCTTTATAGTTTGTTCGCTTATGCTGAGTATCCTGGCAATTTGCTTGTTGGAGTTGCCCTCGGCAATATAACTGAGGATCTGGCGTTCCCGGTTGGTAAGCGGGGCCACCACGGCTTCAATGTTATTGCCGAAAATTTCCATCTCCTGAAAGCTTTTTAAAACCTTTTTGGCGATTAAAGGACGATTCATGACATTATCGTTAATCGGGTATTCGCCTTTGGCTGCTCGGCGGATATTGGCAATCAAATCTGCAGGGTCAACTTTTTTATCCAGGCAGGCTACTGCAGAGGAGCGGATTACCTCAAACAGCTCCTGGTCGCTCGGGTTTGGCGAAAGCATGATTACCTTTGTGTTGGGGTAGCGTCGCGCAATTTTAGCTCCCAGTTCCATACCGTTGAAGTGTGCCAGGTCAGAGCCCAACAATACGACATCCGGCAACCAGCTATCTATGGCGGCTATGCCTGCTTCGGTAGGATCGTAATCAACAACATCAAGGTCGGGATGTGATTCAAGGTGGCTGCGAATTCCGTTTCTGTAGTAAGGCTGTTCGTCAATTATCATAATCCGTATTTTATCCAATTTGCTTCTCCCCCTGGTCTGCATAGGTTACTGCTGGTCGATAATCCCGGACATATCCTTGAAGAAAGAGACTACATCCTCTCTTTTGAAGCGGCGGTCTCCCCGGCTGCCGATACGGTAGGCTTTCAAGGTTCCCTGGTTGCTCCAGCGCCTGACCGTATTGATATGCACGTTCAATATCTGCGCTACTTCGCTGGTTGTCAGCATCGGCCCAATATCATTGACGTTATCGTTCATTAATCATCCCCTTGAAAATAAACATAACTTACTAATAGATACCGGACCTTATCATATATTACCCTAAGTCAATTAACTATCCCCCAATAGTTCTAAAATTACTACCAAATAGTACTGGTATAATAGTCATATGATACACCAAATATTTGGCATTGAACAGGTATTTGAGATCAAAACAGGAAAAAGTTGCAACAAAACTCTGTTAATTACGTTGACTTGATGAAATTGAACCGGCAATATTTTTTCATCGGCAGAACAATAATCGCCGGCAGGCGATAAAACAATTCCCTTCAGCTATCCTTTTTTAATATGCTTCGTTATAATTGTTGCACGTGATAACACCACCACGGCCGGGCTAACCAGGCCGGCTGGTAGAAGGGGGTTAACAGGTGCATAGTGAGCAGAGCCTGGTCGATAGGGCAAAGCAGTATGACCAGGAAGCTTTTGGTAAGCTTTATGAGGAGAACTTTGATAAAATCTTTCGTTATATTGCTTTGAAGATCGGCAATCAAATGGAAGCAGAGGATCTAACGCAGCAGGTATTTATGAAGGCTTTGAAATCGATATCTTCCTACAAATGGAAAGAGGTGCCTTTTTCAGCCTGGTTGTATAAAATCGCACACAACCAGGTGGTTGACTATTTGCGTAAAAAGACGCGCCAGCCGACTACCGAGTTGAATGAAGACATAACCGTTGCCGAAGATAATCCCTATAAGAATGTCGAACTGAAAGTAGATATGGAACAACTGGCCGGAGCGCTTAAAAAGCTGACTCCCTTGCAGCAGGAGGTGCTGGCCCTGCGTTTTTCCTGCGAGATGCCGATTGCCCAGGTAGCCGGGGTAATGGGCAAGAACGAGGGTGCGATAAAAGCCCTTCAGCACAGCGCTGTCCAGGCATTGAGAAGAATAATGGTGGTGAATGCCGGTGAGTAGAGAAGAAATTCATAACAACTTTGATTCTATTTTTGAAAAATGCATGGACGATATAGTCTGCCGTGACAGGAGCGTCCAGGATTGCCTGGACGCTTACCCCGAGCATGCCGGGAATTTGAAACCTCTTTTGACTACCGTTGCAGTTTCAAGGAAAGCTGCCGGCATCAGCCCGCGGGAAGATTTCAAATCCAGGGCAAGGTATGAATTCTCCTCCGCCGTCGCCGAAATGAAGGAAAAGCCGAACAAACCGTGGTTTAATTTTTCGATGGGTTGGGTGCAGGTAGCGGTAAGCGCCGTCGTTGCGCTGATGATTACTGGTGGTGGAGTTATTGCCGCTTCCGGGTCCAGCCTGCCTGGTCAGCCTTTATACAGCGTCAAAGTTTTTACTGAACAGGTTCAACTCGGGCTGACTTTTTCCGAAACGGCGCGAACTCAACTGTATGCTAATCTTGCCGACCGGCGCGTTGATGAAATTATTACCCTGGCCGAAGCCGGTAATGTTGAACCGGTTATGGAAACCAATGAAAGGCTCAGTTCCGGTTTTGCCGCAATGGCGGGCACTTATTCGGGCTTTCCGGGAACCCAGCAGCCGCCGTCGCTGGTAGACAGCCTTGTTGACGTTGCGTCTGCTCCTGAGGGAGAAAAAATCCGTGCCAGCGTTCCCGAGAGTTTTATCATTGAAGAATCGGACAATGAAACGGTGACAGTTTTGAAACACAAGGCCGTAGCCGGCTACCTTGCTATCACCCAGAACATTGATGACGCAACCGGGATTATGAAAGCTGCCCTGGAAGAGACCCTGGCGGTGTATGTACAGGGATATGAAAACGCTATAATAATGGCGCGGGAATAACCATGTTTGATTGACACACTTTTATACTGAACCTATACTTTAACCGGGCTGCTTTAAAGCGCCCGGTTTGTTTGTTATATTGGAAAAACCGCATGCAAGACAACCAAGAGGAAAAGAAGAAAGCAATTTTAAAAGCTGAACAACTGGCTGTTCAGCAAGCCAGGCAGGAACGTGAAGCCATTATAAGCGAAGCCCGGCAGTTGGAAGAGGAAATGTGTCGCAACGTTATGGAAGCCGGGGAGAGCCTCAAAAACGAACTGAAAAGCGTTAAACATCCAGCTGAAAAAGCAGCTCTCAAACAAGCCTTAAAAGAAACACAGAGCTCTGGCAGACAGACGATCTCCAGGGCAAAGAAAAACGCTGAAACCCAGGTAAGAATTGCCTTTGAGCAGGAGAAAGAGAGTATCCGGCGGGCAAAGGCGGAGAAGGAACAGGCCTTAAAGGATTTAAAGCTTAGCACCATCGCAAAGTCTGCCCGCGCAGATGAATTGGTAGCTTCTTTGGAAGATGGTGATTTAGAGGAGCCCCCAGCTGGAATAGACGCCCAAAGCTTCGGGATGGCGCAAGAACTCGATGTGCACGAAATTCAACACCAGGCTTTAGAAGAAAAACAACACACTTCGCAAGAAGGTGAAACCGTATCTCAGCCTGTCGAAAGTTTTCCCGATGAAAACCCGGAATCCAGAGAAGATGGCGGAAGGCATTCGGGATATGCCGATATCTTTCGTTCATTGGAAGAAATCGGTCGTAAATTGGAAGCATCCAGAAAAGCCCGTTTGGAGATAAACACCCAGGCTGTCGAAAACAGTAATGCTGCTGAAATTCTCCAAGTGCGACCGTCGGGGGCTACCGGAGAAGCTCCCTTCGGCAAATCCGGCGAGAGCGTCGCAGAACCCACCGAACCGGAACAGGCAGTACAGGAGAAAGCGGCCACTGCCGGTAAGTCACCTGATGAGTCTGGGGTGCAACCCGAAATAGAAAAAGCCGGGCTGTTCGAAGGCAGGGTAAGAATTATCGTACAAAACCCGTCCGCTGTGGCGGTAAAGACACTGGGAGAAAAACTGAAGCGGATTGATGATGTTAAAATGCTGCTGTTCGGCGGCTCGGCTGACGAGGGAATCCAGATAATTGTAATGGTATTGAAGCCGATTCCCCTGGTAGAGCGAATTGAGCAAACCGGGCAGGTTGAAGTTGTCAGCTCAACACCCAATGAGATAACACTGCGGTTTAAAAGTTAAACGGGATAAGACATTTACAACATAAAGGTTGAAATAGTGGAAATATATGATCTCATTACAAACAAGGCAATTGTCGCCCCTCTTATTGCCTGGTATATCGCTCAGTCGTTGAAAGTTATTATCGAGCTGGTAAGAAGCCGTAAACTGGACCTGGGCAGGCTGGTATCCAGCGGAGGTATGCCCAGCGCTCACTCCGCCATGGTAACCGCCCTGGCTACCACGCTGGGAATGATATACGGGCTCGGTTCGGCTGAATTTGCCATTTCGGTCATACTTGCGGGAGTCGTGCTTTATGATTCTGCCGGTGTGCGCCAGTCGGTCGGAAAACAGGCGGCGGTGTTAAACCGGATTGTGCGCGAACTCAAGGAGCGCCGTCCCATGGCTGAACTTGAGCATGACTTGAGAGAACTGATTGGACATACGCCGTTTCAAGTAGGCGGTGGTGTCATTATCGGGGTCGGTTTCGCGGTATTCTGGGTGCTGGCAATCCCTTAGGCGTTTTGCCGGATGCGGGTGAATTTGAACCACCCCAGAGTTGCTGCCAGGCATAAAGCGCTTACGAGTATTATAGTAGCCCCACTAGCAAGGTCCAACTGGTAAGAAAGCCACAGGCCGGCAATTGTAAATACGGCGCCGAGCAGAGACGAAACCAGCATCATTTTCTTAAGGCTGCGGGTAAACTGGAAAGCGATGGACGCCGGTATGGCAACCAGGGCAATCACCAGGACGATTCCCACAACTCTAATCAGAACGACTACCGTAAGAGCAATAAGACAGAGCAGCACAAGATTAAGAAACAGGGTGGGTACGCCAACCACGCGTGAAAACTCCTCATCGAAGGAAAGAGCGCTGAACTCCTTGTAGAACAGGGCAACAACGACCAGGATGATGCTGTCAAGCACCAGCATCATCCAGATGTCCGAGGTTGGAACGGTCAGAATGCTGCCGAACAAGTAGCTGAATAGATCCGGAGCATAACCCGGCGCAAGGCCGATAAAAATTACCCCCAGCGCCATACCGGTTGCCCATAATATACCTATGGAAGCATCTTCGGACAAGCGCGTGCGGCGGGTAACCGTACCCATAAGCAGGGCAGCGCCCAGGGAAAATACGAGAGCGCCGGTTACAGGATTAAATCCCAGCAGATAACCCAGACCGATACCACCGAAAGAAGCATGAGCTATACCGCCACTGATAGATACCATGCGTTTGACCACAACGTAGCTGCCGATTACGCCACAGGCAATGGCAGCCAGCAGTCCGGCTACGATGGCATTTTGCATGAACTGGTATTGCAACAACTCTAACATCAGCGTGGGTGGTCCCTCAAAATACGGTGCGGGGCGCCGTGAGCGATAAGTTCCACCGGGCACTGGTAAGTAGCTTCAAGGTCCTCAGCGGTCAGCTGGCCGGTGCCGTGGTAATACAGTTTCCGGTTGAGGCAGGCCACTTTTTTAACATATTCTGAAACAGCGCTGATATCATGAGAAACCATTATGATGGCCATTTGCCGGTTCAGCTCGGAAAGCAGTTCATAAAAACCTTTTTGCATTGCCGAATCGACGTTTGAAGCAGGTTCATCAAGCAGAAGCAGCTTTGGATGGGTTGCAAGAGCGCGGGCTATCAGCACGCGCTGCTGCTGGCCGCCGGAAAGCTGGCTTATATGCCTGTTTTTATAACCTGCCATTTCCACTTTTTCAAGGGCTTCATCAGCGGCATGCCTGTCTTCGGCAGAATACCCCTTCAGCAATCCGGCATGACCCAGCCTGCCCATGAGGGCTACTTCCCATACGTTTATCGGGAACTGGCGGTCAAAGTTTTGAAACTGGGCTACATACCCTACCTGGCGGCTGGCTTTTCGCGGCGGCATACCGAGAATTTCGACTTTTCCTTTGGAGGGTTCGATCAATCCTAAAATAGTTTTGAGAAGGGTGCTTTTACCGCCGCCGTTGGGGCCGATGATACCAATAAAATCCTGCTCATCGACACTCAGGCTGACGTCTTCAAGCGCGGTGAAACCGTTATAGTTGACCCACACATTACTCAAACTGGCTATACTGCCCATAATGTCTCCGGCACTTTCTGCTGCGATTACAGATTAACGGGCCGCCATTGCCGGTTAATTCATTGCCTCCATCATTATTTCAAAAATGCCCCGCATATTATCGGCATAATCCCTGGCCAAACCGTCGATATATTCTACTGCTCCGTCGATTTCCCGGGCGATGGTATCTGCGTTATCCTGATTGAACTGGGGAGATACGAATATTACCCTTACGCCGGCTTCCTTGGCCTGCTCAATCAGGCTGGCCATACCTGCCGGTGTCGGTTCCTTGCCTTCCTGCTCAACTGAGAGCTGTATCAAAGCATAATCACGCGCAAAGTAGCTCATAGACGGGTGCTGCATCATAAAAACCCTGTTTTCTACTGTTGAAAAACCATCCGAAAAATCCTGGTGCATGGCCTGTAGTTTTTCAATATAGCTGTCCCGGTTTTGCTGGTAATATTCTCGGTTGTCCGGGTCCAATTGAACAAGCCCGTCGCAGATATTTGCTACCATTACCTGTGCATTGACCGGCGACAGCCATATATGAGGGTCGTGGCTGTCGGCTTCGTGGTCTTCTTCCTCATGATCATGTGCCTCTGCTTCGATGAGCTCGATACCTTCGGAGCAGTCGATTAATATAATCTGCCGGTTTATACCCAGCAGTTTATCCAGCCAGCTGATTTCGAACTCGACCCCCGAGCCTACTGAAAAATAAATATCCGCCTCAGCCAGTGCAGTCATCTGGGAGGGAGTGGGTTCGTAGGTGTGCGGGGAAGCGCCGGGCGGTATCATGACGCTGACCGCAACCTTTTCACCGCCGACGGCTTCGACGAATTCAACCTGGGGAAGTATGGTAACTACAGCACCTATGGCGTCATCGGAAAAATTCTGTTTTTGGCATGAAGCGAACGGGAACATACAGGTCAGAAGCACAAGGGCGAACACGACGAATCGAAATTTTCGGGACGTTATCATGTTGATATACCCACCCTGCTGGAACGAGCATCGTTTTCTGCCTGCTGGCAGCCGGGGCAGATGCCTGTAAGCTCGAATGAATGTTCGGTGATAGTAAAACCCGTATCAGCTCCGACCTGCTTTACCAGCTTTTCCAGATGGCAGTCCTCTAAATCTATTACCAGGCCGCAACGATTGCAGAGGAGATGATGATGATGCTGGTGGGGGCGCCTGATTAGATAGCCGGTATGCCCGTTATTAAGGTTGAAACGGCAAACCAGGTCAGCTTTTTCAAGCATTTCCAGGGTGCGGTAAATGGTAACCATACCGGTGCCGGATGAATTGCAGTTTACTTTTTCGAATACTTCTGCGGGAGTCAGGTGGCTGGTACTGGACTGGAGAACTTTAATAATCTGACGTCTTTGCGGAGTTATCTTGCATCCGGTCCGGCGCAGAGTGCTGATAATATCCTTGTAGGTATAGCTCATTTTAATGCCAAATGAAAATGGTTTTCAATTATTATAGCTCAAGAAAATCGAAAGTCAACCCTTTGGTAACATTCTTGTTTGAGTTAACGTATCCTTATGGGGGAATTTAAGCGGCGGAACGGCGAATTTTGAGGCGGCGGTAAATGATTATTGCCAGCGCGGCGATGAAGGCGACGATGCTTATCCAGCGCGCCGTCGGAAAACCCGCAATCGTCCATACGTCGATTTTCATGCCTTCGAGGATGAACCTGCCTACGGCATAGTACATAATGTAGCCCAGGGTGAGCTCGCCGTCGAGCAGTTTGCCGGTGTATTTGCGGTTGATGTAAAAAAGAATTCCGAAGCCGATAAAATTCCACAGGGATTCATAGAGGAAAAGCGGGTGAAAATGGGTATAACCCTCGAAACCGGGGAGACGGTTGGATGGCTCGATATAGATGCCCCACGGCAGATCGGTGGGGTAGCCATAGAGTTCCTGGTTGAAGAAGTTGCCCCAGCGACCGATTGCCTGGGCCAGTATCAGCCCGGGCACAGCGATATCCATCCAGCGCAGAGGCGGCAGTTTTTTCCAGGCACAGTAAATCAGGACACCTATAGCGCCGCCGATGACGGCACCGAATATGCCCAGGCCCTTGCCGCCGAATATTTCTGCCGGATTCTGGCTGTAGTAGCTCCAGAGGTCGATTACGTGATAGAGCCTGGCCCCGATAATGCCGAGAGGTACTGCCACCAGGGCAATATTGATCACGTGATCAAGGTCTTCACCGCGGCGGCGGGCTTCGAAAAAGGCATAGGTAATGGCAGACACTATGCCGAGGGCAATGAACAAGCCGTAGTAATGCAGGGTAAGAGGGCCGATATTGAATGAACTGCTTATTAACATCTGATTTTGTAAAATGGTGTTACCGTCAAATAATAGCAACATTAACATCAGGCGTCAATTTAAAATAATAAACGCAGGCTTTTGATATAATTAATTTACTAATGGACACAAATAACGCTCACATGACGGTATCCATCGACAGCCTGGGCTGTAAATTGAACCAGGCCGAAGCCGAATCACTAACATATGATTTTGTGCGAGCTGGCTGCCGGGTTGTTTTGCGCGGAATGCCGGCGGATATATGTGTATTGAACAGCTGTACCGTTACCCATGTTGCCGACCGTAAAGCGCGGCAGTGGCTGAGGCGCATGCGACGCCTGAACCCTGAAAGCCTGATGGTAATCACCGGCTGCTATGCCGAGAGGTCTGCGCAGGAAATATCCGGCATGGACGGGAACGTACTCGTAATCGGCAACAGCGGGAAACTGGAACTGGTAGAAACTCTTATTGACCGGGGCTTGCTTAAAGTCCAGCCGGCGCCGGTTCTGGCGGTTGGCCGCAACTGCAACCGTACCCGTTCGTTCATCCGCATACAGGAGGGGTGTGCTAACTGGTGCGCCTATTGCGTGGTTCCGGCAGTCAGGAAAAATCCATATAGCCGGGAACCCGGCGAGGTTGTTGCCGAAATCCGGCAGAGGTATGCTGATGGATTTAAAGAAGTGGTATTGACCGGCACCGAGATCGGTACCTACAGTTCCGGCGGGTGTAATCTTGAAGGTTTGATTGCCCGCATTTTAAATGAAACCGGTATTGAGAGAATAAGGCTAACATCTTTACAGCCACATGAAATTACCCCCGGTTTGCTGGAAATGTGGTCCGATGGCCGGCTGTGCCCTCATTTTCACCTGTCTCTTCAAAGCGGCAGCGATTCGGTACTCAGGCGGATGGGCCGCAATTACACTACAGCCCGGTATTCACAAACCCTGGAAGAGATTTATAGACGAATACCTGATGTTGCCATTACCACCGATGTGATAGTCGGCTTTCCGGGCGAAACTGCAGATGAATTCGGCCAGACCCTGGACCTGTGCCGGCAGGCCGGCTTTGCGCGCATACATGTATTTCCCTATTCAGCCCGCCCGCTGACCGCAGCTGCCGGGATGAGCGGCCAGGTCGACGCAAAGATAAAAAAGGAAAGGGAAGCAGCCATGCTTAGCCTTGCCAGAGAGCAGGCTCAGGCATACCTTGCGGAGTTCGAGGGCAGGACGATGCCGGTGCTCTGGGCAGCATGTAGCGGCGGAGTCTGGTCAGGGCTGACGCACAATTATATACGGGTGTATGCCCGCGGCAATCCCGAACTGGGTAATCGCATAACTCCGGTTTGTATTACCGGTTTGTGGCGGGACGGTGTTTGGGGTGAATTACCCTAACAGGATTACCGGAAACAGACTATGCGGAAAAATGGCACGCCTGGTGGGATTCGAACCCACGACACCCGGTTCCGAAGACCGGTGCTCTATCCACTGAGCTACA
>JAFGLQ010000098.1 GCA_016928015.1 Dehalococcoidaceae bacterium
ACCACAGAGTGAGGCCCATCGATAATATCGTCAGTTATTTCCTCCCCCCGATGAGCCGGAAGGCAGTGCATGACGATCACTCTCTCCGGTGCACTGCACAACAGGTTTGAATTCACCTGAAAATCCCTGAAGTCACGGATGCGTTGTTCCCTTTCCTGTTCCTGGCCCATGCTGGTCCAGGTATCGGTGTAGATAACGTCTGCGCCTTTTACCGCCAGATGCGGATCTTCAAGCGTATCTAAACGGGAACCGGAGAGCCGGGCATATTCCCGGGCCCGGTTTAATATATTTTCGTCAAGGCGGTATCCGGACGGAGCAGCGATGGTAAAATCAACTCCCAGCATGGCCGAAACCATCACCAGGCTATTGGCTACATTATTGCCGTCTCCGATATAGGCTATTTTTACACCCTTGAGTCCGCCCTTCTTTTCCAGAATAGTAAGCATGTCGGCCAGTGCCTGGCAGGGATGCTCGTAATCCGAAAGGGCGTTTATTACCGGCACCGAGCAGTGGGCGGCCAGCTCTTTCACCGTCTGGTGGGAAAATGTCCTGGCAGTAATCACATCTACGTACCGGCTTAGTACCCTGGCCACATCAGCAATAGATTCTCTCTTGCCAAGGCCGACTTCAGCTGGAGAAAGGTACAGACTGCGCCCGCCCAGGCCCATCATGGCTGTTTCAAAACTGACCCTGGTTCTGAGGGAGGGTTTTTCAAAAAGCAGTGCCAGCACCCTGCCTTTGGGAATGTCAAAATGCCGCCCGTTTTTCAATTCCCAGGCATTTTCGATTAGCTGGTGAACCGTCTCCGGAGATAAATCGGTAACTGAAATCAGGTCTTTACCCTTCAAAAGCGCCTCCTGGTGAATTATAGCTAACAGTATAGCATAAACATTTACGGGTTACAGTGGTTAATTGGTGAGTATCTGATTTGACTATCAAAGCTGAACTACCCTATAATTAATAGTTCGACGCGGGGTGGAGCAGTGGCAGCTCGTCGGGCTCATAACCCGAAGGTCGTTGGTTCGAATCCAACCCCCGCTACCAATTGTTAAAGCAAAAAGCCCCGGTTTCCGCTTTCCACCTGGAGTATTATCATGGGGAGATGGTGGTATCTTATGTTCCAGCCCCCAATGCAGGCCAGCTGATTTATTGTGGATTATCAATGGCATTAAAAGCATCAACGCATTATTGAATTGCAGCCTCTTCCACACCCTCAAAGATAGCGAGCGGCAATCTTGTTTGATACGGTCTTTCTATTATTCGACTTTGAAAACTCCTGTGTTGGTACACAAATTGATACGTTTTATTCGTTTTTAATTAGATAGGGGGGATAAAAAACAAGTGTCTGTTCATTGTTACGCAGAAATCCCACGCTCTCAGATTGCAAGTTGGTTTTTCTTCATCCATCAATGAAGTTTCCAAACCTGTAGCCGGACCGGAATTCGCATTTGGGTACCATCCTATAACCCGGAACAGGTTTCGTAAAGCATTTTTAATTACCACTCATTGCACAGTTTGTCCGCAACAAAGGACCATCCAAACATACCCTCAAGAGGCTTGCTGCCCCTTTATACATGGAACATACTGGTATCAGCTCTTTTCACAAGGAGACCGGAATCAAATGCCAGCTATGACAATACCAGCTTTAGGTTTGATGATAGGCATAGCCAGGGAAAATGCCATGCAGGGCATTGAATCCGTCAGGCATAATGCGCCTGTTGCTGTAATAGTTGATGTTACCCTTCAGGCCTCAGCGGACTAAAAGGGGTCAAAAATGCAGAATTAGGCGCCGTGTAGTGCCGGTATGAAATGTGATTTATGGCTGGATTTCGTTACCGGAGCACTTTGTTTTCCAGGAACAGGTCAGCAGAATCAAAATGATATTAAGTAATAAGAAGCCACTATTGAACAAAGTTCTATGTAAGAGAAATTTGTTGTGCCTCATCGGACTGGTGAGCATAAGCACCATGGTATTATTCTTCGGCATAATACTGGCCTTGGATATTGCCCAGTCCGGATCCGGGCCCATCATCAAAACTGTAAGTGACCTGGTGCATGGTTCCCATGGATGGCTGCAAAACCTTGCTTTCTATCTGGCGGCTCTGGGCCTTTCAACCTTTATTTTGAAGCTGCGCTTATTTACCCGGAAAAGACCCGGTTCCATAGCCACCACTTCACTGTTTGGCATTACCGGCGCCGGTTTTCTACTGCTCCCGGTGTTCCCTTCCCAGCTCCCCGGGATTGAAATGCCTGTCCAGGCCGCCATCCACAATTCCATTGCCGGCATCATCAGCGGTTCTTTCATCCTCGGATGCATCGTGCTGGCCGTTCATTTTAAAAACGACCCCCACTGGAAAAGTTTATGGATTTATACAGCGGCCACCGTCCTGGCATGCCTGGCTTTTGCCATGCTGTGGGCCCTGCTGCCCCGTGAGCTTCAGATGGAGGGCCTGGGAGAGCGCCTTCTGCTGGTGAGTGGTTTTACATGGGTAGCGGTGGTCTCGGTCAAGTTGATAAAAATGTGCCGGCAAACCTCCCATCTCTCCTGATGCTGCTTTGACTTCCAGGCATTCCTGTAGTATTCTTCAGTAATACTTCTGTTAAATACTCGTGCAGGAGGGATGCAGATGAAAACATCGACTGTTAAAGCCATCATTTTTTTATCTGTTCTGGTCGGTAGCCTAATTCTTGCTTCCTGTGTGCAGGGCGAATTAACTACGGTCACCGTTACCACCGGCTCGGATTCTCCGACTGCAACTCAGACCATAACCATTACCAAAACCGTGGGAACTACGGGAACTACTACCGCGACGGGTACTCCGTCAGCCACCCCCCATAGTTTGGATATTGAACTGGGCAGGTGTTTTTTCTGTCACACCTTTCCTCCCGGCCATGAAGGAAGGATGCTGACAGAAAACATTTGCTGGAGCTGCCATTACGAAGCTCCCATCGATGAGTGGAAAGTCGGCAGCTGGCATTAGAGTCTGACAACCTGAATGCCGTGTTGCCTTGCGCAAAACTCGCGACCGGTTGATACCCGTTTATTCTGAATTTGAGTAACATTTGTTACCGACTGCAACAACCCCTGCCTCTCATAATTAAACAGTGTTCTAATCACCGTCAATCGAGAGGTGCTTAATAATGATGTTTTTGGCTGTAAAAAAGTATTTGCCGGCTGCTGCCGGCATACTGCTGGTATTGAGTGTAACGCTGGCTGCCTGCGCGCCACAGCCTGCTGCCACGCCGTTTCAGACAACACCCAACCAGACCGCTGAACCTCAGACTACCGCCGTGCAAACTAATCCGGCCGGTACCAGCCAGGTAACAACCTCCCAGACTTCTGTGCCACACGATACCAGCCAGGGCGCGATTACTACCTCTCCGGCGACAGATTATACCCCAAAACCGGCTCCCGGTTTCGAATTCCGCGTACCCCTTGAGTACGATAAATGGACCGTGCTTGATTTCGAATATGATATTGTCCATCAACCAGGGGAGGACTATCATTTCCCGTGGACATTGGTCATTCAAAATGATACCACTGCCGCCCTGCCGCTGAGAGCATATATAATTCACTGGGGGTTCCATGGATGGGTAGGCTTCGTCACCGAAACACCTTTTATACTCGAAGCCGGTGAAACCAGAACCCTTTCAGGCGAAGACGTCTTCGGACAATCAGCTTATGAAGAAATGCTGTACTTGGAAAGCACCCATCTGGATATCTACATTGCTGGCCGATAGCCGGGTTGAAATGATGATAAATACGGGAGGCGTGCATCGATGCCCGCCAAGACAGCGATAATCGATTTCAACCGCTGCCGGCCGGACGAATGCAGTGACGGCGTTTGCCCGGCTGCGCTTGCCTGCCGAAGAAAAATTCTGGTCCAGGAAAAGCCGGGAGAAATACCCATGGTCAACCCGGCAATATGCCGTTCATGCAGCGATTGTGTAAGGGCATGCCCGCTGAATGCAATTAAAATAACACTGGTTTGATGATAACCCTGCTGCCAGTTGAAACGGCCGGTTAAGCCGGTAAATTCACTCATTTGGGGTTGGTTCAACCGGCAGTATGGTAATCTCGGCCGTATCCGAAAAAAATATACATCCGGCAGAAGGGTGCAGGTAAATGCCGGTTACGGTCCACGTGCCGGGGTTTTCAGAGGTGTAGGTATTGAATCTCCAGCTGCCGCCCGCATCCGCATCAATGGAATATTCTACGTACGGAGTTATATTGAGCTCACTCCCGTCCAGAAGAAAAACTTTAGCAGTGAATTCCTGGCTTTCGCCTGAAGAAATAACAGCCGCATCGGGAAAAATGACGATGTAATTAACATTGATGTCCGGCGGAATATAAGGAAGTTCGGTGGTAGTGGCCGGAGGAACGGTGGAGGGCGCCTGGCTTGTGCTGGTTGTCGGAGGAATCGCAGTAGATGCACCAGCCGTGCTGTTTGTTATGGGCAACGTCGATGATGGCTCCTGGCCTGTTTCACCACATGAAATACCCGCCGAAACTACCCCGAAAACCATTACGATTATCAGCAGCCTTTTCAAATAACACCGCCGCATTTATAATTCCGTCCCCTTGCGGACTATTTAACAAAATACATCCGCAATACGCTCTTGTCAAGTGCTCTTGAGGGCATAGGGTTTATCCGGTGCTTTTCCCGGTCAAATCCTGCAAAGTAATTGAGCCCGTCAATCCTTCCGGTGCTGCCGGGTTGCTTGACACTGAATCCGTATCCAGGGTAATTGTTTTCAATAGTTCAATCGCCTGCTCCCTGAGAGCCGGGTCCTGAGTGATATCGACCGTCCGGGCTCCGTAGCGAAAAGCCGCGTCCTTCCTGCCAAGCCGGTAAGCGGCTACTGAAGCAATAAAAGCCGGCAGGTCCTTCCTGGCTCGGTGTCCAGCGGCTTCGTAATGCTCCAGGGCTTTTTGCGGGGAGCCTTCCTCGACTGCCTGGCGCATTAAATTCGCCAGCTGGTATGGATTGGTCAGCGCGTTGGTATCTGGCCCGTATCTGTGCCAGGCAAGGCAGCCGCCGTTGCACCGGCCGGATTTGAAATGCTTGCAGTCTGTACAATATTCGAAACAACCGTCCGACATCAGGCATGAATCGACATTTTCCCTGAACCATTCAAGGATTGCCCATTCATTGGGGAAATCGGTTACCTTCACCCGGTCAAGTTTGGATAAGGCGAAGCATCTTATGGCTTCGAGTTCCGGAGTCACGTCCAGAACCGGGTCGCATACACCCATACGCGAAGCCGTTTTAGGGTGGAACTGTCTAAGCCAGGCCAGATCTTTCTCAGTAAAAAAACAAAGCGGAAGAGGGCAATCCAGCTCGGCTTCCAGATTGAGCGCAGCTGCTTTTTCAAGCATTTCAAGACACTTGGGAGCCAGATGCACGAACTGGGAGGCGTTTATCACGTTGGAATGCTGGTTGAGCTGCGGGTTGGCCACCGCCCACCGGAAACCCGACCGGCCAAGGTTATATGCCAGGCCAGGAATAAACCCCGTATCAAAATCCATCCGCCATACGTTAAACCCCACCACAACCTTGAAACCCAGCTTGATGGCCTCTTCGATATTGCCTATAACTTTGCCAAAGTGTTTCGGATTGCTATAATCCCTGGGTTCGTTAATATTGAAAATCAGGCCGACCTGTTGAGGCGAAATGGTTTGAAGTAGGCGTTTTTTGAATACGCCCCCAGTCAGCACCTGCAGGCTGGTGCCGGGGGTTGTTGTTTGAAACTGCCGGATAATATCAGGAAGCCCGGGATGCAAAAAGGGCTCTCCGCCAAGCAGCGAAAGAAACTGAAGCCCGGCATCCCTCGCCCACTGGGCCAGTTCACCTGCTTTTTCAGATGAAATAAGGTTTTGAAGCTGTTCTTCTCGTTCAGTGGATTCAAAACAATACGGGCACGAATTGGAACAGCTGCGGGCTACAATAAGGTTTATCTGATCACCTCTGGTTTATTATTTATCCGAATTCTTTACTGCCAACTCTTCTATCACGGGATTTAAAAGGCTGACGTCATAGCCCACAGAAAGAAAACGGATGTTTATTCCGTCTTCGGTTTCTGCAGCCGGTGCAACAGGCGCCGCATTTATTGCCTGGCTTTCCGGTGCAGGTTTGTCCTCCACCGCAACTGCCTCAGATGCTTCGTTTTCCGCTGCCGAGGTGCCTGCGGGGGCTTCGAGGGCATCCGGCTGCGATGCAAATGCCTGGAGCGCTTCCTTCGGTACCGGGCCGAGGCATATAATAAAGATGCCAAGCCTGGGCTTGAAAAAAGCCTGGTTTCGCCTTATTCTTTCGGCCTCTTGCTCGCTGAACCAGTCACCCCGCTCCATGCATTCAATGATAATTTCCGGCCGGCAGAAACGGGCATAATCGGCTACCAGCGCCAGCTCGGCTGAAGATGAACCGGCATATAACACCATGTCCGGCCAGTCAGCAGCATGGTCACGCCACGATTTAACACCTACGTCCCGGTATTTAAGCCATTCCCGTTTACGACTGACATCCTTGACCATTCTCTGGGGAGAAAAGAGGTCTCTTCGGATGGAAACGTAACCCCCGGTCCTGTTCGAATGGACAATTATATCAGGCGCGACAAAGGCTGCCTCCTTGGCATGCTCGAGAGAAACCGCGCCAGTTTCTTCAGGCGTGGATACACTTTCCTCGATAACACCGGGCTGCGATTCGCCCCCTCCTACCAGTGTTGCATCTTCCTCGCTGCCATACAGAGACACTGTAAGAGCTCTATCCCCATCCAGCAGGCTTGCCAGGGACAGCAACACCCAGTGCTCATAACCCAGGCGAAACATTTCGGGGAAGGACCGGCTGAGCCTTTCCCCGGCTTGTTGTTCAAAATCTTCGAGGTCAATCTTGCCTTTCAACAGATCAAACAGCAAATCGAACAACAAACGGCTCAGTCCTTCCACAGGGTCTTTGAGAAACCATGCAAGGGTGCTCTTGGGTTTTATCTCAGAAAGCTTCAAGCTGTTTACGACTTTTTCGACTACCCCGGTGTAGCTCTGGCTCAAAGGCCTGGCCAGTTCGATTAATTCACCACAATTATCGGCAATAAAACCCAGCCTTACATTATCAAACAGGCGGTAGAACTCGGCGCGAATGTCTCCGGGAATACACTGGGCGCCGGGAGTAATCTCTATACGGGGATTGGCATCGATGAAACTCTTGAGCTCACTGTAAGCTTCCAACCAACTTGATGGCATGGACGCCTCCTTAAATTGAAATATAATATCCTGTGATATTGCTTAAGAATGCCTTCAACCAAGCTAATGTTACAATTAGTATTCGACCGGTGTCAATTGAATACTACTGGCCCAATATGGCTCTGCGGTAAAGAACATCTGCCTTGAAAGAGGTTCTCCAAAGCGGTGCCGAAACAATTCCCTTAAAGCCAAGCTCGATTCCAACAGGCTCGTACTGCTCGAATTCTTCCGGTGTCGGGTAATTTTGTACCGCATACCTTGCGCTGGATGGCGCCAGGTACTGGCCCATGGTAAACAATTCACAGCCGGCCGCAACCAGATCACGCATCACGCTTATAACCTCTTCCCGCGTTTCCCCCATACCCAGCATTAGCCCGGACTTGGTGGTAATCCGTGGATTGATTGCTTTTACCTTTTTCAGGATATCGACCGACGTGCGGTAATCCGCCATCGGCCGGACCTCAGGATACAGCCTGGGAACGGTTTCGATATTATGGCCGATGACTTCGGGTTCGGCATCAACAACCGTTTTGAGCGATTGCGCATTTCCGCCGAAATCGGGTATGAGCACTTCAACCATGACTCCCGGTATCGATTCTTTCAGCAATCTGATGGTGCGCTCGAAGTGCGATGCTCCGCCATCAGCCAGATCGTCACGGGTGACCGAAGTTATAAAGACGTAATCCAGGTTGAGCCTTTGAGCTGCTTTGACTATATTGCCCGGTTCTTCAGGATCGGGCGGAGATGGCTTGTCTTTGGATACGGCACAAAACGTGCAGTTGCGGGTGCAACTGTTGCCGAGGATCAAAAAGGCCACTCCCCCGGGGTTGCACTGGCCGATATTGGGGCAATGGCCGCTTTCACAAATGGTGTGCAGGTTGAGTTCCCTTAACAGCGGCGCTACATCCGGTACTTCCCCGGCACGGGGTATGTACTGCCTGAACCACCACGGCAGCCTCTTTTCCACAACACCCTCCTGATTTCGCCGGCTTTGAATGAATTTGATAATGAAGGACCTACCAGATATAGCGTAATTTGTGCTGCCAGCGCTCCGGCAGCAGCGCTCCCAGGGTAAAGAATTTACGGTTTTTAGCCAGCATTATTTGAGCCAGCAGAGGCAAGGTAATAATATCGATTGCCAGCGTCTGGGTAACCAGCAGGTTGGCCAGCGGCCCGGGAAAGCAGTAGCAGGGCTGGATCCGTCCCTGGATAAAAATGACATGAAGCTTGAGTATAATAAAAATAATGGCCATTGTCCCCCAGCCGAACGCGGAAAGGCGGGTAAGTACACCTGTGATAAGGCCCAGGCCCAGGAGTGTACCCAGGTAAGGTGCCATATAACCCAGAATACGGGTATGCTCCATCCAGGGCATAAGCCAGGGGAACTGATAGCTGTACAATGCGAAAACCGAGAGCTTCTCGACATCGGGCAGTTTGGGCAATTCGGCATAAAGTATCATGACGCCTATCAGTATCCTGAGCACCAGGGTCAACTTGCCGCTGTTTAGGAAAGCCTTAACTTTTTCCACGCCTGCCTCTTATCTAACGAATTCATAACCTTGCTCCTGCCAGGCGAAATAGCCCTTCCAGAGCACCAGCAGTTTGTCCGGATCGAAACCGATGTTCATTTCGAGCAACTTGTCTACCGACTTGGCAGACCACTCATCGTCCGGTCAGTCGCAGTAGAAGACGATAAACTTGTCTTTAGGCAGGTCATAAAAGCCTGCCGGGTCGGCCAGGTCCGACCCGGTGGTTACCGGAATATTTACCGATTCGGGGATGTGGCCACCGTTGAAGAACATTGACAGCCGGGTGTCGACCACTACCACTGGTTCCCCGGTATCTATCATGTATTTAAGCCTCATGGCGGTTATGCGAGGCAGGTCGGGATAAAGGAAATTGCTGGCAGCCAGTTGTTCCGGCGACGGTGGGTCAGGAAAATCGGACGGGTCCAACGTCCCGGTCGATGCAGGAGCAGCGCCACCGCATCCGGCAGTCAGCAGGAATGCAATTGTAACAATAGCTGCAATAACAATTTTATTTAGCTTGTTAACCATTTTATGTTACCTTCCTGTTTTCCATCGCGTATTCCAGAGGAGTCAGCAGTTCGTCGAGTTCCTCCGGCTTGCTGAGTTCGACCACCAGCAGCCAGCCGTTGACATAGGGGCTCTTGTTGATTACTTCGGCATACCCGTAGGGAGGTTCGTGGATAGCGTTGTTTACCAGTATGATGGCGCCGGATACCGGGCAAATTAGCTCGACGCTCATCTTGGCCCCCTCGGCATAAGCAAACGATTCGTTGCGGGTAACCGTACCTCCGACGCTCGGCAGTTCTATAGCTTTGACGATGTCGGTCAGCAGGGCCATTTTATCGGTTATGCCTACGGCAACGATGTTTCCTTCGATCACTTTCACCCAGGTATGCTCGCTGGCATACATGCGGTCGTCGGCAACCTTGCTGGTACAGCCTTCTATCTCCATAAGGCCGTATTCCATGACCGGAATATATACATATCCGCCGTTGCCGCTGGTAGCCGGCGTCGGAGTGGTGGTGCTGGTATTGGACGGAGTTGTGGTCGGATTGGAAGTCGGAGGGGTGGTGGACGGGGCAGTTGTGCCGGGACCGGACTTGCACCCGGAAGCCACCAGCATGGATGTAATACTCAAACCGCCGGCCATAAGACCGACGTC
>JAFGLQ010000012.1 GCA_016928015.1 Dehalococcoidaceae bacterium
GAAGGAACGCTTATTTCAGCTGTACACCTTCTGCATCACAGGGCCATTCTAGCAATGGAATTTAATTGTGTCAACCAAACAAAGCTAAACTAGACTATCATCTACCTGCCTGACGGAATAATATTACCAGCGCCTCTTGACAAAAGGATGGGATTGTTGGTAATAATTAACTGAGCCCTTTTTACTTAAGGCTTCGTTATTTGGGAAGTTATTAATAACTGTTCAGAAAGGATTACGACATGGATGCACAAGAGACTGGAAATACCCCGCAGACAGAAAATGTAGCCCAGCCTGACATTCCTCTTAATTGCCCCGAACCCCCACCCCCGGGCCCTGAGCCGCTCATGCAAGCCGAATTACCCCTGCCCCTTTTGAAGCGGGAGGGTGAACATGATGTATTCGATCTCGGAAACCACATTCTGGTCGTAGTTACTGACAGGGTGGTTGTATTCGGCAAACTCTTACCTGCAGGCATACCGGATAAAGGCATATTTTCAACCCGCCTGTCCCACTTCTGGCTGGGTAAAACCGGAGTTATCCTGCCCAATACCTGCCAGGCCCTCGTATCCGACACCAACCAGCTTAACCAGTATTTGGCCGCCGACCAACGTTTCGAGTATCCGGACTACCTGGCCAACCGCTCGTTAATATTCAGAAAAACAGACCCGCTGAATATCGAATGTGAGATATGGGGTTATCTCACGGGACATGTATGGCAGGAATATAAAAACCATGGAACAGTTTTTGGCAATCCTACCATTAACGGTTTGCTGGAATCTCAGGCCATACCGGGATTTGCCTTTGCCGCTTTCCGCAAAAACCCCGACGGGACACGAACCCAGATCAATGATGAGGAAATGAATGAACTGGCCGGTGCCAAAGCGGCCGGCGAAATACGCTCCAAGACCTTCGATATTTACAACCAGGTGCAGAGAAACGCCAGAATTCCCGGTAATTTCTTCATTGCCAATATAAAACTGGAGTTCGGCCTGGAGAAGAACAAACCCTTTATTATCAACGACATCCTCTCCCCCGATAACAGCTGTTATTGGGATATCCGCACCTACCGGGTAGGCCGTGAGCACTTCAGCTTTGAAACTCAGACTCTGAAAGCCTGGCTCATGCAGTCCAGCTGGAGCCGTAAGGATCTTTTCCCAACCATACCTCCTGAGATAATGGCTCAAACCGTTGACAAATACCGCCAGCTTTGTGAAAGGATAACCGGAATCAAGGCCGGTTAAGCTGGAGCCGTCAAACCTTATTGTTCCAGTCTGGCAGAGAATTCAAATCGTCTATTTTATCCGTATATCATGGTAAACAATATGCCAGCCGTGAGTAAAACGAGGCACCAGCAATTAAGATAACCAGGAGCGAATATTTTTCGTTCTATTCACATTTGGCCGGCGCAGTGCTTGCGTTTGCCGGATTACTGCTTCTTTTATTTTTTTCCTGGGGAAACTGGGGTCAGTTCACCGCCTGTCTGATATACGGCTTGTCGGCTTTAAGTCTGTTTTCTGCCAGCTCTTTATACCATGCATCCAAGCGTTCGGAAAACTCCGGCAGCATTTTCCGCAAGCTGGATCATGCTGCCATCTATATCATGATTGCCGGCACTTACACTCCCCTGGCCTATCATTATCTTGAGGGAGCCTGGCTCTGGAGTATCCTCGGAATACAGTGGGGCCTGGTACTGGCCGGATTGTTTTTCAAGCTTTTGTTTATCCGCTCGCCCAGATTCCTGTCGGTCTTGATTTACCTTATCATGGGATGGATGGCGGTAGTATTTTTCCGTGAACTCTGGCCGGTTATCACCCTCGGAGAGTTCCTGCTGCTTTTGGGCGGTGGTATCGCATATAGCCTGGGAGCGGTGATATACGGGTTGAAAAAACCGGATCCCTTGCCGCCCGTATTCGGCTTCCACGAAATTTTTCATTTGTTGATTCTTGCCGGAGCGGGCCTGCATTTTAGCCTGGTGCTGGGTACCGTCGTTTAATTAATGCCCAGGTTTGTCATCAAATTGCTATAGTCTGTAGAATTAAGATGAAACATCAAATACTGGAGGGTTAAAAATGTATTGGTACGGGTATGTAATCCTGGGCTTAATGTTTATTGCTACGCTGGCAATTGCCGGTGCGGGTATAATCGTTTTGAGAAAAAGACAGGAATGGTTTTATCGCGCGCTCGCATTGATAAGTTCATTACTTGGAATAAGCATGTTCCTGACTCTCGTTATTGCGCTGCTTGCCGAATTCGACCCATTCACCGCCATAGCCATTGAAATCGCGGTCGCTTTGGGCTTGGGTATATTCATCTTTTGGCTCGCTATGCTGGTCGATTGCGCCGTTAATGAAAAGGACAATAACGAAAGGCTTCTCTGGGTTCTCATCATCATCTTCACCAACTGGATAGGAGCCCTTATCTACCTGCTGGCACGGCGGCCACTCAGGTTAAAAAAAGCCAGTGAATAACCGGTTCCGAATCAGCACATGCCCCCTGTAAAATCAGCGCCGGTCATGTACCGAAACCGGCAGGCAGGTGGTATAATACTTGCCAGATTGAATAATACGACCATTCTTATCGCTGGAATTATCGATATCATTCCTACCTGTAAAAATATAGCCGGCCGGGGCCGGCATCAATCCCGGCCCCGGCCGGCGCAGAGGTATTGAGATCGTGGATATAATCGAAGTCGAGAATTTATCCCGAAAATTCGATAGCCTTACCGCTGTCGATAATGTCTCTTTTGATGTACAAAAGGGGGAAATATTCGGATTTTTAGGCCCCAACGGCGCCGGTAAGACTACCACTATTTCAATGCTGTGTACTCTTCTCAAACCTACCTCAGGCAGCGGCCGGGTCAATGGGTATGATATCATCAGACAGCGGTCCGAAGTGCGCCGTTCTATCGGGCTGGTATTTCAGGAATCTTCCCTCGATGAATACCTGACTGCTCAGCAAAACCTGCTGTTTCATGCTTATGCATATAGTATTCCCAGAATTGAAAGGGACAGTCGCATCGACTATATGCTCGACCTGGTCGACCTGAAAGACCGCCGTAGAAGCAAGGTTTCAACCTTCTCGGGCGGCATGAAACGCCGTCTGGAAATAGCCAGGGGGCTTCTGCATGAACCGAAGGTGCTGTTTTTGGATGAACCAACCCTTGGGCTTGACCCGCAAACACGCCGCCACATCTGGGACCATATACTCGAACTGCAGCGCAAACATGACCTTACCATTTTTTTAACTACCCATTACATGGACGAAGCCGAGAACTGCCACCGCATAAGCATAATCGATAACGGGCAAATTATAGCCCTCGATAGCCCTGAAAAACTGAAGGACGCTATAGGCGGAGACCTGGTTACCCTCAAAGCCGAAGATAACGAAAGGGCAGGGCAGGAGCTTGTCGAAAAGTTTAACATCAAACCGGTTGTGGATAACGGCACCGTCTCCTTCACCGTTTCCGAAGGCGAAAGGTTTATTGCCGGGTTACTTAACGGTTTTGATACCCGCCTGGTTTCGATCAATATCCGCCGCCCCACCCTGGATGACGTGTTTTTAAAACTCACCGGCCGCGCCATCAGGGACGAAGAAGTTGGCTTTAAGGAACAATTGAAACAAATGTCACGAGCGAGGAGGCAACACCGGTAGCATATGGAGGGTATTATCAGGGGTATATGGGTGGTAGCTTATCGCGAATTGCTGAGATTCATTCAGGAACGTTCCCGTTTGTTTTCGTCATTCGCCATGCCGCTTATCTTTTTAATCGTTTTCGGCGCCGGTTTTGGACGCATGATAGGGACCATGGTTCCCGGGGTGGACTACATCCAGTTCATGTACCCCGGGATAATTGCCATGACAGTTTTGATGAACTCGCTCATGTCCGGGATTTCCATAGTGTGGGACCGGGAATTTGGTTTTCTGAAGGAAATCCTGGTTTCACCTCTTGACCGCCGGGGAGTACTGCTGGGTAAAGCCGCCGGCAGTGCTATCGTAGCCATCATGCAGGGCAGTATTATGCTGGTACTGGCGCCGTTTCTCGGGGTGTCTCTCAGCTTAATGACGGTTCTTGCCCTTATCCCGGTACTTTTTATAATTTCAATTTCAATTTCCAGCCTGGGGCTGCTGGTCGCTTCCAGAATGAAATCACAACAGGGCTTCCAGGTTGTAATCCAGCTTATTATCATGCCGTTGATATTCTTAGCCGGTGTCTTTTACCCGGTTAACAATGTGCCGGTGGTTATGGAATTGATTTCTAAAGTCAATCCGTTGACATACGGAGTGGATGCCATCCGGCAGGTTTTTCTTGGCGCCGATGTTTCTGCAACCATTGGTGTAACCGTGTTCGGCCACACCATGACGGTATTGGATGATATAATAATAGTAGCTGCGCTGGGACTGGTGCTGATGTCGGCTGCAGTATGGTCTTTTAATCGCAGCGATTAGATGTTTAAAGGGAAACGTTGACACAAAATACAAGTGTGGCTAAACTGGATATTAAAGGCTTGATTTCGAGGTTGTTATCGCATTGAACTGCCCTGTATGCCGGGAGCCGATGATCGTGGTCGAGTACCATGACATAGAGCTCGATTACTGCAGTGCATGCCATGGAACCTGGTTTGACAGGGGAGAAATTGACCTGTTGCTTCGTTCAATGGAGCTTGAGGAAAAACCTTCTCTTCTGAACCGGTTGGTTCATCAGCCCCAAAGGCCGGGAGCCGAAGCTGCTCGTAAATGCCCCGTCTGCCACGCACGAATGAGCAAACATTGCCTCAGCAGCGTTGCCGAGTTGACGATCGATACCTGTGCCAAAGAACACGGCATCTGGTTTGACGCAGGCGAAGTTCAGCGGTTAATCAGCGCATTTAAACTCGATGCAAAATCCGCATATGGCAGTGAACAGGAACTGGTTTCATTTATCGGTGAAGTTTTTGAAGCCGGCAGTTAATTTATCGGAGGTGTAGAATGCTTGGTTTATGGATAGCCCTGGGTGTGCTCGCAGTCCTAGTGATTGCGGTGATAGCCGTTTATAACGGACTGGTAAGGTTGCGCAATGAAGTTAAGAATGCCTGGGCTCAGATCGATGTTCAGCTTAAGCGGCGTTATGACCTGATTCCCAACCTTGTAGAAACTGTCAAAGGCTACATGAAACACGAGCGGGAAACGCTGGAAGCGGTTACCAACGCACGCACAATAGCCCAGAAAATGGTTGATGCCGGCGCCCAGGCACGGGGAAAAGCCGAAGGTGAATTGACATCGGCGCTTATGCGTTTACTGGCAGTGGCTGAAGCCTACCCTGATCTGAAAGCCAATCAGAATTTCCTGGCCCTGCAGGAGGAACTGACCAGCACGGAAAACAAGATCAGCTTCTCCAGGCAGTTTTACAATGATTCCGTACTGCGCTACAACAACCAGACGCAGGTATTCCCTTCCAACATCGTAGCCGGGATGTTCGGCTTCAAAGCCGGAGAATTCTTCGAGGTTACCACCGCAACCGAGCGGGAAGCCCCGAAAGTCAGTTTCTCTTAAAATATTTAACTGCACAAGGTGTTTTAGTTTATGTGGGAACAGATACGCTCTAACCAGATGCGCTCGGTAGTGCTGGCGGTCAGCATGGGGTTGGTGTTACTGGGACTGGGATACGGACTCGGTTTTTATTTCCTGGATAACGGTATTGCCGGGATGCTGTTCGCCCTGGTACTCTGGTTGATAATGAACATGGTGGCCTTTTTCCAGGGTGACAATATCCTGCTGGCTCTTTCCGGAGCCCGGAAAATAGGACCCTCCGACCACCCCCGGTTGTACAATATTGTTGAAGAAATGAAGATTGCTTCCGGCCTGGAAAAGATGCCGGATGTATATATCATCGATGACCCTGCAATGAACGCCTTTGCCATCGGGCGTGATAAAAACAAGTCTGCCGTTGCAATTACCGCCGGGCTCTTGTCCAAACTGAACCGGGATGAACTCCAGGGCGTCATTGCCCACGAAATGGCCCATATCAAGAACCGGGACGTGCTGCTCCAGGTATTCACCTCAGTCATGCTGGGCACGATTGTCATTCTTTCCTGGTACGCTTCCAGGTTCATGCTTTTCGGTGGTATGGGCAGTTCGAGGCGCAGTTCCAGCAGCGGCGGAGGCGCCGGGCAGGCAATTGTCATTATCGTGGCAATCGTTCTGGTAATACTGGCGCCGATTTTTGCCCAGCTTATCTATTTCGCGATTTCCCGCAAGCGGGAATACCTGGCGGACGCATCCGGGGCTGCCTATACCCGCTACCCTGAAGGACTGGCATCGGCTCTTGAAAAAATTGCATCTTCTGCCGAGCAGTTAAAATCGGCCAACCAGGCTACCGCTCCAATGTATATCATGAATCCGTTCCGGCAGAAAGGTAAACCGGCTGTCAACCTGACCAGTACTCATCCACCTGTGAGTGAACGGGTTCGCATCCTTCGTTCCATGGGCGGAGCTACCTTCTCCGATTATAACAAGGCTTACGACCAGGTCCATAAGGGTGGAGGCAGTATTATTCCGGCATCAGCCGGCTTGGTCTCGCCCAAATCCGGTTTAAAGCCGTCTCATGACAGGAATACGGGAGTCCTGGAAGACAGCAGTGGCGAAATTCAGCGCACCCGGGAAACCTCAGACGTACTGTGGAAACTGAACAAGTACAAAACAATCAATTGCAAATGCGGAACCCGCCTCCGAATACCACCCGGGTTCAAAGGCACACAGGTAAAATGCCCTCACTGCGGCAATGTTAACAACATCCAATAGAAGGTGATCGATTTGAAAGCAGCCATACTTCTGGCTGATGGCTTTGAAGAAATCGAAACCTCAGCTGTTTTCGATGTTTTGAAGCGTGCCGGGGTCAGTGTTTTTACTGCCGGTATCAAGCCCGGCTGCCTTACAGGCTCCCGGGGACTGAACGTGACCCCAGATACCTGCCTTTCCAGCCTTACGCCGGTAACCCTGGATGCGGTGGTGGTCCCGGGCGGATATCCTGGTTATGTAAATCTTGCCAATACACCCGGAGTGTTGGCAATACTCGGGCAAATGGCTTCTGCCGGCAAACACATTGCCTCGATTTGTGCCGGGCCTTTGGTGCTTGAAAAAGCCGGGGTTATAAAAGGCAGGAAAGTAACCTGCTACCCCGGAATGGAAGACAGGCTTGAATCGGCTGTTTTCGTCCCCGGGCAGGTGGTGGTAGACGGCAATATCATTACCAGCCGTGGTCCTGGAACGGCTATCGAGTTCGCTCTCGCACTGGTCAAGCACTGGGTAAGCCCCGAAATGGCCGACCGGGTTAAAGAAGATATGGTAGCCTAAGGCGCCGCCGCTATAATATCTTCGACACCGGTCATAGAACTGACGCTGGTGACAAATTCCAAGAGCGAATTACTCTGTTCACGTAATGCTTTTAGCCCGGTCCCAATCGGGGATATCGATCCCGGAGAATCGGCATATGTTCCGTAGAAGGCAAAGAATGCCTGGTTGATTTTACGGATAATGTAACCCTTTGATGAGAGAAACAGCCGCTTTTGTTCCATATAATTTTCGGCTTCCTCTACCCTGCCCTGACCCAGCAGTTCATCCACATGCAGCCTGATACTGCGCATTTCCTCATAATAATCAAACTCCTCCCCGTTTGCCTGGACAGAAGTGCTGCCGGCAGACAGTAATTGGGGGTAATACTTTTCTTTTACTTTTTCGGCTATCTCCCGGCTGACGATGCCTGCCAGCGCTTCATTGGCAGTGGCTATTTCATAATCCGGCTTGATACCAGCAACATGCAGCCCGTAAAAAAACCCCAGCGGCCGGAAAAACATAAACTGATGGAACCATTCTTCCACTATTACGTCCAGGGTAGAACTCAAAGACAGGTTGTCGGAAACAAAAGCGGGATAGGTCGCAATACCCCCCAACCTTACCACCAGGGCCGAAAGCCCCAGCCGACCTATTCTGTCCTCTATTTCTTCTTTGTCTTTCTCGTCGATAATCTGAACCAGGGTAATATCTTTGAGGCGTGTAATTTCATCCCGGGGGGAAATAACCAGTAGATGGGGCGGCGGCTGGATTACGAAGTTTACCGGCGGGAAGAAAAACCCCACACTCGAAGCGATTTCAATCGGATTAATCAGGCCCAGTTCCCTCAGTACGTCTTCCGTCTGCGCCGTTATCACCTTTTCAACCAGGGGAAGTATTTCGCCGTTGCGCTGTTCAAGGGCGCTGTATTCTTCCTGCCAGGCTGCAATATCACCTTCGATAATTCCGTCGCCGGCGGCAATCAGCCATGCTTCAAGAGTACCCGTGCGCTGCCTGTTTTGAAAATACTCTATTACCAGAAATGAATCTTCCCGAATATCTATATCCCGGCTGAAAAGCCAGTCGTCGAACTCGCGGGAAATGGCTTCTACCTCCCAGCCGGAAATTGAAAAATGATAAGAATCAATGATGGCATCTATCCGGCTGTCGGTTCCCGGCGCTTCGGTGCATGCCCCCAAACATGAGGGAATAATTATTGCCAGGATAACCAGGGGATTAGTCAACCTTTTTGCGGCTGTTTTAGTTACTGAATCTGAATAAGGCCGGTTATGTTTTATTGCCATGAAATTACCAGCAGCCCCGCAGGACTGATATGCGTACTTACTAAGCCTGGGTCTTAACGTTACCGTTACCGGTTATGCCACAGGCAACGTTGGCCAGATCCCATGAATAATCATAAAGATGCAAGCCTTTACTGACAGCAATTATTTCTCCGTCGCCGACACCAATTTCTGAACCGATATATTCCTTGAGCAGTTGAATGGCAGCCAGATTGGAAGGGAAACCTGCCCACAAATCCCATGACCTGAAATAACATATAAAATGCAGGCGGTTGTACCTGACCCGGGTGTCGATACCCCGTAGGCAGGGAGGGTCGGGCAGATATATGGAGCGGTCGTCACCCACCGACATATAAGCCTGGTTGGTGTTGAAACCGTCTTCATTATACATGCGGATAACTTCGGCTATCTGATGTTCCAGAAACTGCCCGTAAGTATATTGCTCCCCTTCTGCCCTTTTTGCCGTCATAAGGTAAGGCAGATAGTTTTCGATATATTCCATGGTGGCAGGTGCCGGTACGCCCGCTGGCACGTCAGGCGTCAGCGGGCGGTTGGCAGGGTTGGTAATTGTTACCTGCACAAAGTCAAGCTCTTTTCGTTTTTGTCCGGCATAGCTGCCTCTTTCAATAAGGTATTCGAAACCGTCTTCAACAACCCGGCGCAGACATACAAACCAGGCTTCGGAAAGATCGCGCGCTTCCAGACTGGTAATTTTCAATGCATTTCTTTCCAACTACACCCTCCCGGATCGGGTACGGTTAAACAGCGCGAAGAACCTGTCCTGATAATCTTCGAACACTCCCCAGTGGTCCAGTTCGTTCTTAAGTTCTCTGGGCTCCAGTTCGCCTTCGATAACCCTTTGAAACATTCCTTCGATGCTAACCCGGGCTTCAATAGGGACACCCGTGGAATCCACATCCAGCAGTCCCCTTGACTGCATCTGGGCAATGTTGCCGCGCATTGAATGCGACGTAATCTGGTGAATAAATTTAAGCAGAGATACGTCCCACATATCATCTTTACCCTTGATAATGGCCATTAGCGGATCCCGGCTGCGTTCGATTTCAGAATTAAGTTTATCCACCACCAGCTGCATGGAATCGGCCACTATCGAAAGTTCACCGGGCTCATTGCGGTAGGTGTAGTATATTCCGGGTACGTTGGGGCCATGTTGCTGTATCAGGCTTTCAAAATAATGCCTGGCATCATTGCTGAAACCCTCCAGCCGGGAAAGATAATACGGGGTGACAACCCTGGGACGGCTGGCAATGACGCGCCCCTTGCGTACCACGGTTTCTTCCAAGTTTTTGTCCATTTCCGCATATGTCGGCGAAGTAACCATATAGTAACCTATATTGGTTGCCCCGAATGTATCGAGCAATTGTCGTGGAGGCCTTATCACCATGGTCTCCTTCACTGCTTCGGCTATCTTGTCATCCTTGTAATCCATAATCCTCCCCCTTCAACTGCTAGCCGATTTCCTTTAACTCCTTTTTATAATCATCAAGCAGCTTTTGATACTGGCTGTCGAACTGGTTAACAAGGCGCCGCTTTTCTTCCTTGAATTGCGGCAGGTTTTCAACATCGGCAACCATTCCGGCGGCGCTGGAGCCAAGCTGCTGCTCGATAGCCTGCTTTAATTTCCGCCCGTAATCGTTTTTCAGTTGCTCGATAGCCTGTTGTTTCTGCCTTTCGCCGTTAGACTCATAGTGTTCGAACAAATTTTTTATCTGTTTTATAATCTCGTCTGCAGCGGCCTTATCGTCTTTTA
Organism: Dehalococcoidaceae bacterium; assembly: GCA_016928015.1. Taxonomy (GTDB): domain Bacteria; phylum Chloroflexota; class Dehalococcoidia; order Dehalococcoidales; family CSSed11-197; genus CSSed11-197. The sequence continues at coordinate 10,378 of JAFGLQ010000012.1, forward strand.
CCTGGTAAATAGCATCCAGGGCGCGTTTGGTCTTTTCTTTTTCCACTTCTCCGGACGGCAATACTATGCTGGCAAGAAGAATAGCCACAGCGCCCTGTATCAGATACGGCCTGGCAGCGGGTTCAGTTTTTTCAAGCTCCAGGGTTATGTCGGTGTTTTCAACGATCACCTTGCCGGCCAGTTTTTCTCCTTCAGGTACATAGCGCCAGCGGAGGCGATCTTGGGCAGTTATACTCCCGCTTTGTGCTTCGATACGGGCCAGAGCTATTTCCTTAGCGCTTTTTATTTCATCGTTCATGACTGCACCCTCTCACATCGATTCTGGTTGTCATCCATATTATACTAGATAAAACCCCAAGTATAAACCACGCCTCACCGGTTATGCAGAATGATACCAAAAAGTGCTATAATCTCACACGTTCCCGGCGGCCGGTTGTCTTTTGGTTAATCTGCCGAGCGAATATTACAATTATTTTGGAAGGATATTGATTCAGGTGTATTTCCAAAACATTATTGACGCCATCGGCCATACCCCACTGGTAGAATTATCCAGACTCAATACGAACTCCGGAGTGCGTCTTTTTGCCAAACTGGAAGGCCAAAGTCCCGGTGGAAGCGCCAGCGTCAAGGACCGCATTGTCAAATACATGCTGGAAGACGCTGAACGTTCGGGGCGCCTGCAATCCGGCAAAACCCTTATCGAAGCCACCAGCGGCAACACCGGCATTTCACTGGCCTGGCTGGGCAGGCTGAAAGGTTACCGGGTAACCATCGTAATGCCTGAATGCATGAGCGCGGAACGACGGCGGCTTATTCAGATTATGGGAGCCGGGCTGGTGCTGACTCCCGGTGAACTGGGCATGAACGGAGCCATCGCCAAAGCCAGGGAAATGGCCGCCGGTTCGGATGAATTTTTTATGCTGGATCAGTTTTCCAATCCATCTAACCCGGAAGCTCATTATGAATGTACCGCCCTTGAAATACTTGAGGATTTACCCTGCAGCCGGCTGGATATGCTGGTATGCTCCATAGGCACAGGAGGCACCATTGTCGGCCTTAGCCGCCGTTTGAAAGAAGTGTTCCCCGAACTGGTGGTAGCCGGTGTGGAACCTATGCGTGATGACCCGATTCAGGGCTTGAGATGCGTAGATGATTTCAACATGCCTGCCGTTATGGATTTTACACGTGTTGACCGCCGTTATACTGTTACCAGCTCGGAAGCTGACGAACACGCCCGCCGGCTCCTTGAAGTTGAGGGGATATTTGCCGGGGTTTCTTCCGGTGCGGCACTGTGCCAATCGCTTAAAAGCGCCGCCAATATGAACAAGGGCACTATCCTGACCATACTCCCCGATGGGGGCTGGAAATACCTCAGCCTTGATCTATGGGATTCTCCCGGCAGGACCGCCGCTGTTTAACCAGCCAGTATTCCAGGCTGTCAGCCAGAGCCAGCCAGCTGGCTTCAATTATGTTGGTGGAGCTGCCCACGGTGCGCCACTGGTTTTCCCCGTCGGTGGATTCGAGTAAAACGCGCACACGTGATTCTGTACCGGTACTCTCTTCCAGTATGCGCACTTTGTAGTCGATGAGTTTTACCACCGAAAGACTGGGGTATTGCTGCAACAGAGCTTTTCTCAGAGCATTGTCGAGTGCATTAACCGGACCATCCCCTTCAGATACGGTATGCATTATGTTGCCGTCTACCTTTACTTTGACCATAGCTTCGGACAACAACCCATCGGCAGTTTTACTGGCGGGAGCCCGCCTGCGGTTTTCTACCAAAACCATGAAATCCACCAGTTCGAAAGGTGGCTGATATCCGGGCAAGGCCCGGTGGACCAGCAAGTCGAAGGAGGCTTCGGCATTTTCATACTGGAAACCTTTGCTTTCCAGATCTTTTACCTGTTCCAGCAATTTTTGCGCTTCCTTGCCCCTGGGCGGCAGAGGCACGCCTATTTCATTTGCGCGGTGAATTATATTGGAACGCCCGGACAGTTCGCTGATAAGAGTACGCGTCCGGTTGCCTACCAGCGCCGGATCAATATGCTGATAACTCAGATGCCATTTGCTCATACCCGAAACGTGCAGCCCGGCCTTGTGGGAAAAAGCGCTTGAACCTACATAAGGCAAATAAGCGTCCGGACTGAGATTGGCTATTTCGCTTACGTAATGGGAAACCTCAGTAAGCCGGGACAGTTGTTCATCCGTTACACAGTCAATACCAAGTTTCAACTTCAGGGCAGGTATAATTGAACACAGGTTGGCATTGCCGCAGCGTTCTCCGTATCCATTCAGGGTACCTTCGACATGGCTGGCTCCAGCCTTTACCGCCGCCAGGCTGTTGGCCACGGCAAGCTCGGCATCATTATGCGCATGTATTCCGATATTGACCGGTGTGAGTTTTCCGGTTATTGTTACCAGCCCGGCTACTTCATCGGGTAGTGCACCGCCGTTGGTATCGCACAGTACCAGGCAACAGGCACCCGCCTCAGCAGCACACCGGAGTACTTTCAGCGTATATTCACTGTTATCCCGGTAACCATCGAACGCATGTTCTATATCCACCAGAACAGCGAGCCCGCGGGACTTGAGAAATTGTATGGAATCCGAAATCATGCGCAAATTTTCATCCAGGGTCGTCTGCAGTACCTGGGTAACATGCAGTGCGGAACCCTTGGCAACAATGTTAACAACACCTGCCCCAGATGTTGCCAGGGACAGCAGGTTGGGATCCCCGGCGGGATCGGCTCCCGGCCGGCAGGTACTGCCGAAAGCCACCAGCTGCGCATTTGCCAACTCAAGGTTTCCGGCCAGCTGGAAAAATTCGGCATCCTTTGGATTGGAACCCGGCCATCCACCTTCGATAAAGTGTATGCCGAGTTGGTCTATTTTGGCAGCAATCGACAGTTTGTCCTTAACAGAGAGGGATATACCCTCGCGCTGTGAACCGTCCCTCAACGTGGTATCATAGAGTTCAACTTTCATGATCTATACCAGCTCGCTCCGCACAAGTTCCCCCATTCTGGAAGTGCCGATCTCATCACAACCACCATCCATTATATCAGAAGTGCGATACCCTTTAGACAGAACCGCCTGAACGGCTTTTTCTATTGACGATGCCTCCTTCTCCAGTTGCAGGGAGTGCCTGAGCATCATTGCCAGAGTCAGAAGCGCAGCAATCGGGTTGGCGATATCCTTGCCTGCAATTGTAGGTGCACTGCCATGCACCGGCTCATACAACCCGAACGTGGTTTTGCTATTATCCGGAACCCCCGCCAGGCTTGCCGAAGGCAACATCCCGAGTGACCCGGCAAGAACCGAAGCTTCGTCGGTGAGAATATCGCCGAACATGTTTTCAGTTACTACTACATCGAAGTATCCGGGGTCCAGAATCAACTTCATGGCACAAGCATCTACCAGCAAATGTTCCAGGGCCACATCGGGATAATCGACAGCTGTTTCTTCTGCCACCTGCCTCCACAAGCGGGAGGACATCAATACGTTGGCTTTATCTACGCTTATTAGACGGCCTTTTCGTTTCCGGGCAAGCTCGAACCCTACTCGTACAATACGTTGTATTTCCTGTTCCGAATAAACCATGGAATCGATAGCGCGCCTTCCCCTGGTGGTTTGCCATCTGCGTTTGGGTTTACCGAAATAAACCCCTCCGGTAAGTTCGCGTACAAATACAAAATCGGCTGATCTTATGGCTTCGGGTTTGAAGCGGGTATTATTCACCAGCTCATCGTACACCTTTACCGGGCGGATATTGGCAAAAAGGCCCAGGTGTTTTCTGATAGCCAGCAGTCCGTCTTCCGGCCGAACGTTGTTTTCTGGTTTATCGTAACGCGGGTCGCCAACGGATCCCAGCAAAACGGCGTTGCTTTTACGGCATACATCTAGAGTGAATTCAGACAGCGCCACTCCTTCGGCTTCGATGGCGGCTCCGCCTATCAGCCCGTAGTTAAGAGTAAAATCATGTCCGGATTGCTGGCTCACCACCTTCAGTGTTTCGACAGCCTGTTTTATTACCTCCGGTCCGATTCCATCGCCGGGTAGCACTGCAATAGTATAATTTGCCATATTACTCCTGTCTCGCCGACAATTGCTGCCGGGTATATTGTATAAGCCCCCCGGATTTTATAATACCGCGCATGAATTCCGGGTATGGCCTGGCCTCAAATATCTTGCCGGTGGACAAATTTCTGATATTTCCGGTTTCCAGTTCCACTTCAAGCCTGTCACCATCAGACGTGTTTTCTACCGCTTCCGGGCATTCCAGCAGGGCTAGTCCGATATTAATGGCATTGCGGAAAAATATCCTGGCAAATGTACAGGCAATTACACAGGAAACGCCTGCGGCGCTTATGCAAAGGGGAGCATGTTCGCGCGAGGAACCGCATCCGAAATTGGCTCCGGCCATGATGATATCACCCGCCTGAACTTTGCCGGCAAAATTGACATCAATATCTTCCATACAGTGCACGGCCAGTTCTGCCGGGTCGCTGACATTCAAATAACGCGCCGGAATGATGGCATCCGTATCCACGTTGTCACCATATTTGTATACTCTTCCACTAATCATTGAGTTCTCCTGAAATCATTTACCTAGTATCTTGACCAGGCTTTCTCATATTTTTTTTCGAAAATGCCTTCCCAATCCTGCCAGAGTACCCGTTTTTTGGAATGTTGATGCAGGGTAATAAAACCTTCATCCTGAAGAAGGCGTGTCAGCTTGTTTATGTCAAGAGAATATATGCCGAATTTAAAACTTGATTTTTCGTCGATTCCAGTTATCCACTCCGGGTACAACAACTCGGCGGCGATCAACCGGCCTCCAACCCGCAGCACCCGTCCGATTTGAATAACCGCATTATGCCAGTCGCCGATATGGTGTAATACCCCAAAAGCTAAGACTACATCCATGCTCCTGTCTTCAAAAGGCAGCCGCCTGGCGTCAGCTTCAAGGAACTGGGGATTGCCCTGACAATCCGAGCGCCGTGCAATTTCGATCTCCTTGCCATCAGTATCAATGCCAACCACCCTGCCGGCATATTCCCGGGCAACATAGCGGGTTATTACACCCCGCCCGCAACCAATATCCAAAATGTCCTTACCCGGACCTGTTTCCGCTTGAGAAAGCAGGCGTTGGGCCAGGCGAATCCCGCTCTTCCCTGTTGAAGAGCGGTTTACCATCCATTTTTCAATCCGGTTCATATTCATCGGCTTATAGGTTCTCCGGGCTCGTAATTCGGCCAGTCAAAGCGCTGGCAGCCGCTACTGCCGGGTTGGATAAATATACTTCGGATTTCGGGCTCCCCATACGTCCGACAAAATTGCGGTTGGTGGTAGCGATAGCTTTTTCGCCGCTGGCCAGTATTCCCATATGACCTCCAAGACAGGGACCGCAGGTGGGTGTAGACACACTGCAGCCGGAACGAATGAAGGTTTCAATCAAACCTTCCTTAAGAGCTTGAAGGTAAACATCCTGCGAACCCGGTATTATAATACAACGTACCCGGTGGTCGACCTCTTTTCCTTCCATTACCGAGGCGGCCACTCTTAAATCTTCAATCCTGCCATTGGTGCAGCTGCCGATTACGGACTGGTCGATTTTAATATTTCCGGCCTGGCTTACCGGCCGGGTATTAGAAGGCAGGTGGGGAAAGGCAACCTGCGGCTCAATATCTGAAACGTCATATTCGATTACCCGGGCATATTCAGCACAAGGATCCGGTTTATAAACCGTGAATGATCTTTCAGTCCTGGACGAGGCATATTCTACAGTCTTTTGATCGGCATAAAAAAGCCCTGCCTTGGCTCCGGCTTCGATAGCCATATTGGCCATGGTAAAACGGCCTTCGAGGGATAAATTATCGATGGCTTCTCCACCAAACTCCATAACGGAGTACAAGGCTCCATCTACACCAATGTCTCCTATAGCGTAAAGGATATAATCTTTACCGCTGACCCACCTGCCGGGGGTGCCATGGTAATTGAAACGAATGGTCGGAGGCACTTTCATCCAGATTTTACCGGTAGCCATAGCTGTCGCTATGTCAGTCGAGCCCATACCGGTAGCAAAGGCACCAAGGGCGCCGTAGGTACAGGTATGGGAATCGGCGCCAATTATAACCTCTCCTGGCAGAACCAGGCCCTGTTCATGAAGCAACACATGCTCAATTCCCACTCTGCCGACCTCAAAATAATGGCAACCCTGTTGGTTACAGAATTCACGCACCATTTTGGCCTGTTCGGCAGAGGCAATATCCTTGTTAGGGGTAAAGTGGTCCGGTACCATGACTACTTTTTGCGGGTCAAACACCCTTTCCAGGCCGATTTTCGTAAATTCTTTTATGGCAATGGGCCCGGTTATGTCATTGGACAGCACCATATCTATATCGACATCCAAAAACTCCCCGGGTGCCACCTTTTCTCGATGGCTGTGCGAAGCCAGAATCATTTCAGCTAAGGTCATCGTATCCTCTATTAATTTATTCTACTATTTCAATTCTTGTGCAGAAAAAGAAGCAGCAGCGCAATAACGGTAGCCGCCAGAGCAACGTAATACAAACCAGCGCCAACCGCCAGCCCTACACCGGCTGCTATCCAGATGCTGGTTGCGGTCGTTAGCCCTCGCACTCCCCCGCTTTCCCGGTGCATTATTGCCCCCGCACCGATAAAACCTATACCGGTGACTATGCCCGCCGCAATCCGTGAAGGGTCTCCGCCGGGAAAACCGGAGGTGGAAACCACCGTAAATATTGCCGCCCCTGTGGATATTAGCGCCAGGTCCCTGACACCGGCAGGTTTACCCGCTTTGCCCCGCTCGTAACCAATGGCTCCGCCCAGCAATGCAGCTACAAACAAGCGCAATATTATCTCAAGTTCTGTCCACACGGCTCTTCACCTCCGTTACCCGTTGCGCTCCGCCAGCAGCCGGTTTAAAGCATTCATATAGGCTTTGGCGCTGGCGGTAATTATATCCGTATCGGCGCCTCGCCCGGTATAGCTCACCCCTTCGCTTTCAATGCGTATCAATACTTCACCGATTGCATCGATTCCTTCGGTAACCGATTTGACGGTAAATTCAGCCAGTTTATTGGGCACAGTCACAATACGGTTGATAGCCTTATACACCGCATCAACCGGTCCTGTGCCCAGAGCTGCATCGCCCCTGGTTTGCCCGTCGGGACAGGCCAGAACAACAGCTGCGGTTGGAATACCGGCGCCGCATGTTACCTGCAGCCTTTCGAGGTGATAAGCCCCTTCAAATGCCCGCTTTTCTTCCGCCAACAGGGATTCTATGTCCCGGTCGGTGACTTCTTTCTTCTTGTCCGCCAGCTCCTTGAAAGCCAGAAATGCCCTGGTGAAATCTTCTTCGCTCAGGGTGTATCCCAGTTCAGCCAGCCTCTCTTTGAAAGCATGGCGGCCGCTGAGCTTGCCCATCACCAATGACGATGAAGGCACACCCACCTTTTGCGGGTCGATAATTTCATAAGTCTTGGGCATTTTAATAACGCCGTCCTGGTGTATTCCGGATTGATGCCGAAAAGCGTTAATGCCTACTATAGCCTTGTTGGGCTGAACCGGAAAACCGGTAATTTCGCTGACCATACGGCTGGTACGGTAAATATGCTCGGTTTTTATACCAGTGGTGATGTTGTAACGATCCTGCCGGGTAGCAATCGCCATAACGATTTCTTCAAGTGAGGCATTGCCTGCCCGTTCACCGATGCCGTTTATTGTACATTCAACCTGGCGTGCGCCCGCCTTAATAGCCGAAAGGCTGTTGGCTACTGCCAGACCAAGATCGTTGTGGCAGTGGACGCTTATCACCGCCCGGTGTATATTGGAAACGTTTTTCATCAGAGAGTCTATCAAATCGCCGAACTCTTCCGGCATTGCATAACCGACAGTATCAGGAATGTTCACGGTGGTTGCCCCGCAGGCAATAGCCCTTTCAACCAGCCGGTAAATGAATTCCGGTTCAGCCCGGCTGGCATCCATTGGAGAAAACTCGACATCCGAGAGATACCCCGCAGCATGAGCTACCATGCGGCCGGCGAGGTCAAGAACTTCCTCAGGGCTTTTATGCAACTGGTGGGCCATCTGTATCTGTGAGGCAGAAATGAATACGTGTATGCGTGGAGCAACTGCCGATTTTACGGCCTCCCAGGTCCGGTCGATATCTTTCTGGTTGGCTCTGGCCAGGCCGCACACCACCGGTTCTTTCAATTCCCGGCTGATCAGGCTGACCGCCTCGAAATCTCCGAGGGAACTTACCGGAAAACCGGCTTCGATGACATCGACACCCAGCTTTTCCAGCTGCCGTGCGATTTCCAGCTTTTCTTCTTTGTTGAGGGTTGTGCCGGCTGCCTGTTCGCCATCCCTCAGTGTGGTATCAAAAATGATAACGTTTTCCATGGTTTACTCCTGCTCAAATGATAATACTCTTCTCCTGCCAACCCCTCCGCCCCTTTACCGGGGGGAGGGGCCGGTAAGGATGAGCCTTGTCTTTCGAGCAACGTAAATCAGACTATGGTCGTTACTGCTTTTCAATACCATAATACCGGTAATTTAAATGATTGAATTTATTACTTTGATTCCTTGAGCCAGGGCATCATTTCCCTTAGTTCAGCGCCTACTTCTTCAATCAGGTCATTCTCTTCGGCCCGCTTGAGAGCATTATATACCGGGCGGTTTGCCTGGTTTTCCAGAATCCATTCCTTGGCAAAGGTTCCATCCTGTATTTCAGCCAGAATATCGGCCATTTCTTCCAGGACCGAATCATTTATTACCCTGGGTCCGCGAGTATAGTCGCCGTATTCGGCGGTGTCGCTTACCGAGTAGCGCATATAATTCATGCCGCCTTTATAAATCAAATCCACAATGAGCTTTAACTCATGCAGGCATTCGAAATAGGCGATTTCCGGCTGATAACCTGCTTCAACCAGGGTGTTGAATCCGGCTTTGACAAGGCTCGTTACTCCGCCGCACAATACTGCCTGTTCGCCGAAAAGATCGGTTTCGGTTTCTTCTTCAAATGAAGTTTCAATTACCCCGGCCTTGCCCGAACCGATACCGGCTGCATATGCCAGTGCCAGGTCCAAGGCTTGACCGCTGGCGTCCTGATACACGGCGACCAGGGCGGGAGCCCCGGTACCTTCAACAAATACCTGGCGCAGCATGTGTCCGGGGCATTTCGGAGCTATCATGGTAACATCAACATCCTCCGGAGGAACTATCTGGTTATAGTGGATATTGAAACCGTGGGCAAACATCAGCATTTTGCCGGCTTTCATTTCGGGTTCAATAGCTTTCGTGTAGATTTTTGCCTGTGTAGTATCGGGTGCCAGCATCATAATTATGTCAGCTTGTTTCGCCAGTTCTGCGGCATCCATCACTTCAAATCCTGCCTGTTTGGCAGCCTGGTAGCCCCTGGAACCCGGTATTTCGGCTACAATCACGTTCACGCCGCTGTCTCTCAGGTTCTGGGCCTGGGCATGCCCTTGAGACCCGTAGCCGATAATGCCGACGACTTTGTTTTTAATCATTTCCAGATTACAATCCTTATCGTAATAAATGGTCGCCATAGTTCACCTGCCTTCTTATTGTTTCTTTTTTATTTTTATTCCACCGGGAACCCAAATACTACAATGATGCCGTATCACCCCGTGTCATTGCTATATAACCTGTGCGGGCTATTTCCTTGATACCGAAAACTTTTAACAGCTTGAACAGTGTCTCTACCTTGGAGCTGTCGCCGGTTACCTCAACCGTTACCGAATCGCCGGCCACATCCACAATTTTTGCCCTGAAAATATCGACTATCTGAATTATCTCGCTGCGGGTATTGGAATTGGCATGTACTTTCATCAATGCCAGTTCGCGGGTAATGGTATCCCGCAGGGTGATGTCAGTAACCTTGACTACATCGATTATTTTTTCCAGCTGCTTGCGAACCTGTTCAACTTGAACGGTTGATCCGTCGACAACAATAGTAACCCTTGAAATATTGGCCAGTTCGCTGTGCCCGACTGCGATGCTTTCCATGTTGAAACCGCGCCGCCTGAACAGGCTGGATATCCGGTTAAATACACCGGGCTTATCCATAACCAAAGCCACTATAGTGTGCTTTTGCGTGGCCATTTTAACACCTCTTTTCTCGGAGTTTCCATGACTTCGGCCAGGCTGGCCCCCGGTGGAACCATAGGATATACATTTTCTTCCGGTTCAACAACAAAATTGAGTAAAAAGCTGCCCGGATGCTCAATGGCCCGCTGTATCGCAGGTTCGACATCTTGCCTGTGTTTTATGTTTATGGCGGGGATACAATAGGCTTCAGCGATTTTTGTGAAATCGGGGCAAGCCAGCGGCGTAGCCATATATCGTTTACCGTAAAACATCTCCTGCCATTGCCGTACCATACCCAGGTAACCATTATTCATGATAGCAATTTTCACCGGCAGATTTTCCTGTACTATCGTAGCCAGTTCCTGTATCGTCATTTGAATGCTGCCGTCACCGGCGATGCACCAGATGTCTTCCCCGGGACGCCCGACAGCTGCACCCACCGAGGCGGGAAGTTCGAAACCCATAGTGCCCAATCCGCCTGAGGTTACCAGCGTGTTAGGCCTGTCGAAAGTGTAGTACTGCGCAGTCCACATCTGGTGTTGGCCGACGCCGGTAATAACGGTAGCCCTGCCTTCGGTCGCTTCCCAGATCTTGCGTATGGCATACTGGGGCAGTATGCTGTCGCTATCCCCGATATGCAACGCCGGGTGCTGCAGCCGTAAAGCTTCAAGATGGCTGAGCCATTCTGGATTTTGCTTCGGCTCAATGTATTTATTGAGCCCTTTGAGCACAGCTTTCACGTCTCCCACAATGGGTACATCGACTTTAACGTTCTTGCCGATTTCAGCCGGATCGATATCGATATGAATAACTTTGGCATGAGGGGCAAACCCGCTTATTTTTCCAGTAGCCCGGTCATCAAAACGCATACCTACAGCAATAACCAGATCGCAGGCATCTATAGCCATGTTGGCACAGGCCATGCCATGCATGCCCAGCCATCCATAGGACAAGAAGTGTGAGCCGGGAAAAGCGCTGATACCCAGTAGGGTCGTTATCACGGGAATCTGGTTGTTTTCCGCCATTTCTTTCAGTTCATCGTAAGCTTCAGCTATTATTACACCGTGGCCGGCCAGAATGACCGGTTTGGCAGCGTCCTGAATTACCCTGGCGGCTTTTTTGAGCTGAGATGGGTGGCCCTGGGTAGTGGGCTTGTAGCCGGGCATAACAAGGCGGGTTGAATAATCGAATTCCGCCATATCAACCTGAACATCCTTGGGCATATCTATAAGCACCGGGCCCGGCCGGCCGGTTCGCGCTATATAAAAGGCTTCTTTTACGGTCTGGGCGACCTGACCGGCATCGGTTACCAGGTAATTATGCTTGGTAATAGGCAGAGTAATACCGGTGATATCTATTTCCTGGAACGCATCCTTGCCGATAAACGGCCGGGCCACCTGACCGGTAATGGCAATTACCGGAGTCGAATCAAGATAGGCATCCGCTATGCCAGTCACCAGGTTGGTTGCACCCGGCCCGGAGGTTGCAAAACATACGCCGGGTTTTCCGGTAACCCGGGCGTAACTGGCTGCAGCATGAGCTGCCGCCTGTTCGTGTCTTACCAACACGTGCCGGAGTTGAGGATACTGCGTAAGCGTATCATAAAGAGGAAGAATCGATCCCCCGAGAATACCGAATATTACATCGACTCCCTCTTTTATCAAGCTTTCACATAATATCTGAGACCCGGTCATTTTCATTGCATTTACCTTTTCATGCGCCTTATTCTTGCCTGAACACAGCGCCTGTACTGGCCGATGTTACCTTTTCAGCATATCTTTTCAGAAACCCGGTGAGCGTTGAGGGATTTCTCGTAACCATAGCCTGCAGACGGTTGTTTATTTCAGCCCCGTCAAGCTCGACATTTATCCGGTATTGATTGATGTCGATGTTAATAATATCGCCTTCTTTGATAGCTCCTATAGGCCCGCCTGAAGCCGCTTCAGGAGAAACATGGCCTATAGCCGCCCCTCGGGTTGCCCCGGAAAACCGGCCGTCGGTAATAAGGGCTACGTCTTTATCTCTACCCATGCCGCTCAGCAGAGAAGTCGGGGTAAGCATTTCCCGCATGCCGGGGCCTCCTTTCGGCCCTTCAAAACGGATTACCAGGACCTCTCCCGAATTGATTTCATTATTCAAAATTGCCCGGGTGGCATCTTCTTCGCTCTCAAATACCCGCGCCGGCCCACGGTGAGCCATCATCTCCGGCGCCACTGCGGAACGTTTCACTATCGCTCCTTCGGGTGCAATATTGCCAAATAGAACCGCCAGCCCTCCCTTTTGAGAAAAAGCCGTTCGTGTAGAACGTATCACATCGCTGTCTAAAACCGGGGCGCCCGCGGCAATTTCTCCGATGGTCTTGCCGCTTACCGTAGGTTGATCAATATTTAACAGGGATTTAAGCTGGTTCATGACCGCCGCTATCCCTCCTGCCCGGTTCAGGTCTTCAATATGATAATGCCCGGTCGGCCTGAGCTTGCACAGGCATGGCATTACATCACTGATCTCATTTATGCGGGGCATTGGGTAGTCGATTCCAGCTTCACCGGCTATGGCGAGCAAATGCAGTACGGAATTAGTGCTACCGCCCAGTGCCATATCAACCATGAAAGCATTGTCTATTGCCTGCCGGTTAATAATATCCCGTGGCAAAAGACCATTGTTTATTATTTGCATAATCCGGCTGCCTGCCTGATAAGCCAGCCGCGAACGGCCGCTATCGATAGCCGGGATGGTTCCATTGCCGGATAAAGCTATGCCCAGCGCCTCGGTAAGGCAGTTCATGGTATTGGCGGTAAACATGCCGGAACAACTGCCGCAGCCCGGACAGGCAGCCTGTTCCAGCGCCTCCAGTTCCTGCTGGCTCATTTCACCGCGTTTTACCTTACCTACGGCTTCAAAGACATGGCTTAGATCGACGGAGGTTGTTGTATCACCAATACTCAGTTTGCCCGAAAGCATCGGGCCGCCACTTACGAAAATAGATGGAATATTCAGCCGCACGGCTGCCATGATCATGCCCGGAATGACTTTGTCACAGTTGGGCATGAAGACCAGGCCGTCGAACGCGTGCGCCTCGGCCATAATTTCAACGGAATCGCATATCAACTCCCGGGACGGCAGAGAATACTTCATCCCCTTGTGATTCATTGCGATACCGTCACACACGGCAATGGTGTTGAACTCAAAAGGCACGCCGCCGGCTGCCCGTATGCCGGCTTTTACCGAACCGGCCAGTTGCGCAAGATGCTTGTGCCCGGGTACTACCTCGTTGAAACTGTTGACAATGCCTATGAAAGGTTTATCCATATCCTCGGGGTTAACGCCGAGGGCGTACAACAGTGAACGGTGGGGAGCTCGTTCTATACCTTTTTTAACAGCTTCGCTACGCATTAATCGTCTCCATCTTGAAATAATTAAAAACCCGTCCGCAAAAGGGACGGCAGTAAAGACAAAAAAGCCCCGTCTTATGTGTGCCTAAAATAGCACGTTGTTCGGCTGATTGTCAAGAATAACCACAGCCGCCATAAGGTGTTTTGACGATAAGTGTCCTATTATGTCAAAAGGTTCGTCAATATGTTAATTTCAAGCCTCAAGCCGCATAATCTTATCAACCCTTCGCTGATGCCGCCCGCCTTCAAACCGAGTCTCTAAAAACACCCTAACGATCTGATCAACCGGCTCAGTAGGCACGTCGCCAGGCAAGCAGAGAACATTGGCATCGTTGTGCTGGCGCGCGCGACGGGCACAAAACGTATCGTAACACATCCCGGCTCGTATTCCGTCTATTTTATTGGCAGCCATGCACATGCCAATCCCGGTGCCGCATATCAGAATTCCACGCTCATACCCTCCACCGGCAACCGCTTTGCCGACAAGCTCAGCTATATCCGGATAATCTACCGGTTGTTCATTCAGACATCCGAAATCCTTTAGTTCATATGCACTGCCTTCGAAAACTTTTATGATAGCCTGTTTTATCTTATAGCCCCGATGATCGCTGCCGATCGCTATTTTCATTTCCGGCGCCTCCTTATTCTACGCTGCATATTTGGTTAATACTGTCCCTGCCTACCGGTCCGGGGCGAAGAATTCTTGGAACGGACCAAGTCAGGTCGATAATAGTGGATTCAACCCTCCTTTCAACCCGGCCCCCATCGATAATAAAGTCCAACCGGTCTCCCAGCTTCCGGCGTACTTCGCCACCGCTCATGGCACTTGCCTGTCCTGAAATGTTAGCGCTGGTGGCACAAATGGGTTTTCCGGTTCTTTCAGCCAGAAGTACCGCAGCAGGGCATGCCGGCAGCCGTACAGCCACTGTACTTTTCCCCCCGGTAATGAGATCCGGTACTTTATACGAACGAGGCAGTACAATAGTGAGAGCTCCGGGCCAGAACGCATCGATTAGTTTGCGCGCAACGAGGGTTATTTCACTTACTACCGTTTCCAATTGCGATATGTTTGCTACAATCAAAGGCAGCGCACAAGACGGATCGCGTTCTTTTATGGTATATACCCTCTCGATTGCCGGTATACAATCATAACAGGCGCCCAGCCCGTACACGGTATCTGTAGGATAGGCAACAACGCCGCCGGATTTTAATATTCCGGCGCCAATTTCTACCTGTTGGTTTAGACTCAAATCAGGATGAATATTCACCAAATCAGACAGCCCCGATAAACTTGACGCTAGTATAGCATAATGATAATCTTTCACTAAAAGGTTGCAAGCATGAGTCAACAATCCCGGGATATTGAGCCCTCAGATACCTACCGAGTTTCTACCAGTGGAGATCTTGAAGTCTCTACTTACCTGGAAATATCGCGGGAAATAAAGGGGGAGCAGCCCCTGGTTTCCTCTGCCGCCGGCCCTCAGCAGCAGGAAACCATTATAATCATAGACTTCGGTTCGCAATACAGCCTTCTAATCGCCAGGCGTGTTCGCGAACTCAATGTTTATTGCGAACTCATCAGTCATGATACCCCCTGGGAAAAAATCTCCCATTTAAACCCAATGGGTTTCATCCTTTCCGGCGGGCCGGGCAGTGTATATTCCCAGGATGCTCCCCTGGCACCCGCTTATGTTTATTCTTCCAGGTTACCGGTGCTGGGCATTTGCTACGGACAGCAGGTGCTCGCCTACCAGCTCGGCGGAAAGGTGGAACCGGGAAATGCGCGTGAATACGGCCACTCTCAACTGAATCTGAGTACAAAGGAGTCCTCCCTATTTACCGGCATTCCGGAGTCATCGCCGGTGTGGATGAGCCATGGTGACAAGGTAGTCGAACTGCCTCCGGGTTTTTCAGCAATGGCCTACACGGAAAATTCCCCCATGGCGGTTATGGGCAACAAAGAGAATTTTTTCGGGCTTCAGTTCCACCCTGAAGTAGCTCATACCCCTTACGGTAAGGCTATCCTGAAGAATTTCATTTATAACATATGCGGCTGCCATGGCAACTGGACTACCGGAAACTTTATACAGGAAAGCATCGCCCGCATCAGAGAAGAAGTCGGCGACGGCAAGGTCATTAATGCCCTTTCGGGCGGTGTCGATTCCTCGGTGGTTGCTACTCTGATCCACCGTGCTATCGGCGACCAGTTGACATGCATATTCGTCAACAATGGCCTTCTCAGGCGCCAGGAGGGTGAGCGTACTCTTAAGGTATTTCAGCAGAACCTTGGCATGCGCATAAATTACGTAGATGCCTCCCAGAGGTTTCTGGATAGCCTCAAATGTATAACCGACCCTGAAACCAAGCGCAAAACCATCGGCGGGGAATTTATCAATATATTCGAAGAAGAAGCTTCCAAGCTGGGCAAAGTCGATTTTCTGGCACAGGGCACTCTGTATCCGGATGTTATTGAAAGCGTGTCTTCGGTAAGCAAGGCTTCAGCTAAAATAAAAACTCATCATAACGTCGGCGGCCTCCCCACTAATATGACCTTCAAACTGCTCGAGCCTTTACGATTCCTTTTTAAAGATGAGGTGCGCAAAGTTGGCCTTGAACTGGGGTTGCCGGAAGAGATGGTCTGGCGTCAACCGTTCCCCGGACCGGGGCTTGCCATAAGAATAATCGGTGAAGTAACCAAAGAAAAACTGGATATTTTAAGAAGCGCCGACTGGATAGTAATGAATGAAATCAAGAAAGCCAAGCTCTATGGTGAGCTCTGGCAAAGTTTTGCCATCCTGACTGACGTAAAGAGTGTCGGTGTTATGGGTGATTACCGCACCTATGGATATCTCGTAGCATTGCGAGCTGTAACCAGCATCGATGCTATGACTGCCGACTGGGCAAGACTGCCTTATGACCTGCTGGCCACCATATCCAACCGCATTGTCAATGAAGTGGATGGAGTCAACCGGGTGGTCTATGACATAACTTCGAAGCCCCCGGGAACAATCGAGTGGGAATAACAATATGAATGTGTTTGTTGTCGGTAATGGAGCCAGGGAACATGCGATCTGTGTTAAACTGGCCCAAAACCCAAGGATAACCAAAATATTTGCTGCTCCCGGAAATGCCGGTACGGCGGCCATTGCGGAAAATGTTGAGGTCAAATCTGATGACATACCCGGGCTCATACAGGCGATTACCAGCCGGCTTGTTCACCTGGTTGTCATTGGACCGGAAACCCCTCTTGCCAGAGGTTTAGCCGAGAACCTTCTCATGCGGGGCATGGAAGTGTTTGGGCCAACTTCGGCAGCCGCCCATATAGAGGCCAGCAAGGCCTTCGCCAAGGATTTCATGCACCGCCACGGCATACCTGCCCCTTCAAGCGTCACTTTTTCAAATTATGATGATGCTCTCGATTATTTAAAGAGTTCGGTTTTTCCACTTGTTATTAAAGCCGACGGCCTTTCCCAGGGAAAAGGTGTAATTATCGCCGAAAATATCGAGCAGGCCAGAGCTGCGCTTGACTATATCATGGCACAAAAAGCATTCGGCGAAGCAGGCAATTCGGTGGTAATCGAAGAATTTCTGTCCGGCCGGGAAGTCAGCGCGTTTGCGTTTGCCGATGCCCACTCGACCAGCCCGGTGGTAGCCGCCTGCGATTACAAACGCATTTTCGACGGCAATAAAGGCCCCAATACCGGAGGGATGGGAAGCTACAGCCCCCCGGAATTTTTTACTCCGGAACTGGGCAAGGTTGTCTCGGAAAATATTATGGATCCCGTAATAAGGCACATGCACGACGAGCACCGTCCGTACAAGGGCATCCTTTATGGCGGTTTGATGCTTACTCCGCAGGGCCCCAAAGTGCTGGAGTTCAATGCCCGCTTCGGCGACCCCGAAACCCAGGTCATTCTGCCACGGCTGGAAACGGACCTGCTGAGCATTATGCAGGCTATATCCAACAATCAGTTGAGCCGGCTCCGGATAGACTGGAGCCAGGATGCCTGCGTAGGCGTTGTCATGGCTTCGGGTGGATATCCTGGTAAATATCAAACCGGCTTCCCGGTAAACGGGCTGGATGATGTGGACTGCGACATCATGGTCTTTCATGCAGGCACGTCTCTGGATGATGACGGCCGTATAGTCACCAGCGGCGGCAGGGTTGTTACTGTCGTGGCCAAAGCTTCTACACTTGAGCAGGCACGTGAAAAGGTTTACGACAACATCCGCCGCATCAGCTTCAAAGACTGTTATTACCGCAAGGACATCGCCCTGATCGGGCAGGCTTAACAGGAGTTTATTATGAGCAAAGTTGCCATTGTTATGGGATCCAGGTCAGACGCGGATACAATGCATGCCACGCGTGAGGTGCTGGATAAATTCGACATTACCTCTGAAACTTTCGTTATATCAGCTCACCGTACACCCGAGAAAGCCCGCGATTTTGCTGTCAACGCTGAATCGAGAGGCTTTGAATTGATTATCGCCGCTGCCGGTTATGCTGCTCATCTGCCGGGAGTGATAGCCAGCTGGACTACTCTGCCGGTTATCGGTGTACCCCTGGCTTCCAGCGACCTGAAAGGTATAGATTCCCTTTACGCCATCGTACAGATGCCAGCCGGTATTCCGGTTGCCACCGTTACCGTGGGGGCAGCAGGTGCCAAGAACGCCGGTTACCTGGCAGCCGAAATGCTGGCAATAAAATATCCTGAGATTAAACAATTGTTACAAAAGTACCGCGCTGAACTTGCCGGTTCTTAACCAAATTTCGAGGAGTTGTTGATGATAGAAAGATACTGCCGGGCACAGATGAAGCAGGTTTGGAGTGAAAGCAACAAATACACCAAATGGCTGGAGGTGGAAATCGCCGTTTGTGAGGCCTGGGCTGAAATCGGCCGCGTACCTCGTAATGCCATTCCAAAAATTAAACTGGCCCATCTCGATATGAAAAGAATGGCTGAAATACTCCAGGAAACCCATCATGACATGACGGCTTTTCTGGGATCGGTAGCTGAAAGTATCGGAAATGAATCCCGGTTTATTCATCTGGGGCTCACCTCCAACGACGTAATGGATACGGCCTTAAGCCTGCAGATGGTTGAAGCTTCCAACCTGCTGTGCGAGGGAGTCAAGGATATCATCCACGTCCTGGCGGAAAAAGCTATGGAACATAAATACACCATCATGATGGGCCGTACTCACGGCGTCCATGCCGAACCCATCACTTTCGGTTTGAAACTGGCAGTCTGGATGGAAGAAATGAAAAGGCATCGCCAGCGTCTGACCGAAGCGACCCGCAATATTGCCGTTGGAAAAATAAGTGGAGCCGTAGGAACGTACGCTAATGTGCCGCCCGAGGTCGAGGAAAAGGCATGCACCAGGCTGGGCCTGGCGCCGGCGGCCGTCTCCAATCAGATCCTCCAGCGGGACCGCCATGCCCAGTTCGTAACTACTCTTGCTCTTATAGCAGGTTCCCTGGAAAAATTCGCCACCGAAATCCGGGCTCTGCAGAAAACCGAGTTCCACGAAGCTGAAGAGCCTTTTGCCGCTGGGCAAACCGGCTCTTCATCCATGCCGCATAAACGCAACCCGGAACTTTGCGAAAGAATATGCGGTCTGGCCAGGCTGATAAGAGGTTATGCTTTGACATCGATGGAAAACATCGCCCTGTGGCATGAAAGAGATATCTCTCACTCGTCTACCGAAAGGGTTATCCTGCCCGACAGCTGCCTGCTTCTGGATTACATGATGGGCCTGTTTTCCGGTATAATGAGCGACCTCAGGGTCTTCCCGGACAATATGAAGCGCAATATGGAACTGACCCGGGGCCTGCTCTTTTCACAACGGGTAATGCTGGCGGCTATCGACAAAGGATTAACCCGCAAGGAAGCTTACGAAGTAGTCCAGGAAAACGCCATGAAGAGCTGGAACGGCAAAAAGAAATTCATAACCTTGCTCAAAGCTGACTCCAGGGTAAACAAGCTTTTTTCCATGGAAGAAATTGATGCCCTTTTCGACTATAACTATTACATCAAGCATGTAGACGATATTTACAAACGCCTGGGTCTTACCCGCAGCCAGTGGAAAAAGCGAACTCCGGCATCTGCCGGCAACCTTGCACCGGGAGCAATATAATGACTGACAGGGCAAACGTTATACTCAAAACCGACCTGCCTCTGCCTCTTTTTATTCGCGGCAAGGTACGTGATACCTACGATATCGGCAAGTACCTGCTCATCGTCACCACCGACCGCATCTCAGCCTTCGATGTAATCCTGCCCTGCCCCATTCCGGATAAAGGCAGGGTTTTAAACCAGATGTCGGCTTTCTGGATGAACAAAACAACCCACATCCTGCCCAATCATCTGGTTGAAACCGTAACCGACGCAGCCGTTCTGGATAAATACCTACCCGCCAGTAAACGTTTTGTTTACCCCGAATACCTGGAGGGACGCTCCATGGTGGTGAAGAAAGCCGACCGTATTTCCGCAGAGTGCGTAGTGCGCGGCTACCTGGCAGGTTCAGGCTGGACAGAATACCAGCAAAAGGGTTCGATATGTGGTGTCAGCGTGCCATCCGGACTTGTTGAAAGCCAGAGCCTGCCCGATCCCATATTTACTCCCACCACCAAGGCTGATGAAGGCCATGATATGCCCATGGAATACAGTTATCTCGAGCAGTCCTTCGGCAGTGAAACGGCAGCCGCTCTTTCACATTATTCGATTGAAATTTATTCTTTTGCCCGGGAGTACGCCCTGGAACACGGCTTCATCATCGCCGATACAAAGTTCGAATTCGGCACAATCGACGGCCGGTTGTTAGTTATCGACGAGATGTTGACACCGGATTCATCCCGTTTCTGGGATATCACAACTTACAAACCCGGGCAACCCCAGGACAGCTTCGATAAACAGCCTGTCAGGGACTGGCTTTCAGGCAGCGGCTGGAATAAAACGCCGCCGGGGCCCGAACTACCGGCGGAAGTGATTGAAAAAGCTTCCCGGCGTTACCGGGAAGCTTTCGAAAGAATAACAGGCAGTAAACTCGCCTGAAGCCTATAGCAGCTCTTTGGTGCTGGGGATGTCGCCGGCAGTCCTGGGATCTATCCTGGTCGCCTTTTCCAGCGCTCGCCCGAGAGCTTTGAAAAAAGCCTCCGCCTTATGGTGATCATTAGTGCCGTAGGCAACACCTCCGTGCAAGTTGAAACGGCCTTCCCGGGCAAAAGTCTCCAGAAAATGACGGATAAGGTCAGTCGCAAAACCGAACAGGTCGTTGCCTTCAAATTCGATATCCAGAACGGTATAACTTCTTCCGCTGAGGTCCAGTGCAACGGTAGCCAGGGCGTCATCCATGGGAACAATTGCATCTCCCATGCGCACAATGCCCCTTTTTTCACCCAGGGCCTGGTTCAAAACCTGGCCGAGCACTATTGCCACGTCCTCCACCAGGTGATGAGCATCATCCCCGGTAGCCGATATTGTTAAATCGAATTTTCCATGACGGGCGAGTTGTTCCAGCAGGTGATCGAACAGCCGGATACCCGTGCTGATC
>JAFGLQ010000099.1 GCA_016928015.1 Dehalococcoidaceae bacterium
AATTAACCAGCTTGAGCCGGACTTCAATGTATTGAGCGATGAAGAGCTGAAAGCCAAAACCGCAGAATTCAAGGACCGCCTGGAACAGGGGGAAAAACTTGACGACCTTTTACCCGAGGCTTTTGCCGCAGTCCGTGAAGCTTCGAAGCGCAAACTCAAATTAAGGCATTACGACGTACAGCTTATCGGAGGAATCGTTTTACACCAGGGCAAAATCGCCGAAATGAAAACCGGTGAAGGCAAAACTCTGGTAGCCACCTTGCCGCTGTATTTGAATGCCCTGTCGGGCAAAGGCTGCCACCTGGTTACGGTCAACGACTATCTTGCCCGGCGGGACGCTTACTGGATGGGCCCTGTATACGATGCCCTTGGCCTGACAGTGTCCAGTATTTACCCCATGCAGACCCCGGATGAAATGCAGCCTGCCCGGCTGTATGACCCGGTGTACGACAGCGGTAAGGAGGAAGATCCCTGGCGGCACTTCAAGCCCGTGCCGCGGCGTGAAGCCTACCAGGCGGATATTACCTACGGAACAAGTGCCGAATTCGGCTTCGATTACCTCAGGGACAACATGGTAATGAGCCTGGAGCAATGCGTCCAGGGTGAGTTGAACTACGCGGTTATCGACGAGGTCGACAGCCTTTTAATCGACGAGGCCAGGACGCCGCTTATTATAAGCGCGCCTGACCGGGAGTCCCCGAAAAAATACCAGTATTTTGCCCGGCTGGTGCCGCGCTTGAAACCCGGCGAGCATTACGAAACCAAAGAGAAGGAACGCTCGGTCGAGCTTACCGATGAGGGATTTGGAGCTGTGGAAAAAATGCTGGAAAGGGATGGCCTTTTGGAAGGTTCAAGCCTTTATGATCCCTCCAGCGCTGACCTGATGCGTCACCTCCGCAACGCCCTGCAGGCCAAAGAGTTCTACCGCAGAGACCGGGAATACATGCTAAAAGACGATGAGGTAATCATAGTCGACCCCTTTACCGGGCGGCTCATGCTTGGACGCCGTTACAGTGAAGGCCTGCACCAGGCTATCGAAGCCAAGGAAGGCGTAAAAATCCGTGAGGAAAGCCGCACCTTTGCCACCATCACCATTCAGAACTACTTCAGAATGTATAACAAGTTAAGCGGCATGACGGGCACTGCCGCTACCGAAGATGAAGAATTTGCCCGCATATACAAGCTGGATGTGATAGTAATACCGCCCAACAAGCCCATGATAAGAGAAGACCTGGGCGATAGAATCTACAAGGACGAAGCCACCAAGTTCAAGGCCCTGCTGGCTGATGTCAAGCAGATACACGAAACCGGCCAGCCCCTGCTTATCGGTACAGCCTCAATCGAAAAATCCGATTATGTGAGCGAACTGCTGAAGCGAAAAGGCGTTGCCCATAACACTCTCAATGCCCGCCAGCATGAACGCGAAGCTGAAATTATCGCCCGGGCCGGCGAGCCGGGCGCTGTTACGGTGGCTACCAATATGGCCGGGCGCGGTGTGGACATTATACTCGGCGGAAAGGAGCCGGACGGCAGCGATGAAAAAGTCTGCCGGGAATGGCAGGCCAGGCACAACAAAGTACTCGAATTGGGGGGTCTGTATGTTATCGGCACCGAACGGCATGAAGCCCGCCGGATCGACAACCAGTTAAGGGGGCGTTCCGGCCGCCAGGGCGACCCTGGAAAATCGCGCTTTTATGTTTCCCTGGATGACGATATCATGCGCCGTTTCGGTTCGGAGCGGATCAAATCCATCATGGACTGGGCTGGCATGGACGAGAACAGTCCGATAGAAAATAAGCTGGTATCGAATTCCATAGCCGATGCCCAGAAACGGGTCGAAGGGTATCATTTCGATATCCGCAAACAGCTGGTCGATTTCGATGATGTGGTCAACAAACAGCGCGAAATAATCTATGCCGAAAGGCGCAAGGTTTTAGCCGGGGCAGACCTGAAGGCCAATATTATTGATATGGTAACTACCGAACTCAAAGAAATGGCGGCAGGTTACAGCGCCAATACCTATGAACCGGATTATGAGGGCTTGCTGTCTGAAGCCGGCACCCTTATGCCGCTGCCTCCGGAACTCAAGCTCGAACACATAAAAGACATGGAACCCAAACAAGTCGAGCAGGCATTGATCGCGCATGCCGGACGCATGTATGAGATTCGCGAACGGGAATTCGGTGATGAAAAGATGCGCCTGCTGGAAAGGGTTTTATTGCTTAAAACCATCGATACCCTCTGGGTGGAGCATCTTACCAACATGGAATACATGCGCCTGCAGGCAGGCTGGCAGACCCTTCAGCAGACACGGGCGGCTGATGCCTACAAGAACCAGGGTTTCAAACAGTTTCAACTGCTTTTAGAGACCATCCGGCACGATGTTGCCCATGCCATTTTCCGTATGGCTATTGTCAAACCGGGGGAACGACAGCCCGCACCTCCCTCCGGTCTCAGGGCTTTCAGGCCTGAAATGCCGGGTGCAGCAGTGCTTACCGGAACAGGCGCGGCTGGTAAACCGGCCGTACCTGCTGCGAAACCCGGCGGCAAAAAAGTTGGCCGCAACGCGCCCTGCCCCTGCGGCAGCGGCCGGAAATACAAACACTGCTGCGGTGGCTAACCGGGCATAACCACAATGAGCGTACTACCGGTGAGTTCTCACCAGGAAATCGTCAACCGGCTTAAAGCTTCAATTGAATCCGGTAAACACTGGTACCTGGCGCTGATTGAAGCCCTGCGTGACTATCCGGAGGATGATTATACTATCGCCGGGGAAGCGCTGGACTGGTTGAGGCTCGCAAAACTGCTTGCCGGTGAAGCCGGCAGTCTGATAGATGCCCAGGAGTTTGCCCGCTTTTTTCGCTATGGAAAAATTCCATTGAAAATATCCAGCCATGAAGCAAAGCATCTGATCGGCGGCAAAAAGTACAATTTGTACCTGAATTATCTGTACGGCGTTACCGTGGAGGCCGCCCTGCTCGAAGCGGTCGGCAGGGAAGTGGAAAAAGAGTATTCCAGCCTGGGATTGCCCCGCCCGGGTGATGCCGTCAGCCATGCCTTCAGCCGCATCTACGGGGCTGAACGAGCAGTTCTGAAGGAAGTGTTTCACGCCGCATATCCTTTACTTGCCAGAACTGAAACGGCTGAAACAGAGTTTACCTACTGGTTGTTCAAGTACCGTTTGAAGAATTCAGACAAGGAAAAGGTGGCATCGGACACCAAGAAAGCCCTGAACTGGCTTAACAGCCGGGGGACTCTATTCCCGAGACTTTTTTAACCGGAGTGGCAGCTACGCTGTCCCGAGTTTGCCGCGTCAACCCTTTGGACTTCCTCGCAAGGACGAGTCGGGAGGTTATCGCGAAACCGTCCCGCATCAGCTAAACTTCATTCATGATAATCTTTTCCAGTTCGGCAACCAGCCCGGGCAAGTCATCCTCGATAGTTTTCCATACGAGAATGGGATCAAAATCAAAGTAACCATGGATTAAACGGTTGCGCATGCCTTTAATCTTTATCCAGGGCACATACGGGTAACGACCTTTGAATCCATCGGTAATACACCCGGCGGCTTCGCCTATGATTTCCAATAGCCTGACCAGGCCCAGTAGCAGTAATTCATTATCTTCAAGCGTCTTGATTTGGCGGTTTGCGGTGAAGTCAATAGCTTTGGCAGCGGCTTCGTGCATGTGCCTTATCCTGGAGAGATCATTTGGTTTGTGCATAGACCGTCTCGGCGTCTCGTATTACTTCGTCTCTGAAAAGCGGGCTTAACTCCTGCGGAGTGCGCAAGTCGACTTTACGCTCGCCCAACAAGCCGGATAGTTCACCTTCCAGTTCAAGGAGTTCGAAAATCCCCGGTTCATTGCCCGGTTCAAACTCGACCAGTATATCGATATCGCTTTTAGGCGTGAAATCATTCCTGGTTACCGAACCAAAGAAAGCCAGCTTTCGGATGTGGTGTTTAACGCAAAAAGCCCGTAGTTGTTCGTAGGGTATAGGGATATTCCGGCTGGCGCCCCGGAATTCTGGCAATCGATGAATACCTGCTGGGGCAGGGGTGCAGGCCTTTAAAATAAAAGCCCTCAATTGCTTGCAGGCTGGTATATCCCGGTTAGCCTGGTAGAAAACTCTGTTGCCTTTGATATTCCGGGTTATAATGCCGGCTTTGTACAGCTTTTCAATCTCTTTTTGTACGGCGCCGACGGAACAGCCGGTGAGCCGCACAATCTGACGGAGGAAATAGGATTTATCAGGCTTGGTGAACAAAAGCGCCAGGACTTCATAACCGGTCTTGCCGAAAAGAGTATACGGGTAAGGTTTTGATATCGTTGCCATTGTACTGTTATTGTATCCTACAAGGATACAATTTACAAGGCAATTACGATATAAAATATTATTTCAGATAATTGTACGCTCATTGCAGCGCGCCGCCACCACACAGGTTTTTGCGAATCACCATGCAGTTCGGGGGGTCATCGCGAGATTTGCCGGGGCAAATCGTGGCGATCTCAATATTCCAGTGCCAGCCTTAATACCCTTTTGGTGTTCTCCGTCACCTTGAACCGCTCATCGATACGCAAACCGGCAAGCCACACAATATCTCGCGCCGCAGTGATTACCGGTATATTATCCCGCCACAGGCGGGGCACCCTGGCATCGATCAGGAAACCCTTGACCCTTTTCTGGCCGCCGCCGCCCAGGGGAAAGAAGCGGTCGCCGGGTTGGCGCGGGCGCATGGAAAGGCACCGTCCCGTTCGGTCAAAATCCAGGTAAGCCGTAAAAGCGCCCGTGTCCGGCTTTATCCCGCCGCCTTCAATAATTTCAGCCGTGACCTTCCAGGCTCCGGCCTGTGTTACACCGGGTACCTGCAGAACGGTCTCATTTTCAACCGGCGGAAACGGGCACAACTCTTCAGGAGCCTTTCCCAGCAGGTACCGCCCGTATTCCACCGTAAAGCTGAAGCCGCGCGGCAGAACCAGCTGTTTGCCGGCCGGTTTTTCCAGTATGGCCAGCATGTCTTCGATATGCCCGGCTTCGAAATCCTTGAGGCTGCCGGCCAGTTCCGCCAGGGCGCGTCTTAATATACTCCGCTTCAAAGCCGGGTGGAGGCCGCCCAGTTCAACCTTATCCAGGATAATGGTGTTTTTTTCCCTTTTTACGACTCTGCCCCAGGCTTTGTCACGTTCTATGCTCAAGAAATCAAGCTCATCGCCCGCTAGATCTGCCAGGCGCAGCAGCGCCTTTTCCATCCCGGGATTATAACCTTCCAGGAGAGGCAGCAGTTCCAGCCTGATCCTGTTTCTCAGGGGAGAGAGGCTGAGGTTGGTGCTGTCCAGCCTGGTTGCCAGGCCCCGTTCCCGGCAGTAGGCTTCTATTTCGTTGCGGCCAGTTTCAAGCAGGGGCCTGATGATTTCGAAGTTTTTCCCCCCGGCCTGCCGGCTTGTCCAGGATGCTAATCCCTTGAGCCCCAGGGTGCCCGTCCCGCGGATAAGATGCATCAGGATGGTTTCGACGTTGTCGTTCAGGGTATGGCCGGTAGCTATTACGCTGGCGCCGCTTTCGGCAGCCACCTCGCAAAGGAAACCATAGCGCACTTCCCTGGCGGCTTCTTCCAGGCTGAGCCCGTGCTGGCTGCGGTAGCCGGCTACATCCCGCCCGCCGATGGCAAAGGGCAGGTCAAGCTGGCCGGCCAGTTCGGCCACATGCAGCGCGTCGCCGGTGGATTCTTCGCCTCTCAGGTTGTGGTCAAGATGGGCAACCACCAGGCTGATGCCCAGGGCCTGTCTCAAGTTGTAAAGCAGCTGCAGCAGGGCCACCGAGTCCGGCCCGCCGGAAACAGCCGCCAGTACCCGGCTGCCGGACGGGATGAGGTTGGCCCTTCGGATAAAGGCATAAACTCTGTCTTCCAGCAAGACCGCTTTCTTAGCTCCCATGATGAGCTTATTATAAGATATATAAATGTCCGGGGTATAGCATCCGAAGTGCCGCCGGGTAATGAGGAAGCCATTCGTTTTTCTTTGGGAATGGAAGGTTAAAATCCTTTGACTAACTTCGTCATGGGTGATATCATGACTTTTGCAGGTGATGAAAAAATACGATCGGCTCTTGCCTGCTCGTAGTTGAGGTGAAATAAAAATTGTCGGTTGAAGCCCTGTACTGGGCCGCCCTAATTCTTTGTATTATACTTTCTGCATTTTTTTCCAGTTCCGAAACCGCATTTGTCGCCCTGGAACGCTACAGAGTTCAGCACCTTGTTGAAACCGGTGTTAAAAGAGCTGACAGGGTTGCCAAGATGCTTGAACGCCCCGAACGTTTCCTTTCAACTATCCTTCTGGGCAACAACCTGGTAAACACCGCCGCCGCCGCCATCGGCACCGTGCTGGCGGTATCCTACTGGGGAGAGGAATACGGCCTGGTGCTGGCAACGATACTGGTTACAGTACTATTGCTTATCTTTGCTGAAACCACCCCTAAAACCTTTGCCTCCCACCATGCGGAAAGGCTGGCTCTGCTGTTTGTCCGGCCGATTGAGGCGCTTTCCTGGCTGTTTGCTCCACTGGTGACCCTGCTGAGTTTCATCGCCGGCGGTATTACCAGAATAGTCGGCGGAGATACAACTGCCAGGCTGCTGGCCAGCCCGGAGGAAATCAAAGCCATGATAACCGTGGGTTCCAAGGAAGGCTCCGTTGAGGAATCCGAAGCCCAGCTTTTGCATGCCGTTTTCGAATTCGGGGATAACCCGGTTTTCGAGGTGATGGTACCCCGGACGGAGGTCATTGCCGTGGAAAAAGGCACCAGCATTGCTGATTTTCTCAAGGTATATGCCAACTTCCCTATTTCCCGCTTTCCGGTGTACGAAGAAAACATGGACAACATCATCGGCATCCTTTCCATAAAAGATGTGCTGATGGCCATTGCCAGAGACAACGCCAGTTTTGAAGCCCCGGTGGAAGAGTTCATGCGCCCGGCCTATTTTACCCCCGAGACCAAGAAAGTCAGCGAACTGTTTAGCGAAATGAAGGAAAAGAACTTCCGCATGACGGTGATTATCGATGAATACGGCGGGACTGCCGGCATCGTATCGCTCAGCCGCTTGATGGAGGAAATCGTCGGCCCGGTGGGCGATGAGCTGGCTGCAGCCGAAAAAGAATATGAAACCATCAATGAATACACTTTCCAGATAGACGGCGGCATGCGCATCGAGGAAGCCAATGCCGAACTCGGCCTGAACCTGCCCGAAGGGGATTATGAAACTGTTGCCGGGTTCATTTTGAGCTTTCTGGGCAAGTTCCCCCGCCAGGGCCAGGTACTGCGCTACAACGGTTTGAAAATCGTAGTTACCCGCATGAAAGGCAAAAAAATCGAAGAGGTTCTGGTAACCCAGGAAGCCAAACAGCAGGATGCAGCGGCTACGGCTTAGGTTTTCCCGGGAAGCCCGGCTCAAGTATATTTCCCATCTGGATTTAATACGGCTGTGGCACCGGGCGTTCCGCCGTGGCGGACTCGAGTTGGCATACTCCGAAGGATTCAACCCCCATCCGCGTATCCACCTGGCAGCGCCGCTGCCCCTGGGAGTAACCGGCGAATCCGAGCTCATGGACGTTGTTCTGGCCAGAGAAGCTTCAAGCCATTCTGTGATGACGGCGGTCAACCGGCAGCTGCCGCCTGGTATTCAAATTGTTCAGGCAATGCCGGTTCCATTGAATACTCCGTCACTTCAGGCCCAGGTGCGCCGGGCCGAGTACCTGGTGGAAGTTGCCACGACTCTGAGCCGGCAGGAACTGGAAGCCGCTATCGACCATTTGCTGAGCCTGGAAAGCCTGCCGTGGACCCAGCAGCGTGAAGAAAAAACCCGCAGTTACGATTTGCGCAAACAGATAAATAACCTATGGGTTGAGCAGGAGTGTGCTTCCTCCTTTATAATAGGCATGGACCTGCAGTGCGACAGCAGTGGTTCGGGCCGGCCCGAACAGGTTGCCAAAGCCCTGGGCCTGCCGGAACCGGAAACAATTCACCGCAGGCGGTTGATGCTTGCGGCCAACCGGGAGAGTGCGGCTTAATGGCAAGGATCATACTGGTGCGCCATGGGGAAACCGAGTGGAACAAGGCGATGCGCGTCCAGGGCGGCGGCAGTGATATAGCTTTGAACGATTACGGCCGCTCCCAGGCGGCAATGGCGCGCAGACACCTCGAAAATGAAAAGCTTTCCGCGGTTTATGCCAGCCCGCTTTGCCGGGCAATGGAAACGGCACACATCATAGCCGAACCCCACGGGTTGGAAATAACGCAGGTCCCGGAACTGGTGGAAATAGATGCCGGTTCCTATGAAGGCATCCTGACTTCCGAACTGGGCCGGCGTTTTTCCCAGATTGTTTCCGAACTGGACGAAAATGCCGAACTGCCGTGTACGCCCGGCGGGGAATCCCTTTCAATGGTGCAGCAGCGGGGCTGGAAAGCCCTGGAACAAATTTCAGCTGGACATAACGGTGAAACAGTCCTGGTGGTTACCCATTATTTCGTTATTCTAGCTGTTATATGCAAGGTGCTCAACCTGCCGCTGGTGAATGTGTCCCGTTTCTGGATGGCCACCGGTTCGATAAGCATCATAAACCTGAACGGCTCCATCCCCAGGCTGGAAACGTTCAATATTTCGCCTTAAGTTTTCGATATCGCCACGTCGGGCTTGCACCCTCCTCGCGATGACCTTTCGGGTGGCTATTTGCGATGGCCTGCCGAATCGTCTTTGCGAGCTTTTCTCTAGAAAAGCGTGGCAAACTCATTTTCCGGGTACGATAACCCCTTTCAGGAAATCATTTTCACCTGAATTATGCTCAAACAGGCATAAAAATAATTTTCAACTTTTCTTTAAATATTATGTAAAAAGGGCTTGACGTATTCCAAATGTGTGGTATCATTATGTGTTGAATCCTGTAAAAGGGGAGGTGATGCTATTGTATAAGCACCCGCAAGGGAAAGCGTAAAAACGGAATCCCGAATACTTTGACCTCTTTATTGAGAACCCCTGAAACCCGACTTTGTGCGCCCGGACGGTTAATTTTTAAAGCCGCGAGGGTTAGAAATATTTGGAGGAAATTAAAGGTCGATGAAAAACTCATTCAAGAAAATACTGGCAGTAGGCATGACGCTGGCTCTGGTCTCAAGCTTTTTTGCGGCCGTTCCCGTCACTGCTGCTCCCGGTTGTAATGCCTGGGATGACATTCCCATGCCGGTTCTATCTCCCGATACCGAACCCGGTGTCATGGATATAGCTCCGGATGGCACTATGTTCCTGGCCCTCTATTACGAGGGTGATTACACCGGCACTTTTGGAACCCCCTTAACGTGGGATATCCTTTATTCCACCGATGGCGGCTTCAACTGGAAGAAGACCAACCTTACCGAAATCGTTGATCACAACCCCAACGAACTTTACGATTTCGATAACGGCGGAGTTGAAAATGCTATACCGGTAAGAATCCAGGTATCCCCCATGTGGCCCAATAACAAGACCGTATACGTTGCCCTTTCCAATGGCAAAGTATGGCGTCTTCCCAATGGGGGCCTGGGCACTCCTTCCCTGCTCAAACCCTTGGTCTCCAATAATGCCACCTACCTCGAAGACGTGGGCATGGCTGTCTGGGACATGGATATCTGGGCGGATGGTACCTACAACTACCTCGCCGTTGCCACCGACCTGGATGTCTTTGTCGTCAGAGACCAGCTCTTGAACGACTGGATTGACTACGAACTTAACGTAGAGAACGATGATGACTGGGATGACAACCGCAAGGCCGTAGAAGTACGCTTTGCCCCCGATTTCGCCACCAGCGAACTCATCTGGGCTGTCACATCAGAGTGGGATGAATGGTTCTGGCCGCTGGATCATGCACCCTATTGGGAAGAGGACGACCTCATTCTCACTTCTGCTGATTCACCCGCCCGCTGGGGCTTGGTTTTTGATGAAGTAGCTTTTGAGCCGTACGACTACGATGACTGGCCAAACTACGAAAAATGGACTCCTTTTGTTGATATGGAGTTCGATCCCGCTTACACCCACCAGAACCCGCAGATTTATGTTGCCATTGCTCAGCCTTACTGGAATAGTGAACCTTTAGGCTGGGACGATGGTAACCTTTACTACGTAACTGGTGAAGCCAGCACCACCGGGCCCGGCGAGACATTCTCGAGCTACATCTTCTTTGAAGACAGGGCTCTGGGTACTGTCGAGGTTTCCGGCAATACCATCATGGTTCAGGACAGCGAAGATGGAACTGTCTTTACCACCACCGATGGCGGCGCCAACTGGTTCGAAGCAAGCCGCAGCCCGGCAGCCAATTTCTGGGGCCAACTCTTTATGTCCCCCAACTTCGATGAAGACCAGACCGTTTTCTCCACCGTCATGGACGGCAACCAGCCCTGGGCCGGAGTTGGCGGTGTATACCGCTCCATAGATGGCGGCAAGTTCTTCGATGGTATCAGTATGCTTGATATGGAAATCCAGTTCATACAGGACCTGGCTTTTGATCCGATGGGCGGCAGCCAGCCGGTTCTTATGCTGGTTGAATACAACGATGATACCTACATCTTCTATACTCCGGATGCTACCGCTGCTGCACCGCAGTGGCTGCTCAAAGACAACGAAGAGATATATGATGTCTGGGACATCACTATGATTTCCTGGGACGAATCTGGCGATACCGTTATGTTCATGGCCAAAGAAGATCCGTGGGAAATCTACCGCTCCACCGATGGTGGTAACAGCTTCAAATACTGGAGAACTGTTCCTACCGGTACAATCGGCGAACCCAAGGACTGGGTAGTTGTCGATTACTCCATTGTCAATGTAATCGGCGATGACGGTTACTGGGGCACCCGCCCGGTTGGCACCCCCATTACCAGCACTGCTGTTGACAGCGATGGCATTACCCCGTTCGTTACCTGTACCATTGCCCGTTCCGCCAGCGGCATGCTTGCTGTCGGCATGGAAAGCGGCGACTACGGTATTTCTACCGATAACGGCGCCACTTGGAAACTGGGCAATATTACCGGTGCCGATGAAGTCTATGTCGCTTTCGGTCCGGATGGCAAGCTGTATGCTGCCACCAACCAGAGCGGTAACGTCTGGCTTATCAACACCGGCAATCAGACCGAAGCTCTTGTCAAGGATTCCAATGGCGCCTCTGCTGACGCTGTCGGCTTTAGCGGCATCTGGGTATCCCCCGACAACACTTTGTATGCTATCGGTACCGCTATTGAAGAAGGCGCAGTTATATTTGATTATGCGGTATCCGGCTCCGTACAGTTGTACAACGATACCTTCCCGTTCGGGACTGCGACACTGGATCTTGCCAAATTTGCTGATTACATCGAATCTGAGGGATCTGGTTCCAGCCTGAGCATCGCCTATATGTCCGGCAGCCCGGTTGTAGGCGAGATCCTCTATGTCGTCGGCGACGACCTTGTCTGGGGTCCGGATGTAGACACCTACATGGCTGGTGATATACTGGTACAGGGCGCT
>JAFGLQ010000100.1 GCA_016928015.1 Dehalococcoidaceae bacterium
ATGTCCGAGCGGTCTATGGTGACGGTCTTGAAAACCGTTGTTCCCGCAAGGGAACCGTGGGTTCGAATCCCACTCCCTCCGCCACTAACCGGCATCAATCCACACTTCGCTGAGCCGAACCACTCCCAGCGGACCGGGTTCGTATCCTTTTACATAGGGCTTTACCAGAACCTGGTCTATGCCAAACACCAGTGGAATCAAAGCCGCATCGTTCAACAATATCTGCTCAGCCTCCCGGTACAGGCTTAGACTGATTTCTAAGTCCGGCTCCCTTGCTGCCTGCAAAATAAGAGCTTCGAAATCCGCGCTATAATACTCGCCGGTATTATTGGGGGAACCCTGGCCGAAGAGCACTTCCAGAAAATTCTGCGGGTGGGGATAGTCGGCGCTCCAGCCGTAGTAAAACAACTGGTCTTTCTGTTCCATCAAGTTGTAATAGAATTCGTTAACTTCGAGCTGGCGTACGGTAACTTCCACGCCCAGGTTTTCCTCCCACTGATAAACCACTGCTTCCAGTTCACCGGGAATGATTCCCCCGTAACCCCCGGTGGTCAGCGTTATGGGAGGCAGCGCGTCAACCGAACCATAACTTGACATGCCAATCAGTTCAAGGGCCGCGGATATATCGAACTCCTGCACCTGCAAATTCTCATTGTATCCAGGTATACCCGGCGGCAACAACCCGTCTGCTTCGAGATAGCTGTTTTTAAAAACCAGGTCTACAATTTTTTCCTTGTCTATCGCCCGGGTAAAAGCCCGTCGAACAAGCGGGTCATTGAATGGTTCAGCGGTAACATTGAAACCGATATACATGATGCTCAAGGCGGGATTTTCGATTAACTGAGTATAAAAGATATTGCGTTCATCCCTGGCTTTTTCGATATAAGACAATCCAACCTCGGCAACGTCTATCTCACCGGTTTCGTACAGGTCCATCATCACACCCGCCCACAGGTGGAAGACGACCCTTTCCAGCCGGGCTGGCTGGCCGTAGTAGTTGTCGTTGCGCACCAACTCGAGGCGGCGGCCGGGTTGCCATTCCTTCAGCTTGAACGGCCCGGTGGCGTTGATGCCGGACTGCCACCAGCCGGTACCCGTTGCAGTACTGGCATCGACGACAAATGCAGTCGGATAAGCCAGCTTGTACAGAAAATAGCTCTTGGGCTCATCCAGAGTAACCTCGAGTACGAAATCATCCAGCACTCTCAGACCGCTGATTTCATACGCCTGCCCGTTTATTCTTTCGGCAGCTCCCTTTATGTCACCGAGGTAAACCGAAGCCGTCTGGGAGCCTGTCGCCGGGTCGCAAGCCCGTTCCCATGAAGCCTTGAAGTCTTGCGCATTAAGGTGCTTTCCGTTATGGAAATAGACATCTTCCCTGAGAAAAAAAGTATAGGTAACCCCATCCGAAGCAATATTCCATTCTCTGGCAATATCCCCTGTCACTTCCAGATTTTCATCCAGCTTTACCAAACCTGAAAAAATCTGGGTTATGAATTCGTGTGAAGTTGAGTCCCCGCTCAAAGCAGGGTCAAGTGTATGCGGGTCAATACCGTAAAGATTCAGGGTGCCGGTGCCTCCGGAAGGGTCGTTATCGGGGGTGCAGCCGCAGAACATTGACATTCCTGCCAAACCGGCAAGTAAAACCGAGCTGATAACCATGCGAAATTCTTTTCTCACCTTGACACCAGCCGGCTGCGGGCAAGTAATACAAACGGTATGAGGGCTGAAACCGCCAGCACGGCAATCAGGAAGGTCAAACCCAGGTTCATTTGCCCGGCTCCGCCTGCTCCGTATAAGTTGTTTACGTATTCCTGCCATTCTTCATCCAGCCCGTCCATGTCGAATCCATATACTTGCAGAAGAGCCCCGTCATAATTCGACCCGTTGCGAAAAACCTCCAGGAGCTCGGATACCCTGTCCGAACCATACTCTGCAATCAGGTAGCTCACCAGGCTGTAACTCTGCGCATAAGACAGATAGGTTTCGTCGGCATAAGCCGAAAACGGGCTGCACAGGCTTTGAACGGATATCAGGCTGTCACTGGCTGCAGCCTGGCGTAACATGGTTTCGCTGTAGCTTTCCAGTTCACCTTCAGCGTACATGGAGAGCCCTTCATTCAGCCAGACTGGAATGGAATTATACGGATTGGAGGTCATCTGATAAGTAACCAGGTGAGCCAGTTCATGCACCATCGCCCGTTTGCCCCATGCCATATCGGATGGCGCAATACCAATGGAAACCACTCCGTATCCAGTGAAAGCCAAACCTCCGGCCCAGTCCTGAACATATACCATGGCTCTCTGTAAATCAGAGGAGCTGGCATAGATGTAAATGTCAACCGGGCGGGCAAGATGGGCTCCGGTATCGTTTTCAAGCTGTACCAGCGCTGTTTGAGCGGCATGCATCAGTTCCCGGGCAAAAGCCTCGGTACCGTTATACCAGTAAAGAGCCAGGTTGCCCTCCTCAATAACCTGCCACTGGTGCATCAAATCGTCAAATATAACCTGGCGCTCTTCGGTCATATATTCATTTCCGTTATCATCGGTTATTTTCCACCAGTAGTCGATAACGGTGCCCGGTGGCGGATTGCCGGTTGTATTCATATCCCATATCCAGTTGGCCGTCACCGGGGTACCGGCTATATCCGGCTTGACATCGCAGACAATATCTACAAAACTGTCCCGGTCAACTCTGTAGTTCAAGCGTATGTCGCTTATACCAAGGCTGCTGTCTATTTCGAGCCGGAAAATAATATAACTCGGGTATTCCGGCACCGCCCGGTTATCCAGAACCTGCAGTCCGGTCTCGGCGTTTACCAGACCCGCGGGAACAAAAGATAAAACAAAAAACATACCGATGCCGGCAGTTAGAATTGCTTTAATCATCGGCTGAGTACCCTGACCGCAGATATGCGGTGATAAGTTCATCCAGTTCGCCTTCCAGTACTGCTTCCGGATCATTCACCTGGTAGTCTATGCGGTGGTCTTTGACCATTTTATAAGGATGAAGAACATAGCTTCTTATCTGGTTGCCCCAACCCGCTGAAACCGTTTCCCCTTTGAGCTGCTCTCTTTCTTCCTTGCGCCTGGTTATTTCAAGCTGCAGCAAACGCGCCCTGAGAATTCTGAAGGCGATTTCCTTGTTCATATGCTGGGAACGTTCGCTCTGGCACGCTACTACAATACCCGTGGGCAGGTGAGTAACCCTGACTGCCGAGCTCACCTTCTGCATGTTCTGCCCGCCGGGGCCCGATGACCTGAAAGTGTCTATTTTCAAATCATCGGGAGAAAGTGAAATATCGATATCGCCCTCCTCGGCTTCAGGCATAACTTCCACCAGGGCAAAAGAAGTATGACGGCCATGATTGAAATCGAAAGGAGACAGGCGAACCAGCCGGTGAACACCATGCTCAGACTTGAGATAACCATAAGCAAGGCTGCCTTCTATCTCGACGGTGGCGCTTTTTATACCTGCTTCATCTCCCGGCGAAACATCCAGGACTTCCGCGCGGTAGCCGTGTTTTTCCGCCCAGCGCAGATACATCCGCATCAGCATCTCAGCCCAGTCCTGAGATTCGGTACCTCCGGCGCCGGCATGCAGATACAAAACCGCCGAATGCCGGTCATAGGGGCCGGAAAAGGAAAGCTCAAATTCCAGTTTTTCCACCGCCTGCTGTACCTCTTCCAGTTCGCCGGCTAGCTCTGTTTCCATGGAAGGATGGGAGTCCTGCTCAAGGTTAAGCAGTTCTTCAATATCGGCCAGCCGCCTGTGCAGGTTGGCTATTCTGGAAACATCATCCTTGAGGGTAGCGAGTTCCTGCATGGCTTTTTTTGCCCGCTCGGTGTTCTGCCAGAAATCGACTTCGAGGGACATTTTTTCAAGACGGGCTATTTCCTGCTTCTTGCTGTCCGAGTCAAAGCCGCACCCCTGCCCGGTCAATGCGGTGTTTCAGGTCTTTAATCTTGTCTGTCAGTTCTGACACTTGCGTTAAGTTCTCCTTACTGGTGGATTGCCGATATTATACTCAATTCTATGCCTGCCGGCTGCCAGATGAGCCTGCCTTATCGGTTCAGGCAGGCGATAACCACGACAGGTATTAAGCACCCATTTCGAAGCACTGTTAATGCCGATACGGTGGCCGGGTGAAACGAAAACCGGGCGAACACCGTCTCTGGTTCTCAACACGGTGCCTACGGTTTCCCCTTTGTATATCAACGGCTCGGAATCCCCTTTTATTGTACCCGGTTCCCGGTACTCTCCGCAAAGACGTGATTTGGCACAACCGATTACCGGAGTTTCGATAACAAGCCCCAGATGAGCAGCCAATCCCAGCCGGCGGGGATGGGCTATTCCCTGTCCGTCCATAATTACAAGATCGGGTTTTATGCGAAGCTTTTCGAAAGCAGACACTATAAGAGGCAGTTCCCGGAAAGACAGCAACCCGGGAACATACGGAAAGGTTACCTCCCTTTCAACCACAACTGCATCCTCGATATCCAGGCCGGGATAATTAAGCACGACTACGGCAGCCCATCCAATTTTACCAAACCTGTTTACCGACACATCAGCCCCGGCAATCAAGCCGGGGCTGATCAAATCTCCCCGTGAAATGATCCGGCAGGCAAGCATCTTTTGCAAAGCAACAGCGCCGGCAGTATTTTCAGGCACCGGTAACAACTTCATTTTCAGTAATTCGAATTATACTCTTGCATTCACAACCGGGCAATTAACTCAATCGCCTGGTAATAATATATCCCTGTCCTGTGTGTGCTTGAGAACGGCAGTCTTCCAGTAGTGTTTTATGGCTGAATTATGTTAAACAGTGTTGACAGTATGAGCGCAATGCGTCATAATTAGCAGCTAGCAAGGAGGAAATGTGGTTAAAATCAGGTTAAGACGTATAGGTGCTCCAAAAAAGCCTAATTACAGGCTTGTAGTGGCTGACAGCCAGTCGCCACGCAACGGGTCTTTTATTGAAATTATCGGCTTTTATAATCCGCTAACACAACCGGAAACAGTTAACATCGACGAAGAAGCTGCTCTCAAGTGGTTGAAGCAGGGTGCCCAACCAACTGCTACCGCCGCCAGGTTGCTGACCAGGGCCGGCATTATTGATAAGATAAAGTCAGCAAAGGAGTAACCATGAAGGAACTGGTTGAATTCATCGCAAAATCGCTGGTAAACTCACCCGACGATGTGGTGGTTACTGAGGAAACAAGTGAGGAGAACGGCATCGTTCTGAAACTCCAGGTTGCCGATGAAGATAAAGGGCGCATCATTGGCAAGCAGGGGCGAATCGCTCAGGCAATGCGCACCCTCATCAGGGTTAAAGCTGCCAAAGCTGGGACCAAAGCTTCCCTGGAAATTCTCTAATCAAA
Source organism: Dehalococcoidaceae bacterium (assembly GCA_016928015.1). Taxonomy (GTDB): domain Bacteria; phylum Chloroflexota; class Dehalococcoidia; order Dehalococcoidales; family CSSed11-197; genus CSSed11-197. The sequence goes on from JAFGLQ010000100.1 coordinate 5,382, forward strand.
TCCTGATCGTGACCTTAAAATAAAAACCCTTCCATGAGGCTCAGTTTCTGAGTTTCGGGTGGGGTTTTTTATTTTGCGATGGCGCCTGTCTAGCCGGATATAAAATTTAAGCCCGGCTTTGAACCGGGCTTAAATTGTTTACATTTCCTGCCGGCGATGCCGGCGGCGTGTAGCCACTTTCAACCGCACCAGAGAGCGCTTGAGGGCTGCCTCCGCCTGGGCAGCATCCATCCCGGAGGGCTTTTCAGCCATGCTGCGCTGGGCCCTTTCCTTTGCAGCTTCAGCGCGGGCTATATCAATATCTTCAGCCCTCTCAGCAGCATCCGCCAGCACAATCACCCTGTCGGGTTGTACTTCAAGGTATCCGCCACCGATTGCCAGGTACTGTTCTTCGTTGCCGGTACGTATAACAAGCTCCCCGATACCCAGTATAGTCATTAATGGGGCATGATGCGGCAGGATGCCCAGCTGGCCTTCTATGCCGGGAGCTACCAGCATATCTACTTCATCCGAAAACACGGACTCTTCAGGGGTAACTATGTCGAGCTTGATTTTTGACATTGCCTGGTAACCTTACTCTGCCAGTTTCCTGGCCGCCTCAACTGCTTCATCGATGGTGCCTACCATGTAAAAAGCCTGTTCGGGCAAATCATCGTGTTTGCCTTCCAGTATTTCCTTGAACCCGCGTACAGTCTCAGCGATGGTTACGTATTTGCCCGGCCGGCCGGTGAACACCTCGCCCACAAAGAACGGCTGGGTAAGAAAACGCTGAATTTTTCGAGCGCGAGCCACTGTCTGCTTGTCCTCTTCGGAAAGCTCTTCGATACCCAGAATGGCGATAACATCCTGAAGGTCTTTATACCGCTGTAGTACCTTCTGTACGTTACGGGCTACCGAGTAGTGTTCTTCCCCCACATTCTCAGGTGCCAGAATACGCGAGGTCGAAGCCAGCGGGTCCACCGCCGGATACAGCGCCTGTTCGGCCAGAGCACGTTCGAGGGCTATAATTGAATCGAGATGGCCGAAAGTGGCTACCACACCGGGGTCGGTGTAATCGTCGGCAGGTACGTAAATAGCCTGGAAAGATGTTATGGAGCCCTGCTTGGTGGAAGTAATACGTTCCTGCAACTGGCCCATTTCTGTTGCCAGTGTCGGCTGGTAACCTACTGCCGAAGGCATGCGTCCCAGCAAAGCAGAAACTTCCATACCGGCAAGGGTATAACGGTAAATATTATCGATGAATAAAAGGACGTCCTGACGGTCCACGTCACGAAAATACTCTGCCATCGTAAGACCGGTAAGGGCAACCCGCAAACGTACTGCCGGAAGTTCATTCATCTGGCCGAAAACCAGGCA
>JAFGLQ010000101.1 GCA_016928015.1 Dehalococcoidaceae bacterium
GTTGCTGGCCTACAGCGTGCCCCATTACTGGCTGGCGATGCTGGCGCTTTTTGTTTTTGCCTATTTGCTGGGCTGGTTTCCGCTGGGCAGGGCTGTCTCCGGCGGGCTGGTGGGTTTTGCCTACTTTACTGATGTTGCCTGGCACATGGTACTGCCGCTGGGTGTGTTGACCCTTTCCAAGGCGGCTTATGACCATTTGATCGTGCGCAGTTCGGTGGTTTCCATATACGGGGAAGATTACATTCTTACAGCCCAGGCCAGGGGCCTTTCCGGAATGGCGGTGCTTTTCAAACACGGACTGCGCAACGCCCTGGCGCCGCTGGTAACGGTAACCGCCATACAGTTTGGCATGCTCTTTTCCGGCGCGCTGATGGTGGAAGTGGTATTTTCCTGGCCGGGGATGGGCACGCTTATTTATCAGGCTATAGGCGCCCGGGATTATCCGCTGCTACAGTATGCCTTTTTTATCATTACCGTCTGTGTTCTGGCTGCCAATTTGCTGGCCGACCTGGTTTACCGGTGGCTTGACCCGAGGATGCGGCGATGAAATTTGCGAGATTATTCAGGCGCAATCCGTTAATTTTTTCCGGAAGTGCGCTGATAACGTTTTTTATATTTGCAGCTATATTTTCGCCCTGGCTGGCACCCCATGACCCGTGGCAGTACCAGCAGGCTTTCCTTGAGCCTTCACCGGGGCATTTGCTGGGCACCAACGATGTCGGCCAGGATATATTTTCCGAGTTGCTGGTTGCCGGGCGGGTATCGCTGGGGGTTGGTTTTTCAGCCGCCCTGATGGCAGCGGTAACCGGTGTCGCTATCGGCATACTGGCCGGGTTCCGCCGGGGCATGCTGGATGAAGTGCTGATGGGGGCAACCGATGTGGTTCTGGTAATTCCAACCCTGCCGCTGGTGGTGCTTATCTCGGTTTACCTTGGCCCGAGCCTGCCGGGTATTTCCCTTTTAATCGGACTTATCATGTGGCCTTCGATTGCCCGGGTTATCCGTTCCCGTGTTTTAAGCCTGCGCCAGGCTGGTTTTGTGGAGTCGGCGCGTGCGCTGGGAGCTGGAGACTGGTGGATAATGAGCCGGCATGTCCTGCCCAATGTGCTGCCGCTCGTGCTGGCAAAATTTGTGCTTACCCTGGCCGGAGCCATGCTGATTGAAGCCTCCATCAGCTTCCTGGGTTTGGGTAACCCTTCCGCCAAGAGCTGGGGTATGATGCTTCATTATGCCTTTACCCGGGGAGGGTTTATCCGGGAGATGTGGTGGTGGTATCTCCCGCCGGGGTTGGCCATCGCTATGGTGATATTCGCTTTGAATCTCATCAACCTGGGTTTCGAAGAAAAATCCGACCCGCGTTTGAAGAAGGTGCTGGAATGACGGACTCCCTGCTTGAGGTAAGGGATTTACATGTGCGTTTTAATACGCCCCGGGGTGTCGTTCGGGCCAACAACGGTATAAACCTGGGAATGAACACCGGTGAAAGCCTGGGTATTATGGGGGAAAGCGGTTGCGGCAAGACCGTGCTTATTCTGTCCCTCATGCGTTTGCAACAGCCCGGAGTAATAGTCGGCGGTTCAATATGGTTTGACGGCCGGGAAGTAACCCGGCTTACCCAAAAAGAGATGCAAACGGTAAGAGGCAAAGGCATTGCCCTTATCCCGCAGAACCACTCCACCGCTCTTAATCCGGCTTACACGGTGGGCGAACAACTTGGGGAAACCCTTGGGCGCCGGCAGGGGAAAACCGGTTTATGGCAAACGCTGAGAGCTGGAACACCCGGTGCCGGCACGCGGGATTATGAAAACTTGAGGCATGTGCTGTCAGGACTCGGCTTCAATGATGAATCGGTACTGCGGCGCCTGCTTGCCAGCTACCCTCACGAACTTTCCGGCGGTATGGGACAGCGGGTGCTTATCGCTATGGCTTTGCTGCTGGAGCCGAAACTGGTTATTGCCGATGAACCCACCACCGCCCTTGACCGGGCTACCCGGGCAGAGACGCTTGAACTGCTGGGCCGGCTTTCCGCCGATACGACGTTGATGGTCGTTTCCCATGAAGTTGAGACTCTGGTATGTATCTGCAACCGGGTAGCGGTTATGTACGGCGGGCGTGTTGTTGAAAGCGGGGTTACCGGGCGGGTCTTCAGTGACCCGCACCATCCATATACCCGTATTCTACTGCAAAGCCAGCACCTTATCAGGGGTAAGCCGGTTTCCTCTGCTGCCGTGGCGCTTGACATGGTTAATTTTCCGCCCGGCTGCCCGTTCCATCCGTTCTGCCCGGAAGCCGTGCCGGCTTGCTCAAGGGAAGAGCCGCCGGAGACGGTTTTCGACAGTGGCAGTGTTGCCTGTCATCTTTACAACGGGAGCGGGACGTGCTCGAAGTAACAGGGCTTAATAAAGCCTTTATTGTTCGCCATAACATTTTTGCCCGCCTGGGTCATCCGGATCACGTTATCCGGGCGGTGGACGGGGTATCCTTTGAGGTAAAAAGGGGAGAGATCTTCGGCATTGCCGGTAAAAGCGGTTCCGGCAAGACTACTCTGGGTAAAACCATATTAAAGTTAATCGAGCCTGACAGCGGCTGTGTGGCGTATAAGGGAAAAGATGTATCCAGCTTCAGCCCGGATGAGCTTAAAACCTACCACCGGCAGGTACAGGCAGTATTTCAGGATGCTGATTCAACCCTGGACCCGCGCCAGAAGCTTAATTCAATCCTTGAGGAACCTTTGCTCATTCACCATCTGGGTTCCGATGATGAAAGACGGGCAATCATACGCAGTGCCCTTGAGCAGGTGAACCTGCCATATTCGCTGCTGGAGCGCCATCCGTCCGAGCTTTCCGGCGGGCAGCGCCGGCGGGTGGCCCTGGCCCGGGCGCTGGTACTCGATCCTGAATTGATTATCGCCGACGAACCCACAACCGGCCTGGATCCGGTGGTAAGCGCCCAGATACTCTCCCTGTTTTTACAGCTGAACCGGGAGCGAAGGCTTACCCTTATTATTATCACCCACGACCTGGCCGCCATAAGCTACCTCAGCCACCGGGTAGCGGTTATGTACGGCGGTAAAATCGTGGAACTAATCGATGGGGAAAATTTTGAAAAGGCTTCCTTTCACCCCTATACGCAGTTTCTGCAGGGAATTACCGGTTCGAGGATGGAAGAAACCGGGTATATAGACGTTCACCGGATGAGCCGGACTACCGGTCAGGGTTGCGTTTATGCCTCTGCCTGTCCCGCAGCCCGGCAAGAGTGTTTCGAAACAGTACCCATGTTGCGTCCGGTAGCCCCGGGGCATTATGCGGCCTGTTTCGGGATAGATAAATGAGTCATTTATTCAACAAAGCCTGCAGCTTCTGCCGGTTTTCTGAATATTGAGGCGTGCCGAGGACAGGGCAGCACGGGATGGACATCGCTCCGTTGCGCAGTTCGACAGCGCATGCCAGGCAGGTCGGGCAGCCGCATTCCCGGCAATTGGTGCCGGGCAGCAGTTTGAACACTTCGAATACCGGCGGCAAATCCCGTTCGTTGTAATCGGGGGCGATATTTTCCCGCTCGCTCCAGACGCAGTTTACCAGTTCCACTGCGGCTTCAGCCAGCGGAACGGCCTTGCCTGCTTCGTCAACAATCCCCACCTGAATTTCGCGCGGGCGGAAGGCGTACCGCCGGCCATTGCATGTGCCGATCAGAATGGAATTTTCCCGGTCGAATAACTTTTCGGTGAGTTTAGCGTTAAGATATGGCATGGCCTGACTGATGTCATCGTTTAATACCAGGCGGACAGAATATCTTCCGCTGGTAGGGGAATGGTGGTCTTCATCCAGGTGGACGGAATAGCCGGTTATCAAATCTCTGCTGCTGGTCATTTTCGGCACCTTTAAATGTTACCAGGAATGTGGATTTTACCTTAAATATGGGATTAGAGACAATGTCAGGAATAGATAAATATGGAATGAAAGGTTAAAATTGGTGCTATGAGATTTATCCGGCGTCTAAAATTTAACCCGGTTTACTGGGGCTTAATCCTGTTTGCGGTTACCCAGGTTATCATTTTACTGGTGATTACCGGGATGGATCCTTTTTTCGAAGAGCAGAACATTTATGTGCCGAGCCAGCCGGCCGAGGATGTTACCTGGTGGCCGGGAGAGGTGACACTGCCCTCCGGCGACATTGTCGAGGTACCGGCATATTCTTCAGCCGGGCCGATTATAATCTACATCCTCGTGGTGGCCGCAGTACTTGGAATTGTACTTGCCGTAATACCCATGTCGGCTCTCAAGATGGTGCTCAGACTGTTGTTTGCCGTGCTGTTTGGCTGGGGCGGCTTCATTGCGACTGTGTTTTACCTGCCCTATCAGGCTGCGGTTGCAGTCGGAGCTGTGCTTGGTGTAGTGTGGTTCGCGATACCTTTAGTCTGGTTTCATAACCTGGTTCTAATTATCGCTCTGGCAAGCGTAGCGGCGGTTTTCGGACGCTTCATATCGCCGTGGACAGCCATGATCCTTATCCTGGCACTGGCAGTTTACGACTTTCTGGCGGTGCGTTTCGGGTTTATGACCTGGATGGCGGACAAAATGGCCAGGACCGATGCCCTGCCTGCTATTGTGATTCCCAAAAATTACCATGGCTGGGGTCTCAACCTGAAGCGTAACGGTGTCAACGATCTGCTGGAAGAAAAACCCGACAGCCGGAAATTCTCAATACTGGGGGGTGGCGATATCGCCTTTCCGGGACTGCTTACCGCCGCCGTATATTTTTCACAGGGGTTAGCCCCGGCACTGGTTATTGCAGGGTTCGGGCTGCTGGGGCTGGCCGGCGCCTATACCATACAGGCGGTATTCTTGAAGGGTAAAGCCATGCCGGCTCTGCCGCCCATTGCCGCATTTGCCCTGATAGGCTTGCTGGTTATTTAGCACCAAAGCTATTTCATAAATCGAATAACCTCCGGCGTTATTTTATTCATTGTTTGTTCACTTTTGTATGGTAGACTGTTAACTAATAACCACACAATTGACGCCGATGCCTGGTTGGGTAAAACGAAGGGCTGGAGGCAATTTGAACCGGTACAATGAAATCTTTCAGAAGCTGATTACCGCTTCCCGGGATTGGGCTTTGGGTAAGCGGGAGGCGCTTGAGGAAACCCGGGAAATCCGCCGTGAGATAATTGAAGCAAACCATGCACGGTATTTCGAAAACATTCCCCTGTATCGCAAAATCGCCCAGGAACAGGGCTTCGGTCAATCAGCATCCATCGATGCCATAAAGCGTCATCTGATGCTGGATGCGGGGATCTTTAAGAGCTATGAGCAGGGCTGGCTGAACTCAGGTGATTACGTGAGTATGACAGGCTGGCTTGCCGGTATATTTTGCCATCGAATCAATATAGACGTGTCTGATGCTGACTCTATAGATGGGTGGATCGAAAAACTGGGGCAGGGTGGGATTCATGTGGTATACAGCTCAGGCACCTCCGGCACTTTTTCTTTTGTCCCCCGTAAAAGACAAAACTGGGAACTTGCCAGAACGGCCAACATCACCGGCATTACGCCCCAGATTCTGGACCGGTTGAAATACGGGTTTACCGGAAGGCTTTTTCAGTCAGCCCTGCAATCAAAAAGCCCTCAGGCGCTGGCTGAACTGCTGGGAAAAAGAAGGCTTCCGGGATACGACGGGGTTTTTCTGGGTTTTAAAAAGGGGAGAATGGGCAACCAGGCCTTGATGGAAGAACTGGCGCCGCTTTTCGGCCAAAGCGCTTTTTTATATGAAATACCGGTTGAAGCCTCTGGTTTACGAGCTCTCCGGCGTGGAACCGGCACCCCTGGAGAACGGCTGCTGGCGGGTAAGCTGAGTGAAGAAGTAGTGGATCGTAAAACGCAAAACTACACACGCCTGATAGACTTCATTGAAGCATCGACTCGTAAGGGGCGGAAAACGCTGATCTTCGGCGCACCGCATCAATTCAAGGAGCTTTTGGAAGTAATGTGTGCCCTGAATCGGTCCCTGTCTCTCAACCGGGGCAGCCTGGCTCTTGTCGGCGGCGGCTGGAAATCCTTTACCGGCGAGCCGGTGAGCCGCCAGGCGCTGGTTGAGGTTCTTGAAGACAAACTGGGCCTGGAGCGTGAAAAGGTTGTGGAGGGGTATTCCATGACTGAGATTAATCTGTTGATGCTTCGCTGCCGGCATGGCCGATTTCATATACCACCAATAGTCGAGCCTGTGCTGCTGGACGTCGAGTTAAACCCCACAGGCAGCCAGGAAGGCGAAGGCGCCTTCGGTTTTATGGACCCTCTGGCGCTGGATTACCCGGGATTTATTGTCAGCGCAGATTACGTGCGTATGGCGAGCGGAGAATGTGAATGCGGGCTTGCCGGCCCGGCTGTTACCCGCATCGGGCGTATGCCGGGCAGTGAAACAAAGGGATGCGGGGCCATCATGGGTTCGGTGGGGACATAATCATGGAAAAAATCTGCTGCCGGTATGGCTTGCTTAGCAGCGACGGTGGCCTGGTGCGCATTCCCTTCCTGGCAAAAGGCAGGCTGGTGGTGCCGCCGGCAATCAGCCGGCAGACTGCTGAAGACGCCTTCAGCAGTGCTGGCAAAGACGCTGTATGGGTGAAATCCGGCAATGTCCAGATACTGCGAGAACCGGTGATCGAACGTTTGACAATGCGGCCTACCGGTGAATATATCTATCAGGTAATGCCAGGGCTAAACCCTGGCGAACTGGTTGAAAAGGATTTCGAAAAACTAGCCGCCGAACTCTACCAGTTGCAGGTTTCCGACGTTTTAAGCTATATCGAGCGCATAACAGAAACCCTGAAGAAAAACATCCATTTTTTAACTGGCGCCGTCGAACTCATGCGCAGGACATCCGAGTATCCTGATTGTTTTTTGGATAACTGGTTGACCTCTGCTTCCTTTAGCCTGGACTCATCTTCCGCCCGGCAGATGATCGACAGTGAGCTGGCATATCGGGGCTTGCCCGGCAGCCGTTACCTGGATGGTTGGGTAGAGGTTCCGGCAAAGACTGACAACGGGTGGTTGACACGTCAGGCACAAAACATGTTTCCGGCCGGCAGGTTCGGTATGCCGCAAAAACCGTATGTTCGCGCCATGCCAGTACGCCAACTGCATATCACCGCCGGTAACGCGCCTGATGTACCTTTGATATCAACCTTGAGGGCGGTACTCACCAAGTCGGCTGCGGTCATCAAGCTTCCGTATGGAGCAGTAATACCGGGAATTCTTATTGCCCTGGCAGCAGTTGCTGCTGCTCCCCGGCATCCTATTACCCGAAACCTTTCCATGGTTTACTGGCAGGGCGGCGATGAAGAAATCGAAGGTGAATTCTTCAGGCCGGGAGCATTTGACCGTATCGTGGTATGGGGCAGTCCCCGGGCGGTGGCATCGGTGCAGTCGCGAGTTCCGTTTACCCGGACGATTTGCCTGAATCCGCGTTACGGAATCAGTTTAATCGGCGGGCAAGCTCGCCCCGGCAACCTTGAGGAAGCGGCTGCCAGGGCGTCGCTTGACGTAATGATATACAACCAAAAAGCCTGCACCGCTTCGCTGGTGCATTATTTTGAGGGAACCCGGCAACAGGCCTGTGAATACGCCCGGATTCTCAGCGAGACGCTAAAAAAATGGGATGAAGCCATACCCAATTTTGTGCCCCCGGAGGCTTCGGGGCGGGTAAAACGCATGCGGCGCGGCAGATATGCCGGCGCAAATTGGTATGCGAACAACGCGGGAGGCGGGTTTTCATCCGGCGTGGTGGTGGTCCCGGGTGAATTCGATATCCTGGACCATCCCATGTGCCGGATGGTAGTGGTAAAGCCGGTAGCACGCCTCGAGGATGCTCTGGGGGATATAAACCAGTTCGTATCCACAGCCGGAGTATATCCCGAGGGGCGCCGAATAGAATTGTTGGAAAAGATAGCATCCAGAGGGGTTTCATCTGTACTGCCTCTGGGGCAATGCGAACGTGTTTATCCCGGAATGCCCCATGATGGCATGCTGGTACTCGGCCAGCTGGTTGAATGGAAAACTTGCTAACCCCCGGTTTTTGCTATGTAACTGGGCCCGGTAGATAGGTTATAATCAGGTATTATGATCGTCGATGCCCATACCCATATATTTCCGCCGGAGTTTATTGAATGCCGGGAATCGTTGCTGGCGGACCCCTGCTTCAGGGAACTCTATTCCAACCCGCAAGCCAAAATGGCTACCGCTGAACAACTGGTAAGCAGTATGGACGAAAATGGAATCGGTGTTTCCATCGCGGCTGCTATCGGGTGGTCAAGCCATGAATTATGCCGGCAGCACAATGATTATCTTGCTCAAGCTGTAAAACAGCATCCGGATCGAATTATAGGGTTAGGCATGGTTCAGCCCCGGCAAACCGGGCACGCCATCAAAGAAATAGAAAGAATGGCTGAAAGCGGGCTCAGGGGTGTCGGCGAATTCAGACCGGATTTGCAGGGGATAGACTTGATGGATTCGACGGTTATGCAGCCGGTTATGCAGGTGCTCGATGAACACGGCATGGTTCTGATGCTGCATTCTTCGGAACCTGGTGGCCATATATACCCGGGTAAGGGCAACCTTACGCCGGAGACACTTCTGCCATTTATTGAACGATATGCTCAAAACAGGTTTATTCTGGCACACTGGGGCGGCGGCATACCCTTCTATGAACTGCAACCCGAGATTAAGAAAATTTGCCGGAACGTCTATTATGATACCGCGGCCACTCCTTATCTTTATGAAGGCCGTATTTATCATCTGGCAGCTCAGCTTACGGGAGAAAACAAAATTCTTTTTGGCAGTGACTATCCCCTTCTCAGCCAGGGGCGGGCTCTGAAGCATCTGGGGGAAGCAGGGCTTGCCGGTGGTATCCGGGAACAGTTTCTGGCTGGGAATACCTGCCGGTTGTTCGGCATACACCCGGAGGATGTATAGTGGAATCGATTCGTTTGTTCGTATCTGTGGAACTGCCGGTAGAGGTCAAACAGGAACTGGGCAAATTGCAGGACCGGCTCCGGCCAAATGGCCTGGAAAATTTGAAATGGGTAGCGCCGGAAAGCATACATATTACATTGAAATTCTTGGGTTACGTAAAACCGGAAATGGTCGGCGATATTGAACAGGAGATAGATGAAACAGCCTCGGCGTTCGGCGCGTTCGATATCGGCTTGAAAGGCCTGGGGGCTTTTCCTTCACTAAGCCGCCCGCAGGTGCTCTGGGTGGGTTTGAGCGGAGAAGTGGGGCGGCTGCAGATGCTGGCCGGGCAACTGGAAGAACAATTTACGAAGCTGGGATTTGCTGCCGAGAAGCGCCGGTTCGTTCCCCATCTTACTCTGGCTAGAGTACGACCCGGGACTTTGCCCGGAGAGCTTCAAGCGCTGGCTGAAGCGGTCAGCAAGACCAGTTTTAACTTTGCCTATCCCGTGAAAGTGAATTCCGTAAACCTCATGCAGAGCCGGTTAGCCCCGGAGGGGGCGGTATATACCCGGCTGCACCAGGCCAGATTGAAATTGAAACCGGCATAGATTATTCATATAGGTTATCGATAACCAGGCAATGAACCTATTGACAACAAGGCTTATTTAGTCTACTCTTTGAGCGTAAACTTAAAACAAACGCCGTTGTTTCCGGCAGGAAGGAGCCCTGTATGTCGTTATTTGGTTTTGCTAAGGGTATGCATCCGGGGATTTTAATAATTCTGATTATTACTGTGTTGGCAGTTTCCCTTATTGGCTGCGGGCCGGGAGGACAAACCACTACTCCGACTACCACTGCACCAAGTACCACACCGCCGCCTACTACCACTACCCAGCCTCCTGTTACGACAACTCAGCCGCATGAAGGCCTGCAACTGGTGAGTTTTGACAGTGGAGATTTTGTAGGCTCGAATAATTGTTCCATGTGCCACAACGGTATGCTCGATGCCGCTGGCAACGATGTTTCCATCGGCCTACACTGGCGTTCCACCATGATGGCTAATGCCGCCCGGGACCCGTATTACAGGGCTAAAATAAGCGCTGAAATACTCAACGCTCCCCATCTGCAGGAGGTCATTGAGGATGTTTGCGGTACCTGCCATACTCCGATGGCCCGAACCCAGGCGCTGGTCAACGGCACTGATACGCTGTTGTTCGGCAACGGTTTTTTCAGCAGGTCGAACCAGTTGCATGAACCTGCTATCGACGGGGTTTCCTGTACCGTATGTCACCAGATTCAACCCGATGGTTTGGGTACGGAAGAAACCTTCGCCGGAGGATTTGTAATCGACACTTCAACCACACCGCCAAACCGGATACTTTTTTCCCAGTTCGCCGACCCGGACCAGCAGATAATGATGGGCTCTTCCGGTTTTAAGCCCGTCCAGGGTGAACACCTGGGAGAATCCGCATTATGTGCCACCTGTCATACCGTTATCACTCCCTTCATCGATTCCGGGGGTAACGTTCAGGGGACTTTCCCGGAGCAGGTACCATTTCTGGAATGGTCTCATTCCAGCTATGCCGGAGAGACGCAGTGTCAATCCTGCCATATGCCCCATGCCAGTGGGGACGTCAAGACTGCCAGTATGCCGCCCAACCTGGATGCAAAAAACCCCTTCAGCCAGCATTATTTTGTCGGCGGCAATACCAGTATGCTTGAAATACTGCGCGACAACCCGGATGAACTGAGGGTGACGGCTTCCTCCAGTTATTTCAACAGTACAATAGCGCGTGCATTGGAACAGCTGCAGGAACGCACTGCAACCGTTTCCATTGCAGATTCATCCATGGATGGCAACACGCTTTCAGTAACGTTAGAGGTAACAAATGAAACCGGTCATAAACTGCCCACCGGGTTTCCTTCCAGGAGAGTCTGGCTGCGTGTCCAGATACTGGATAAAGACGGTAAACTGGTGTTTGAATCAGGCAAGCCCAATCCTGATGGGACCATAACCGGCAACAGGGCTGATGAAGAAATTTATGCCTTTGAACCGCATTATGATGTCATAACTGCCGCTGACCAGGTGCAGATTTACGAAGCCATTCTGGAGGACATGGAAGGCGGCATTACCCACAAACTCTTGGAGGCTTCTGGTTATGCCAAGGACAATCGTCTGCTGCCGGAAGGATTTGACAAAAATACGGCAGGCGAACTGATTGCAGTATACGGCGATGCCTTAAACGATGGCAACTTTATCGGAGGTTCGGACAAAGTAACCTACCGCATCAATACCACCGGCTACTCCGGGCCATTTACGGTAAAAGCGGAACTGTTATACCAGTCCCTGGCATACAGTACCATAGCGTCCATCCTGGATGTGGATACTCCCGAAGTGCAGGAATTTAAGCAGTACTGGGAAGCTTCTTACAAAGCATCCACAGTCATCGATTCGATTACCGGTCAAATATCCTGATAGGAGGTTTGTATGGGATTTCTGGCGGATAACGTAGGGTTGATTGCAGGTATCATCAGCATTGTGGTGGGCCTTATCATCATATTCTGGCCGCGCCTGATTGCTTATATTATCGGCGGATACCTGGTAATTGTAGGTATAATATACATTCTGGCAACGCTGTAGCCTGATCAGCCGGTTATTTGTATTATTTCGCCTACGGATTGAACCTGGACCGCGGGTACATGGCGGCGTGCTGCCCGGGGGCTAAAGCCGTGTTCAGCGCCAGTCTGCCCAACTATCAGTTGTTTTTTACCGGCTGGTCTCGCCAGTGGCTGGGCGGCATTGCCAGTATAAAACGTGTCAGCCGGGAGAAGGTGCTGGGGGGTGTTTACCTGCTTGCTCCGGAGGACGTGGCAAAGCTTGACCGGCAGCAGGGGTATCCGGCAGCATCGGATAAAATCAAAGTGCTGGTTTTTCAAGATACGGGAGCCAGTGTCGAGGCAATAACCTACATAGCCAAAAACCAGGTAAAAGACTCGAAACCGTCGGTGGCGTATCTCAAAGCCCTGCAAAAAGGTTATATCGATTGGGGGTTGATTTAGATAGTGTCGCACCTGGGCTGGAAAATTTTACCACGCTTCTATTGACAATTGGCAGAGGGTGTGGATATCATTGAGGCCTATGATGGAAGGGGATGCTAACAGACCTCCAAAGTTTTTCACCGGCCAAAGGGTTCTTATTCATCCGGTAAAGGAAGAAAAGAAAACCCCGAGGGATGCCGCTATCGAACCTTTCGCCGGCAAACTGGCCACGGTAGAAGATTACTATTACATTTACAGCCCGGATCGCCGTCAGGTTTTTTACATCTATACGGTTAAGCTGGCTACCGAGGATAAAAATGAACTGGTCGCTCATGAAGATGAGCTTAAGCCGGTTTTCGAATAGCTAGAGTCCCAGAGCAGCAGCAATACCCCATATAAGAGTAGCCGTCAGGCAAACCGCTCCCGAGATGGCTGCAGTTAGCGGCCAGTCGATTATTCGATTTTCGTTTTCCGTACAGTGCTTGTTTTCGGATATCTTTATAGTTTGCTTCTGCATTATAAGCCTCCTTTTCCCTGCCCTTCATATATAACGTAATAAAATCCTGAGAGTTAGCCTGAAAACAGTTCGTATATGTGCAATGTGATATTGCAGGTGCTATAATTCGACGTTACATGTAAAAACAAGTAAAGGAGAAGCAGAGTATGGAAAAAGCAACGGTTAAAACTCAAAAGAGGCAATTGACCGGCAAGAAAGTGCGATTTCTGCGCCGGGAAGGCATAATTCCTGCCAATGTTTACGGCCATGGTATAAAGTCACTATCTCTTAAATGCCAGGAAAAGGAGCTGGAGACTATCATAAAAGGCGGTACTTCGCGTATTGTCATGCTGGATGTGGAAGGTGATAAAAAGAAGCGCAGCGTACTTATTAAAAATGTTAGCTACCATCCCATTACGCGTAAAATCATTCATGTCGATTTCTATCAGGTCAGGATGAGCCAGAAAATGACGGCCGAGATACCCTTAGTGCTAACAGGTCATGCGCCGGCACTGGATTACAAAGAAAACTTCCTGGATCACCAGTTGAACGAAATTGCAATCGAATGCCTGCCGGATAAGCTGCCGGCACATATCGAGGTCGATATAAGCGATTTGAAAGAAGTCGGCCATGTGATCAATGCTGCTGATGTGACAATGCCGGAGGGGGTAATGCTGGTAACTCCGGGTGAGCATATAGTTGTCAGGGTTGCCCAGGCGGCCAAGGTGGAGCTTGAAGCAGAGGAAGAAGAGGTTGCCGCGGAAGTCGAAAAGCCTGCCGAAGCTGAGTTGGAGGCCGGGGCGGAATCAGGCGAAGAGGAATAAACCGGGCTTACCAGTTGAAATAGCTTGAAGAAGGAGCCACCTGTTGTTCTGCCGACAGGTGGCTCCTTATATCCGCCGGATTCGCTAAGTGTCTCGTGAGAAGGCTTTTAGATTAATATAGACAGCGGTACTTGAAATGGAGTAAACTGCTAAACCACTTTTCAAGACAATCGGATCAATTCTGTCAACTGCCTGGCGCTGCGTTTGAATTTCGGCTGACTGGCGCCGGGAGATTGAAAAAACAAAACACTAGGAGGATCAATGAAACGTTTAATCTGGTCGATTTTGGCTGCGGTCATCGTAGCCGGGTTGCTCCTGCCGGGTTGTAGTGGTGATACCGACATAGTTCGGGTCGCTACGGATGCAACCTGGCCTCCCTTCGAGTTCGTCGATACCGAAACCGGTGAAATAGTCGGATTTGATATCGATCTTTTCAACGCCATTGCTGAAAAGGCGGGCATCGAAGTGGAATTTGTGAATGTTGAATGGGATCCGCTGCTGGCCGGGGTGGCTCAGGGTACTTACGATGCGGCAATTTCTTCTATTACCATCAAAGCCGACAGGCTGGAAAAGATGGACTTCTCCGATCCATATTATGTTGCCGGCCAGATAATTGTAGCCAAAACCGATACCGCTATTACCGGGGCTTCCGGACTGGTGGGCAAGACTGTCGGTGTTCAATCGGGCACGACCGGTGATGATGAAGTCAGCGCCATGAGCGGTGTAAATGTCACCGGCTACGATGAAATCGGCATGGCTTTCGTGGCTCTTCTAAACGGCCAAATCGATGCGGTGGTGTGCGACACCCCGGTAGCGTCCGGCTATGTTTCCAAATACGATACGTTGAAAACCGTGGGCGAAGTGCTTACCACCGAAGAATACGGTATCGCCATGCCCAAGGGCAACGATGAACTGATGTCAAAAATAAATGCCGCCCTCGCTGAAGTAAAAGCCGACGGCATCATCGATGAACTTGTCCAGAAGTGGCTGGTTGATTAAATAGCACATACGAAAGGGGAGATGCCGCAAGGCATTTCCCCGGTTTCGGTAAATGGACAAACAACTTAAGGATAATCCTAACCGTGAACTCAGCTTTGTTACCGGGGGCGAGGTAAACATACGCCAGGACCCCTGGTGGTGGCTGGTGGCAGTGGTAATTGCCGTTGTCGCACTGCTGGTCATGCTTCAGCCCGTCCCGTTCAAAGAGATAGTCGTCTTTGCCAGGGACGGCATTCTTATAACAATACTGGTAACCGTTACATCGTATTTCCTGATGCTTGTTTTGGGTCTTTTCGGCGGCCTGGGGCGCCTTTCCAAAAATAAGCTTGTATTCGGCATTTCCACGCTTTATGTAGAAATCATCCGAGGTATTCCGCTGCTGGTCCAGCTTATCGCCTGGTATTTCGCCTCTCCGGTATTAATACAAAAAATTGGTTTATGGCTTAATTTCACACCCCTGATAACCTACCGGGCAAATCCTATAATTACGGCTATCGTGGCTATAACTGTATGCTATGGGGCTTACATGAGTGAAATAGTACGTTCCGGCATTCAAAGCATTCCCAAAGGCCAGATGGAAGCCGCCCGGTCGCTGGGCATGAGCCATTTACAAGCCATGCGGCATGTGGTTCTTCCCCAGGCCTTCAGGGTAATACTGCCGCCGATGGGTAATGAATTTATCGCTCTGCTGAAGGATTCCTCACTGGTGAGCGTGGTGGCGGTGGCCGATTTGACCCGGAGGGGAAGGGAATTCATGTCTGCGCATTTTAACCCTATTGAAACATGGTTGATGGTAGCCTTGCTTTATCTGATATTGACTCTTGTCGCTGCTCGTGTAGTCAGCTATATTGAAAAGCGTTCGAGGTACGATCGGTAACTTATGGCAAATCCCATAATACAAATCAAAGATGTCAGGAAGAGGTTCGGCCATGTTGAAGCCCTGCGCGGCGTCAGCCTGGATATCGAAGAAGGTGAAGTTGTAGTTATTGTCGGGCCATCAGGCTCAGGAAAATCCACCCTGCTTCGCTGCATCAACCGGTTGGAAGAATACGAAAAGGGCAGCATCATCGTAGATGGCATGCTGCTGGATAATAACCAGAATATCAATGCCGTCAGGCGCGAAGTAGGTATGGTGTTTCAATCCTTCAACCTGTTTGCTCATCTTACCGTAATGCAAAATTTGATGCTGGCTCAGAACATAGTCAGAAAACGCAGCAAGCAGGAAGCTGAAAAGGTTTCAAGGGAACTTCTTGTCAAGGTAGGTATTCCCGAAAAGGCCAAATCTTACCCTTCACAACTTTCCGGCGGGCAGCAGCAGCGAGTAGCAATTGCCCGGGCGCTGGCTATGAATCCCAAGGTAATGCTTTTCGATGAGCCCACATCGGCGCTTGATCCTGAGATGATAAAAGAAGTCCTGGATGTTATGGCTTCACTGGCAGGAGAGGGTATGACCATGCTGGTAGTATCCCACGAGATGGGTTTTGCCAGGGCGGCTGCCAACCGGGTTATTTTCATGGATGAGGGCCAGATTATCGAACAGGCCACTCCGGACGAATTTTTCACCAACCCGACTCAGGAGCGCACGCGGCTGTTTTTAAGCAAAATACTGCATCTTTAGTCTAGTATCCACCCGGTTCGGGCAAATTTCCACCTGTCAAGACCGCGTAAGTGCAATTTATTACATGGATGTTTGAGCGTGAATAACTGCTTACTTCTCCAACTATATCCACGATAAAACCTGGCCCCAGAGAATCCAGATCCTGCCAGTATCTGGGCCGGAACTTAACCGTCTGGCTCAGCAGGTATAATTCAAAGCCTTTTTCGACCGATTGAGGAGTCAGGTATTCACTGGCTACATCGTCTACGGCAACTGCCGGGAAAAGGTACGTGCGGCCTTCGTGTTTGCCTGCCGCCAGGTCCGGGTCTTCCCGGTAGTCGGCGACCAGCCGGCTGAGCGGCATGACTTCGGGTGCTTCCTTGAACGCAGGGATCGGGTTTGGTTTCAGGCTGCCGAACAGATAGATTCCTGAACCAATGATCACTGCCGCAATGACTATTGTTGCTGCGGTTGGTATGCTTTTTGCCATTTACCAGTTTATTATAGGGGAAAAGGCGACAATAAACGGTAACATATGTTAATAATATCCCGGTACTACCTGATCAGGTGCGGTGAACCGGTTCGCAAGCCTTTTATTCGTAATTTACCGGTACGGCACAGATAACAGCCAGCGCTTCAAGATTGCCCTGCGGATTCTTGTACTGGTGCTTTTCACCAGGCAGTACCAGGCAGAAATCACCTTTTCCAATAGCGTGTTCGTCATTTTCGCCTACCAGCAAACCCTGGCCGCTGATTACATAATTCAGATGTTCGAAAGGGTGCGAGTGGAAAGGCGTGTTACCGCCGGGTTCAATGGTAAACACACGGAAGCAATAATTCGGCGCACCGTCCCCGGCAGATATTGGGACCTGCTTGGTGACACCTGTTGCTCCAGGCATGGTCGGTATGCTTTTTTCGGCTTTATCCAGGCTTGTTATATACATATCATCCTCGCTGAGCTTAGTTCAAAATGTTACTTGTCGATTATATATGGTGTTCGGTCTTCATGCAAAATACTTCGGGCTTGCATTCTATCCGAAGCCAGGGTTAGAATCATGATTACAAACCGTTAATGAAACGAGGATATTGAGTATGCGTGAGTTTGACGAGACGGACAAGGAAAAGAAATCCGGCCGGATTAAACTTCCGCCGAACCCGGCCGGTCTTTCAGAGGAAAAGCTATCCGAGATTAGAACCAGGGTTGCCGAATCGCTTGAGTCCGGCTATCTGCCATGCCCGGCTGCCTGGAAAATAGCGCGGCAATCCGGTGTGGTGCGCATAGCGGTAGGGGCGGTAGCCGATGAAATGGGGAAACGGGTCGTCGATTGCCAGATCGGCTGTTTCAAGGTGGACAAAACCCCGTTCGGCACCCAGGAGCCAGCAAGGCTTTCACCTGAAATATCAGCCGAAATCTTGAGGTTGAATGAAGAAAATTCTCTAACCTGTGAAGCTGTTTTTACCGTGGCGAAGACGTACCGGCTTAAACCCACGGATATAGCAGGTGAAATTAACGCTCTGGGCTTGAAGGTTTCCGCCTGCCAGCTCGGTTGCTTCTAATGAAGCTTTTCGTTTAAGTAAAGCAGGGCATAAGAACCCGCTCCGGCAATCAGCGCCCAGCCGGCGCTCAGTCCGGCAACAAGAATGGTGGCATCCAGCCAGAAACCCTGGGGGAACATCATTATAAGGTAGTCATTGGCAGGGTCCAGCAGCCAGAGGTCATTGGCGAAACTGATAAGATGGAACTGCCAGAAAAACCATCGGAAATCTATCAATGCGGTAATTCCCAGCCCGGCAATTATGGTCAGGGTCAGCAGGCTTCCCAGTATAACGGTCCTCGGTAAACCGGTCCACTGCCGGGTTTGTCTCACCAGCAGCAGAGCAGTAAAAAGCAAGACGTACAATCCGGAAAAAAGTAAGACGTTATAGCACAGTAAAACCAGGCCTTTCACATCTTTGAGGTGCAGCACTTCCCTTTCATTAAAGAGCTCGAAAGCCTCCCCGGCTTTTGTGACTTCGATGTAAATGAATTCTTCCTCCGAGTTGAAGTAGTTGATCAGCTGGCGGCTGGCCTTTTCGAGCTCCGCTTTTTCCAGGCCGGTGGCGCCGGGAATATCGTATTTTTCAAACCCGTAGCTGTACACCCACTGGCTGTTGAAGGCGATGGTAACCGACAAGGTAAAAAAAACCAGCGGCAAAGCTGCTGCCATCAGAATCTTTGAAACCATCCAGAAAATTTTCATTTACTGCCTTATTTTACACCAAGCGCCCGTAAAATGCCCGGTTAATCAGGCCGGACCGTCTTTGTTAAAGAAGCCAACCATTGTTATAATTAGTGCCGTGAAATTCACCCACCTCCATGTCCACACCGAATACAGCCTGCTGGATGCCATGTGCCGGATTCCCGAACTGGTCAACCGGGTCAAAGAGCTCGGTATGGACTCGGTCGCCATTACCGATCACGGCGTTCTTCACGGCGCCATTCAGTTTTACCAGGCGGCAAAAGATGCCGGTATCAAGCCCATTATTGGCTGTGAAGCTTATATGGCCAACGGTTCCCGCCACGGACGCAGTGCCGCCGACCGGGAAAACTACCATATCGTTCTGCTGGCAAAAAACAACACCGGCTATAAAAACCTGATTCAGCTTGTCACCAAAGCCAACCTGGAGGGTTTCTATTACAAGCCCAGGCTGGATAAAGAAATACTCCAGCAGTACAGTGAAGGGCTGGTGGCGCTTACCGCCTGTATTGCCGGAGAAATTCCGCGCCTGATTTTAAACGGCCGTCTGGCTGAAGCCAGGGAGGCTGCTCTCTGGTACCGGGAAGTATTCGGGGATGATTTTTACATTGAAATTCAGCGTCACCCTTTGCCGGAACTGCAACAGATAAACCGGGAATTGATTCCGCTGGCAAAGGAGCTGGCAATACCCATGGTGGCTACCAATGATGTGCACTATATTTACGCCCAGGATTCAGCTCCGCATGATCTTTTGTTGTGTATCGGGACTAACGCCACGGTTTATGAAGAAAAACGAAAGAAGATGGGGGGCGACTATTTCTATCTGAAAAGCCCCGGGGAAATGGCGCAACAGTTTGCGGATTTGCCCGAAGCTTTGGAAAACAGTAATAAAATCGCCGAAAAATGCAACCTGGAACTGGAATTCGGCCGTCTGCATTTGCCGGAAATCGATATACCGTCAGACAAAACCCCCCTGGAGTATCTGGAGGAACTCTGTTACCAGGGAATGGAACGTTTTTATCCGGCACCCGAAACCGGGATAACCGACCGGTTGAGGTATGAACTGGATGTGATCCGCCAGACCGATTTTGCAAATTATTTTCTGGTGGTATGGGATATCATATCCTTTGTACGCCGTGAAGGAATTCTTTTCAACGTTCGCGGCAGCGCTGCTTCATCTATAGTTCTTCGCTGCCTGGGGATAACCGAGGTCGATCCAATGGCCCACGGTTTGGTATTCGAACGTTTTTTGAATATTGAGCGGCGTGAAATGCCGGATATCGACCTGGATTTTGAAGATACCCGCCGTGATGAGGTAATCAGTTATGTTTCTCACAAGTACGGGGCAGATCATGTTGCTCAGATCATAACCTTCGGTACTATGGGGGCCAGGGCGGCTATCAGGGATGTGGGCCGTGCTTTGGCAATGCCTTACGGCGAAGTAGACCGGATTGCCAGGCTGGTACCGTTTTCCCCGGGGATGACCATTGATAAAGCCCTGGAATTGAATGAAGAACTCAGATTGCTCAAGGCCAGAGATGCGGCGGTATCCAATGTGCTGGAAACCGCCAAGAGAGTAGAGGGTCTTTCCCGTCATGCCTCAACTCATGCTGCCGGGGTAGTGATTGCCAGCGAACCCCTTACCGGCCACTGCCCTCTGCAATTACTTTCACGCGGGGATAACGAGGGGCTGGTAATGACCCAGTATCCGATGGGAGATATTGCCCGGATAGGCCTTTTGAAAATGGACTTTTTGGGATTGGTTAACCTTACCATTCTGGGGAAGGCACGGGAAATCATACACAGGATTCAGGACGTCAATATTGAACTTGACAAAATCCCGCTGGACGATGCCAAAACCTACCGGCTGCTTGCCACCGGGGAAACCGCTGGCGTTTTCCAGCTTGAAGGCAGCGGCATGCGCCGGTATATCAGAGAATTGAAACCTTCAAACTTCGGTGATATTGCGGCTATGGTAGCCCTCTACAGGCCCGGGCCGATGGAGCAGATTCCGCGCTTTATCAAATCCAAGCATGGCCTGGAGCCGATACATTATCCTCATCCGGCGCTGGCTGATATTTTACAAGAAACTTACGGCGTAATCGTTTACCAGGAACAGGTCATATTTATCGTACGGGATTTCGCCGGTTATACTCTGGGACAGGCTGATATTTTCCGCAAGGCGATGGGCAAGAAAATCGCCGGCGCTATGAAGAAGGAGCGCAGTACTTTCATAGACGGAGCTCTAAAACTGGGTTACCCTGAAGATGTGGCCGGGGAGGTCTTCGCCCTGATCGAGCCCTTCGCCGGCTATGCTTTCAATAAAGCCCACGCTGTCAGCTA
>JAFGLQ010000102.1 GCA_016928015.1 Dehalococcoidaceae bacterium
ATAATTTCGTATTCGAAGCTGGGCTTTAATTTCATTTCAGGCCTGCCCGGATTATGCCGCCGCCAAGCACCCGGTCTCCCTGGTAGAAAACAATACTCTGGCCCGGGGTTACCGACTTGGCAGGTTTTTTAAAATACACCCTGATCAGGTCTCCTTCAGGCTGCAGGCTGACCGGAATTTCCCGGGAACGGTAACGAATTCTGGCGGTTATTCCCGAAAGCGTTTTGGGTAAGCAACCGGCAATCCAGGAAACCTGTTCAACGATAAGGGAATCGCAGTAGAGTTCTTGTTCGCTTCCCACGCTGATGCAGTTGCGCGCCGCGTCAATCCCGGTTACATACAACCTGTGCGGCGCGGAAAGCTCGAGCCCATGGCGCTGGCCGATAGTGTATGCCTCCAGTCCTGCATGGATGCCGATTTGCCGGTTCTGGCTGTCGATGATCATACCGGGTTTTGATGAAATGCGCCCTTCCAGGAATCGCCGGTAATTTGCACCGGAAAGAAAACAGACATCGGAGCTTTCGGTGTTTTTTTCAACTGGCAGCGCGAAGGAATCGCTCATCTCGATTACCTGTTGTTTTGTCATGCTGCCTACCGGGAACATGCAGCGAGCAAGTAACCGGGACTTGAGGGTATAAAGAAAATATGACTGGTCTTTTCCAGGGTCGACTCCCTTTAACAGCCGGCGCCTTCGGGATGTGGTATCGATGCGGGCATAATGGCCGGTGGCCATGTAATCGGCGCCCAGGCTCATAACGTGTTCGAAAAGCAGGCCGAACTTGATATCCCGGTTGCATAATATGCAGGGATTGGGTGTTTTACCCGTTTCATACTGGCCACAAAAGGTGTCGATTACCAGCCTGGCAAACGGCTCGCGTAAATCCACGACATAATGGGGAATACCCAGACTGGCGGTCACGACATGCGCCCGGTCGATGTCCGAGAAGGGGCCGGAAGCAAACAGGTGCATTGTAATACCCAAGACGTTATAACCCTGCTCTTTAAGGATAGCGGCGGCGACCGCCGAGTCCACCCCTCCGCTTATGGCTACAGCTACCTTTTTACCCGTCATCTATTCCCCGGAAACTTGTATAAGCAGTTTGAAGTGCTCCTGAATAATAGCGCTGATAATATCGGCGTTGAGTGTTCCATCGACCACCAGCCATCTTTCGGGTTCATTTTCGGCCACTTCCAGATAGCCGTTTCTGATCTTTTGATAGAAACCGGGGTTTTCGGATTCAAAGCGGTCCCTGGCCGGGGCTATCCTGCCGGCAGACACTTCAACCGGCACATCGAGCAGAACCGAAAGATCAGGTACGGCTCCCTGGTGCGCGATTTCATTAACTTCGCGAACCAGCTCAAGCGGCAGGCCGCGGCCATATCCCTGGTAAACCAGGGTGGAATCGGTAAACCTGTCTATGATTACGCTCAATCCATTTTCAAGAGATGGCAGAATTATTTCTTTTACCAGCTGCGCCCGGGAAGCATTGAACAATAACAATTCTGCCAGCGGGCTTACTCTGATGCCGTCGGACCATTTCAGCAGCCGGCCGATTTCTTCACCCAGCGGAGTACTTCCGGGTTCGTGAAGAAGAACAGCGGGAATGCCTGAATCCTGCATATGCTGGTATAGACGGTGAGATTGCAGGCTCTTGCCGCAGCCGTCCAGTCCCTCGAAAGATATGAACAGGGGTTTGTGACCGGTCATCGCCCGGGCTCTTTGGAAAACCTTACTCTCCGGCGTGGTTCGTAACCGATACTGCGGCTGGTCAAGTCATTGCGTTCGGCTACCAGGTGCTGGAGGCGGCGTATATAGGCACTTTGAGGGCTCAGTTCCACTTCCTCCTCGCCGTTTTTCAGTCTGTTTACAGCGCTTTCGGCTTCCCGTATGGCAATTTCGGTCACCGGTGGTTTTTCGTCCTCGGCAGGTTTGGTGCGCCGGTCAAGGGTTATCAGTAATTGTCTCAACTGGGCATTGGAATGCTTGCGCAGAACATATATGGGGAGATTGGCAGACTCGGCGTCACGGATTTTCTGGGGTTTTTTCTGGTAGTAACTCTTGGACGTGACCAGAATATCAGCCTTGGCAATCGAGTTTACGATGTTCAAGTTAAGGTGCATCTCCCTGGCAATCTGCTCCAGCCGTTCGCGGTTAACTCCGAAAAGGTACATTCCCGGAAGTTCTTCGACTGGCGGGGTAAAACCGGAACGCGCCGGTACAACCTTGCCTTTTTTCGTTACAGAAGGTTCGATATGTTCGATTCTTACCTCATTGTTTTCATCCAGAGAGCGTATTTCCAGCGGAACCGGATGGTTCAGCAGAAGCCCGTCAACCGCTATGGCTACATCCGGGTGTACTGCCACCATGTCCCTGTCCTGTATTTCGACAACGATATGGAAGGTGGGTGGTGCTTTGCGTTCCAGTATGGTCTTTTGTGTACCGCGTCTCTTGGCTTCCTCATCGCTCAGGGTAACCGTCTGTATGCCTCCTATAAGGTCGGAAAGGGTCGGGTTCAACATCAGGTTTTGCAGAATATTACCGTGTGCCGTGCCAACCAGCTGCACACCGCGTTCGGCGATAGTGCGGGCCGCAAGGGCTTCGAGTTCGGTGCCGATTTCATCGATTATTATAACTTCGGGCATATGGTTTTCCACTGCTTCTATCATCACGGCATGCTGCATGCTAGGCGTAACCACCTGCATGCGTCTGGCCCTGCCGATTGCCGGATGGGGGATGTCACCATCTCCGGCAATTTCATTGGAGGTGTCAACCACAACCACTCTTTTGTTCAAACTATCGGCAAGCACCCGGGCGACTTCGCGCAGCATGGTAGTTTTGCCTACGCCCGGACGGCCCAGCAAAAGGACGCTCTTGCCGGATTGAACCAGGTCTTCTATAACCTTTATGGTGCCGAAGACGGCACGGCCGACACGGCAGGTAAGGCCGACTATCCGGCCTGCCCGGTTGCGTATAGCCGAGATGCGGTGCAGGGTTCGTTCGATTCCGGCCCGGTTATCGTCACCGAATACCCCGATGCGGTTGGCAACATAATCAATATCTTCCTGGATTACTTCGCGCGCAGACAGGTATATTTCACGGTCGGGAAAACGGGCGCTCGGCGCCCTGCCGAGGTCCATAACGACTTCCAGCAGCATGTTTATGTCGGCTTGCTCGGTAAGAGGCTTGTATACATGCGGGGGCAGAATGTTTAGCAGGTCAACCAGGTCATCAGATGCAATTTTTGACAATGAAACCTCCCGTCAACGCCCGTATCAGTGTCCCGCCGCTCAGAAGCAGCATAAGCGCACATACTTTACCTCCGGGCGGCTTCAGCTATGCGCGTATACTATTTTAACCGCTTGATAATACGTAATCAACAACGACTGCGACAACCATCAGGACGCATTGTCATTTCAGGGGATTCTTGCCGGGGACGCCGGGCCTTCTGGGATATCTGGCAGGGGTGGGTGAAATTTTGCGGATGACCACTATACAGCGGTTATCATCAAGCCCGGCGAGTTTGACAGGTACGACGCTTGCCAGGCTGCCGCCGAGTTTTTCGAGAGCCCCGGCTGCCAGAGCGATTTCACCGCTGATTTCGCCCTTCTTGGGGGCGATAAACAGGCCTCCTATACGGCAAAAGGGCAGGCACAGCTCCGCCAGGGTATTCAAACTGGCTACCGCCCGTGAAACCACGATATTGAAACTTTCACGGTAATCAGGAGACAATGCCAGAGCTTCCGCCCGGCCGTACACTATAGTTACATTTTCCAGCCCCAGCCTTTTAACGATATGTCGTAAAAATCCGGTCTTTTTGAAGTTGGATTCAAGCAGGGCAAGGCTGATTTGCGGCAGAGCGATCTTAAGCGGCAGCCCCGGGAAACCGGCTCCGGTGCCGATGTCTATAACCCTGATGGAGTTTTCCAGGCCGAGGGAGTCAAAGCCGCTTACCAACGTGAGGGAATCGGCAAAGTGTTTGATTTCGATTTCATCAGGCGGCTTGATAGCCGTTAGATTGAACTGACTGTTCCACCGGGTCAGTTCGTTGAGGTATACCTCGAATTTTTCGAGTTGCTCAACGGACAATTCGATTCCCAGGCTCAAGCTGGTTTCCTGAAGTTTGTTCACTTATGCTTCGTTTGTAATTATAGCATCAAAACGGGATCGAATCTTGGTTTAGGGCGGGATATGTGTTATATTTAATTCAACCCCTAGGGGAGCAGACGTGCTGAGAGTCTCGTGTAGAGGCAACCCTTGTAACCTGAACTTGGTAATGCAAGCGTAGGGAAGTGGGCATTGTAACCAAGGCTTCTGGGTTTATAACCTCAGTCCTTGGTTTCTGTTTTTAAAGGAGACATATGGCGCAGTTGGAAATGGCTCGAAAGGGTATTGTTACCCCGGAAGTAAAAAAGGTTGCCAGGAGCGAAGGGCTCGATGAGACACTGGTAATGCAAAAAGTTGCCGAAGGCCTGGTGGTGATACCGGCTAACCCGTGTCATCCAGGCCTTGAACCTAGAGGCATCGGCGAAGGCTTGTCCACGAAAGTAAACGCCAATATAGGCACATCTTCCGATATCAGCGACCCCGAAGTGGAGCTTAAAAAGCTGGCGGCAGCCCTAAAGGCCGGCGCTGATGCAGTCATGGATTTGAGCACCGGCGGCGATATCGATGCCATGAGGCGGTCGATTATTAAAAACTGCCCCGTTCCAGTGGGCACCGTGCCTGTATACCAGGCCGCAATCAAGGCTATAAAGCAGCGCGGCGCTATTGTGAAAATGAGCGCGGATGACATGTTCGATGCCATTGAAGAGCAGGCGCGGGACGGTGTCGATTTTGTCACCGTTCACTGCGGAGTTACCCGGCAGGTTCTTGCCGCACTTGAGAATAATCCCCGGGTAGCCGGCATTGTAAGCAGGGGCGGGTCATTTCTGGCAGGTTGGATAAGGCATAACAAACGGGAAAATCCCCTGTATGAAAATTATGACCGCCTGCTGGAAATTGCCCGGCGGTATGAAGTCACCCTTTCACTGGGAGACGGGTTGCGGCCCGGATGCAACGCCGACGCAACCGATA
The DNA here is from genome assembly GCA_016928015.1 of Dehalococcoidaceae bacterium. Lineage (GTDB taxonomy): Bacteria > Chloroflexota > Dehalococcoidia > Dehalococcoidales > CSSed11-197 > CSSed11-197. The sequence goes on from JAFGLQ010000102.1 coordinate 5,075, forward strand.
ATGCACAGATAGCCGAGTTGATGGTGCTGGGGGAACTGGTGAAAGCTGCCCGGCAGGCGGATGTGCAGGTAATGGTTGAAGGCCCGGGTCATTTACCGCTTGACCATATACAGGCAAACATAAAGCTGGAAAAACAAATTTGCCACCGGGCGCCGTTTTACGTTCTGGGCCCGCTGGTAACCGATATTGCTGCCGGTTACGATCATATAACCGGGGCTATCGGAGGCGCAGTGGCTGCAGCGGCCGGAGCGGACTTCCTTTGCTACGTAACTCCTTCAGAGCATCTTGGATTGCCTGATGAAGAGGATGTGAAAAACGGTGTAATCGCTTCAAGGATAGCTGCGCATGCTGCTGACATGGTAAAAGGGGTAAAAGGAGCTGCTGAAAAAGACATGGGGATGTCGAAAGCGCGTAAACTACTCGATTGGGACAAGCAGAAACTGTACGCCCTGGATCCGGATAAAATCGATGCAGTACGCCGGCGGGCTGTGGCCGATTCTCACGCCTGCACCATGTGCGGCGATTACTGCGCCATGCAGCTTTCCAGCCAGTATGTCGAAACAAAACACGAGTGTTAAACGGCGGCAGGTAATCTAAATAAACCTGCATTGGAGCCGGAGTTCCGCAGTGGTAAAATAAAGTATCAAACCAGAAGGAGTATCCATGGAAGTACGAATAACCGCACAAAATCCCTGGGAAGTACCCACCGAAGCGCTGGTGGTGCTGTGCTTCAAAGATAAAATCAGCGATGACAAGAATGTAAAAGAGATCGATCCTTTGCTTTCCGGCGCAATAAGCCGGCTGGTTGAAAGCAGAGAAATCAAAGCTAAATCCGGTGAAGTAACGGTTATTCATACCCTGGGTAAAATCAAGCCGGAACGCGTAGTCATCGGCGGGATGGGCAAACAAGAGGAATTTATGCCCGACTTTATCCGCCGCAGCATCGCTGCAGTCTGCAAGGGGCTGATAAATAAAGGCATTAAAGAACTGGTTGTCACATTTCCCTGCGGGCCAGCCGGTCAACTGGATTCAAGCCTAATAGCCCAGCTGGTGACCGAAGGCGGCATTTTGGGCAGCTGGTCGTTTAAAAAATATTTTACCGGGGACGACCAACCCGCTGGTATTAAAACAATGGCACTGGCTGCAGGGGGTTTTTCAACCAGCGAATTACAAAAAGGCATCGACAAAGGCATCATATTGGCCGAAGCCGCCAATCTGGCCAGGGACATGGTCAATGAACCCGGCAATTGCTTGACTCCCTCGGATATGGCAGCCATTGCCGAACAGGTTGCCCGGGATAACGGACTGGAAATTTCGGTACTGGATAAAGCCAAAATGGAAGAAATGGGCATGCGGGCTGTTCTGGCGGTGGCTCAAGGCTCGGCAAACCAGCCCCGGTTTATTATTATGAAATACCGGGGCACCGAGGCCTCGGATATTGACCTTGCCCTGGTGGGAAAGGCCGTGACCTTCGATTCCGGCGGTATTTCAATAAAGCCATCGGAAAAGATGGAAAACATGAAAACGGACATGGCCGGAGGGGCTTCGGCGATTGCCGCCATACAGGCAATAGCAAAAATGAAGCTGGCCATCAACGTGACAGCCCTGGTTGCTGCTGTAGAGAACCTGCCCAGCGGCACTGCCCAGCGGCCGGGTGATGTGGTCAAATCCATGTCCGGCAAGACCATCGAAGTTATCTCTACCGATGCCGAAGGGCGCATGACGCTGGCCGACGTGCTGTCTTATGCAGTCAATTTGGGTGCCAAACGGATCATCGATGTGGCGACTCTTACCGGGGCATGCGTTGTAGCCTTGGGTGAAGTGGCTACCGGAGCATTTACCAACAACCAGGACCTGGTTGAACTGGTAAAGAAAGCCGGTGATGAAGCGGGAGAATACATGTGGCAGATGCCGATGTATGACGAGTACAAGGAGCAGTACAAGAGTGATGTTGCCGATATGAAAAACGTCGGCGGCCGTGAAGCCGGGGCTGTGACTGCAGCTCTTTTCTTGAGCGAATTTGCCGGTTCCAAACCATGGGTCCACCTGGATATCGCCGGCACTTCCGAAACGAGCCGGGACCGAGGGTACTGGAAAAAGGGTGGTACCGGAGTTCCCGTGCGGACCCTGATAAACCTGGCAAACCATCTGGCAAAAAGCAATTAGCAAGGAAAACGCCCCGGTTAAAAAACCGGGGTATTTTCAGGTTTCTATGCCCAGTTTTGCAAGGGCTTCTTCAAGGCTGAAGCCTGCAATTACGATAACCTTGTTTTTCGAACTCAGACCTCTGACAATATTGATATTGCTCCTGGCGGTGCCCAGCTCATGGCTTAAAAAAGCAATCGTTTCCTGATTGGCTTTACCTTCAACCGGCGGAGCCTTTATCCTTATTGAAAGAACGCCATCCTGATATCCGCTTATGCTGTTGGATTTTGCCCCCGGAGATAATTTCAGGTTCAAGCGGCAAGTATCCGGCATGGTTCAGCGACCGTTTTCAGCCGTTTGGTATATTCCAAAAGCCATGCCGGCAAGAATCAGGATAACAGACAGCGCCCACCAGAATACAGCTGTAGCCAGCTCCGGGCTCAATGAGCCGGCCTCATGGATAAAACCGGGAAAGATATTAAAAACGGTGAGGATTCCGGTTAACCCGACAGTCAGGCCGAGCAAGTTGAATAACAGGCACAGGGTTGTCATATTTGCCTCCGGTGTATATTATTACGAAAGAGTCTTTTATAATTAGCCTCAGGGTATGAAGCGATATTAACACAATAAAGATTAAATAGTCCACATCCGAGGGAGCAGGGTTGATGCAAAAATTCGAAAATCAAATTGCCGGAATATTGATACGAAATGCCATGACGCTGGGCGTTATCGAATCGGCTACCGGGGGGCTGATTTCCCATCGCATAACCAATATAAACGGCTCGTCAAAATTTTTTTTGGGTTCGGTTACCGCCTACAGCAATGACGTCAAACTTAAGGTAATAGGAGTACAGGTGGAAACGCTGATGCAGCATGGAGCGGTAAGCGGTCCGGTTGCCCAGCAAATGGCAGCCGGAGGATTGAGATTGCTCAATGCCGATATATGCCTGGCCGATACCGGCATAGCCGGTCCAGGTGGAGGAACGCTGGAAAAACCCGTTGGCCTGGTATACATTGCCATTGCCGAACGGAACGCATCCCGAAGCCGGCGTTTCGTGTTTTCCGGCACGCGTGAAGAGAACAAGCATGCTTTTGCCGAGGCGGCGCTTGGCTGGCTGGCTGAATACCTCGAGACGCCCGAGCGGGAGCGACATGGCGGATAAGAACCTGCAAAGGCACGTGGTGACCTGCTTTATAAGGCATGCCGGTAAAATCCTGCTGCTTAAACGCAGTTTGAGCGTCGGCAGCTTCAGGGGATACTGGGCAGGGGTAAGCGGTTTCCTGGAAGCAAACCCGCTTCGGCAAGCTTACACTGAAATCGAGGAGGAAACCGGCCTCTCGGAAACCGATATTACGTTGGTAAGGAGCGGGCGGACCGTTTCCGCCTGGGATGAGGGTTACGAGTGGATTGTACACCCGTTTTTGTTTGAGCTTAACAGCCGCAAGCAAATAGCCCTCGATTGGGAAAACGAGGAATTCTGCTGGGTAATTCCTGAAAGAGTGGCTGAGTATAAAACCGTTCCTATGCTGATCGAGGCGCTCAATCAGGTTCTTGACCGGTGCTGATGTGTTGAGCACCAGCCATTAAACTGACGATCTCTTCAGGCTGCATTATACCGGTTTCGGTAATATAACCCTTGACCAGCTCCCTGGGAGTGATATCAAACGTATAACTTCGCAGTTTGACGTCCGGTGAAGGCTTGAGGCGGGACCCGGAGTAGTCCAGCCGGCGAGGTTCCAGGTCGAGTTCCCCGGTGTTCTGCCTGGCATCGAATTTCAGCTTTTCACAGGCTACATAAAACGGAATTTGCGCGTATTGAGCCGCCATGGCCAGCATACTGGTGCCGGTTGCATTGATAACCCGGCCGTCGGCAAGTATCCTGTCAGCGCCGACTACAACTTTACTGGTGTATTCTATATAAAGGCCAACGGCCGCATCTTCGATAAAAGTCACCGCAATACCATCTGCAGCCAGTCGATTGGCCAGGGTAATGCCGGCTCTGAAATCGCCTCCCGGCGAGATTACGACGGTGATGTTGGGTTTTGTGCTGAAGGCTTCCCGGATAAGGGCGTAAACCGTCTCAGAGAGGCTATGGGTAAATATTCTATCCCTGTCATGTATTATTTCAGATCCGTAATGGGCTATCTGCTTGTTGGCTTCGAGTGAAGTCTGGATGATGCTGCGGGCTTTGTTGACAGTCAGTTGCCTGGCCTGAGCGGCAGTAGCCGATGAGCTGTCATCCGGCAGTTCGTTCAAGACCTGGTTTACGGTATTGTAGATGGCGCTCATTGCCGGGCGGGCTTCAATGAGCCTTTTGCCGATTTCTTTACGCCGGAGCAGATATTTATCCAGTTTCCTCAGACGGGACTTTTCAGCATCATGTAAAAAAACCCGGGCTGCCATACGGGCGATTTCGCCGGCACCGTGGCGGGAATCTTTTTTAATGCGTTCAATCTGTTTGAGGGTTTCATTATCCAGTTCCATAGAACCGTAATTATACCACGCACCCGTTGGTGTGCAATATTCAGCACACGTGTTATACTTTTAAGCATCCGGTTACATACGAAAGGGGTCTTATGAAAAGAATTGATGGCCGCAGCTGGGATGAATTGCGGCCGGTAAAGATAACACCCGGCTTCCAGCCCTTTGCCGAAGGTTCGGTGCTGATCGAAATCGGCCAGACCAGGGTGGCCTGCACTGCCAGCATAGAGGATAAAGTGCCTCCCTTTTTGCGCGGCAGCGGCAGCGGCTGGGTTACGGCGGAATACGCGATGCTTCCGAGGGCTACCGTTACCCGGACGTCGCGCGATTTCGTGCAGGGCAGAATATCCGGCAGAAACCAGGAAATTCAACGACTGATAGGCCGGTCTCTTCGCGCTGTAACGGACCTCAGCGCATTGGGCGGAAGGACCTTTCAGGTGGACTGCGACGTATTGCAGGCAGACGGCGGCACGAGGACGGCCGCCATCACGGGAAGCTACGTCGCCCTTTACCTGGCTATGCACAATCTTGCCAATATGGGGATGATATCCTCGATACCCTTCAAATGCCCCGTAGCGGCTATAAGCGCCGGGATTGTTCACGATAATATGTTCCTCGACCTCTGTTATGACGAGGACTTCAATGCCGGGGCAGATTTTAATATTGTAATGAACGGCAACGGAGAATTCGTTGAAGTCCAGGGTACGGCCGAAGGCAAGACCTATAATAAAGAAACCCTAGATTCCATACTCTCGCTTTCGGAAAAGGGCATCAACGAGTTATTCGAGTATCAGAAAAAAGCCCTGGCGGCGGCGGGAGTCAGGGGAATGGTATAATATTCAGGGTCTTACCTGTCCGTTGCCGTAAATAATCCACTTGTAAGTAGTGAGCTCCCTGACACCCAGCGGACCCCTGGCGTGCATCTTCTGCGTGCTGATGCCAACCTCGGCTCCCAGGCCGAACTGCGCTCCGTCGGTGAACCGGGTGCTGGCATTGACGTAGACGCAGGCGGCGTCCACCTCGTTGAGGAACCGTGTTGCTGCGCTGTAATCCTCGGTGATGATAGCCTCGGAATGACCGGACCCGTAGCGTGCAATGTGGTCGAGGGCTTCGTCCAGCGAATCGACGACTTTTACGGCGGCGATAAGCGCCAGGAATTCCTTACCCCAGTCCTCTTCCACGGCATCGACCAGTTTCAGCGATGAGTCCGATTTCAGAATATCCATCGCCCTGTCGTCGCAATGCAGCTCCACGCCGGCTTTTGCCAGTTCGGATGCCGCAATCGGCAGAAAACTTTTTGCGATATCGGCGTGAACCAGAAGCGTATCCATCGCGTTACAGACCGTAGGGCGCTGGACCTTGGCGTTATAGGCTATGGCCGCCGCGTTTTTCAGGTTGGCGGCAAGGTCTACGTAGGTATGACATACGCCTATCCCTCCGGCAACCACCGGCATCGAGGCGTTTTCGCGTACAAACTGAATCAGCCCGGCACCGCCGCGCGGAATCAGCAGGTCTATCACTTTGTTCATTTTCAGCATATGTTCGACCAGTGAACGGTCGGTATTCTCAATCATCTGTATCGTCCCTGCGGGCATCCCTGCTCTCTCGGCGGCTTTACTCACCAGGTCGGTAAGAGCGGTATTCGAGTTTATGGCCTCCCTTCCGCCGCGAAGGATAACGGCGTTGCCGGACTTTATACAGAGCGCCGAAATATCCACGGTAACGTTGGGGCGGCTTTCATAGATAACCCCGAGTACGCCCAGAGGTACGCGTTTTCTGCCGGCTGTCAGCCCGTTGGGCAGGGTGCGCATATCAGAT
>JAFGLQ010000103.1 GCA_016928015.1 Dehalococcoidaceae bacterium
CCGATGATTACCGCATACTTCGCTCCCAGGTTGTTGGCCTGGCGCAGTTGTGCCTTCAGGCTCTTGCCCTCCCCTGCCAGTATGGCGCCGATGCCCAGGTTCTGCATTTCGACCGCCGCTTGCCAGGCTGCATCACGGGCAACGCTGTCTGTATAAGCCAGCAGGACGTGCGGGCCCGGCACAGCCGGCACCGGAACAAGCTGTTGCTTAAGGTTAAGGATGATGCGCTCTATGCCGGTGGCAAAGCCCGTTGCCGGAGTAGCTTTTCCGCCTATTTCCTCGATCAGCCGGTCGTATCTGCCGCCGCCCCCGATGGTGGTCTGGGAACCAATTTTAGACGGCTGTATTTCGAATACAGTGCGGGTATAATAGTCCAGGCCTCTAACCAGCCGGTGGCTCACCATATGTTCTATTCTCGCCAGAGCCAGGCTGTGTATTAAAGTTTCGAAGTGTTCGCGGCACTGCTGACACAGGCTGTCGGTGCTTTTCGGGGCATTATCGGCAGTCACCTGGCATGATTGTTCTTTACAATCAAGCAGCCTCAGCGGGTTCTGGACCATCCTCTTTTGGCAGTCAGGGCAAAGGCTGGAAACATGACTGGAATAATAGTCTTTCAGTTCTTTAAGGTAATTCGGCCGGCACCCGGCACAACCGATAGAATTGATGACGAGTTTCAAATTCTTAAGGCCGAGCAGTTCGAAAAACCGCCATGCCAGCGTAATCACCTCGGCGTCTACCATGGCGGACCCGTCGCCAATGACTTCGAAACCGAACTGGTGGTGCTGGCGCATCCTTCCGGCCTGCGGGCGTTCGTACCGGAACGCCGGCGCCAGGTAGTACAGGCGCACCGGCTGGGGCAGGCTGGCCATGCCATGTTCGACATATGCCCGGCAGACGGGTGCGGTGCCTTCCGGCCTGAGAGTAAGCGAACTGTCCCCGCGGTCGGTAAAGGTATACATCTCTTTTTGCACGATGTCAGTTCCCTGTCCGACTCCCCGGGAAAACAGGCCGGTGGCTTCGAAAATGGGGGTTTCAATATAACCAAAGCCGTGCCGGTGGCAGATCTCAGCCGCCGTTTGCTTTACATAATCCCAATAGGGCTGCTCTTCCGGCAGAATATCCTGGGTGCCTCGAGGCGCTTTGTATTCCGGCAAGCAAACACTCCTTTAAGTTTTACAGATTTTACAGGTTCCTGAGCACGGCTACCACCCTGCCCTGTATTTGAACATTTTCCGGCCGGGTGAAAATGGGCTGGAATTGAACATTGGCGGGCTGCAGCCTGACAGCGCCCTTTTCGCTGTATACTTTTTTCAGGGTTATTTCCTTTTCATCCCTGAGCCAGACGGCCGCGGTTTCCCCGTTCTCAACCCTGCTTACCGCCTGCATCAGGACGGTGTCGCCGTCACTTATCAGCGCATCCTGCATTGAATCACCTTTTACCTTCAGCGCGTAAACCGCCTCTTTGCCGGCAATAAGACTGCGGGGCACTTTTATCATGTCCGCCGCTCCGGTCATATCCCAGGTATCGGCGGAAGGTACCGGCACGGGCTTGCCGGCAGCGATATAACCGATAAGCGGCACGGTCGATTCTTCGCTGTCGGGGAGTGTCACCAGTTCCAGCCCCCGGGAAATATCCGGGTGGCGCCGTAGATAGCCCTTGGTTTCCAGCCTCTTCAGGTGGAAAGCGGCCACCGAAGTCGAGCTGATACCGCAGCCGGTTACTATTTCCCTGACCGACGGCGGATATCCGCGTTCTTCGAGAAAAGCGCGGATATAATCCAGAACTGCCTGCTGTCTGGATGATAAATCAACCTGGTTCTGTTTCACTGATTTCCATTTTGGAACAACTGTTCTGTTTGCCTAAATTTAAAATACATGCGCTCTTTTGTCAACTGCCTGAAACTCCCTGCCTGTTCACCGGCCTCAATATGTTGTAATATGGTATCCAGCAGTCAGCTTGCTTTGGAGGTTAGGCATGGAAAAACCGGAACGCATTATAAGCCCCGATATCCTGCGGCCAGACAGACTGCCGCCCGGCCAGACACCGGTCGATGAACTTCCCGTGCTGCATGAAGGCAAAACTCCGGATATCTCTCCCCTGGAATGGTCTCTGAATATCACCGGGATGGTAGAACGTCCCATGAAGATCACACTTAAGCAGTTGCAGTTTCAGCCCACGGTAGAAATGTTTGCTGATGTGCATTGTGTGGAAGGGTGGTCCAAGATGGACACAGTCTGGACGGGGGTGGCCGGCCGTAGGATTCTGGAGATAACTAAGCCTCAACCATCGGCCGGCTTTGTTATCGTGCATGCCCCGGGGGATTTTACCGCCAACCTGACGCTGGAGGATTTTTCCAGGGAGGATGTAGTCTTTGCCTGGCAATACGGCGCCCAGGCGCTCGACCCGGAGCATGGCGGCCCCCTGCGTCTGGTGGTGCCTCACCTTTACTTCTGGAAAAGCGTCAAGTGGGTTTCCGGAATTGAATTTTGCTCCGAAGACAGGCCGGGTTTCTGGGAGAAAGCCGGCTATCACAACCACGGCGATCCCTGGCTCGAAGAACGCTTCAGCCCGGAGAAAGCCCGGCAGCAAGCCTCAAGCGACAAACCTTAGCCGGGCCTGCCGGGTTTGGCTTACAGTTTTTCCCGGATGGACCTTATTCTTGATGCCACAATGACGGCAATCAGGATTACCAGCCCGGCGAGTATGTAAACTTCGGTGGCAACCCCCGTCCAGCCTTCGCCCCGCTGGCTGATAGCTACCACGGGCTGGATGATGTAAAAAGTGGGAAATACCCGGCCCACCCATTCCGGCAGCTGTGGAAACATATACACAAATGCCGGAGCATAAAGCAGAATGCCGAGAGTTTTGATGGTGGCAAACAGGGTGGTAATGTCCCTGGCGAAAATGCCCAGTATCAAACCGAATTCAACCGCCATGATCGAGCCGAGCGCCATGACCCCCACCAGCAGCCCGGGATGAGCGCCGAATGCCCGGTTGATAACCAGTACCAGGATACCCATGGCCAGGCTGATAATTACCCCCATCAGCGCCTTGGACATGAAAATATCTCCCAGGGTAGCCGGCGTTACGGTCAGCGCGTTAATTGTCTTTTTCTGTTTTTCATTGATAATCGAAGTAGCCGGCAGCATAGTGCCGCCGAAAAACATTCCCATCAATACGATAAGAGGGAGCAGGCGGTCTTCCCATGGCACGCTTTTACCGTCACCAAGGCTCACCGTTTCTATGGTTAAATCGATAGTACTCCCGCTGATTTCCCGTGCCAGGCTGGCAACGGTAACCCCCAACACCGTGCGGTCTTTGGCCAGGCTCTCGCCCCATATATAGGCATCGATACCGGTAACCTGCCCGGCCTGCAGCGCCTCGTCAAAACCGGCCGGCAGTATTATCCCCATATCGATTGCTCCGCTCTCTACTGCGGCTGTCAATTCGGTTTCCAGGGCAAATTTGCTTACGGATATGGCTTCCACCTGCCCTGCCCTTTCAACCAGAGCGGAATCGCCCGCATCGTATATGCCCAGTCTGGGTGTTTCGGCAAACAGGCTGCCGAATACGGCGGTTACAACCAGGGAAAGCACAATCGGGATGGCCACCGCCATGATAAATATGAAATTCTTGGGGCCGTAAATAAACTCTTTGCCGAGCAGCACTCCGGTATTTCTTAAGTTCATCCGAGTTTCCTCCGAACAATCCACATGCCGAGTATAATGAATGCGGCGTTGAAACCGGCCAGCCAGACAAGGTTGGTCCATAAGTCCCCCCAGCTGCTGCCGTAGTTAACCGCCTGGTTAAGAGTATCTACCAGGTAGAATGAAGGTATCGCCTGTACCCAGCCGCTTATAGAACCCGGGAAAATCACACCGAAAGCCGGTACGGAAAATACCAGCATGAAAAGCACACCCCAGGCCATAACGCTCATCAGATCCCTCCCGGCGGCAGCTACCAGGAAGCCGATTCCAGCCGCCATCACCGCCCCCAGCAGAAGGGTTAGCAGCACCAGTCCGGTTTGCGTGCCAAGGCCGCCGACTATCGCCATAAACACCACCGCCTGGAAAAAAGCCATGCCGGTGCCGGTGATGCCTTTGGCCAGAAACAAACCCCTGATGTTCATGGGCGTAACCATGAGGGCTCTGATGGTACGTGTTTCAATCTCTTCACTTAAAAGGCTGGCCAGGCTCATCATCTCGGTGAGTATGATGAACACCGCAAATAAGGGCATCAGGGTATCCCGCGGGGCTATGGGCGAACCGGAGGTATCACGGCCCAGCACGGTGGTGTTCACCACCACGTTGAGAGGCTTGCCGGCAATGGTATAGGCAATTTCGCTCAGCATCAGGTTCAGGGCGCTGCGGTACTCTTCCGGTGTAGCCGAGCTGTAGTAGAGAGATGCTGAAACGGGCACACCCGACGTAATATCGGTTATAAAATCATCGGGCAGGCTCAAGCCTCCCATAATTTCGCCGCCTTCGATAGCAGTTTTAAGCCCGTCAGCCGAATCGAACATATGTACCCGCAGCCCCTCTCCCGACTCGAGCTGTTCAATTATACCCGAAGGCAGTTGGGCAACCAGGCCGAAGTCGATGTCCTCGTCCACCTGAGAAGGCATAAACAGGTAAACGGCTGTATATGCCACCAGGCCGAGAACCAGTACCACCGCAAAGAACCGGTTGCGCATGGCCAGCGCCAGGTCTTTTTGAATCAGCGCGCCGATTATTCGAGCGTTCACTAGGAAAGCCCCCTGCCGGTTATTCTAATGAAAATATCTTCCAGGGTGGCTTCTTCACTGTGGATAGTAACTACTTTTTCGCTGGCCATGATTTCACGTACCTGCGAAGGGGTGTCGGGTGTATCCAGGATGATTTCCCTTGTCTGCAATTTGCCTTCAGCGTCCAGGACTTCAATATTTAAAGCCCGTTTGCCGTACTGCTGTTTCAGGTTATGAGACGTATCCAGGGCGACAATTTTTCCCTGGTTGATGAAAGCCACTCTGTCGGAAAGCTTGTCGGCTTCCATCATATCGTGGGTGGTAAGAAATACGGTAGCCCCCCTGTCTCTTTCTTCTTGAATTACCCGGCGGATAGATTCTGCCGAAGCAGGGTCAAGGCCGTCGGTTGGTTCGTCCAGGAACAATATTTCAGGCCGGTTTATCAATGAACGGGCTACCATGAGCCGCTGTTTCATGCCCTTTGAATAACTGCCGGCCCTGTCTTTACCCCTGCCTTCCAGGCCGACCCGGGCAATCAAAGCTTTTACGTCGAAGTTCTTGACATCGAACAGGCGGGCAAACAGCTTCAGGTTTTCTTCTCCCGTCATCTGCTCATACAGATTGGCTCCTTCGAAACACACGCCTATGTATTTCTGTATGCTGTCTACATCCTTTGAAATATCCCTGCCCAGCAGTACCGCCCGGCCCCCCTGGGGCTTCAAAAGGCCGGTGAGCATGTTGACAGTAGTTGATTTGCCGGCACCGTTCGGCCCCAGAAAACCCAGTATTTCTCCCTGACTTATCTGAAAGCTGATACCATCAACGGCTTTTTGTTTACCATAGCTGTAAACCAGTTCCTCGGCGATGATTGCATGTTCCATGGATTCTCCTTTCCGGACTGTAACGCTTTTTTATGTAATATTTAGCCAACAATATTACAAATTATAAAACATTCCCTTGACTATGTCAATACTTTTGTAATATATTAATGTTACTATTACATAATATTGGAAAATTATCAGCAAATGAACGGCTTTGAAAAAAGGCGCAGCTCCATCCGGGAGAAGATACTGGAGGCAACACTCGAACTGTTCGCCCGGCAGGGAATAAAGAAAACCAGTATAAAACAGATTTCAGACCGGGCCGAAGTTTCGCCGGTTACCATCTACAACTATTTCGAAAGCAAATCCGGCCTGGTGAGAGAAGTGGTTAAATATCTTGCCGGCCGGAAACTCGCCGAAGCTGAAGAGCTGTTCTCTTCCGGCCGCCCGTACCTGGAACGGCTGGCGGAGATGGTTTTTATAAAAAACCAGAACTTCAACCGCTACCACCCCGAACTGCTTCAGGCCATTTCGGCTCCGGATGACCCCGCCTTGAAGGAATATGTAAACGGTGTGATATACAATCAGGCTCTGGAGGTGTTTACCCGCTTTCTCGAGGAAGGCAAACGCCTGGGCTATATCCGAGCCGGGCTTTCGGCCAAATCGATCCGGATTTTTACCGAGATGTTCAGGTATCTTTCTGACTCTTACCCCCAGGTGTTCGAAGATTTGAGCCGGAACCATGAGCTTGTCAATGAAATCTGGAAGCTGTATCTCTACGGCCTCATGGGGCAGGAATCCCATCCGGAATTATTCTCCCTGGACAAAGACAGGCATTTCAATACCCGCGGTTAATACCCGTCTTGATGGTTTCCAGTTTTTCCCTAAGCGCCTTCAGGTTTTTGACATCCTCGGCATTATATTTCAGCAGGGTATCGAGGGCATCGAAATCACCGCATTCAACGTACCGGTACCAGAGTGTAACCGCTTCCCGGCCGCCGACTCCCTGAATCTGGCGGCCAATACCGAGGAGTACTTCGACCTTCTTAAGGCCGCCGTACAGGTTGTTGTGCCAGCAGTCAAACATCAGGTCGCGATGATAACGGCAGCAACGATGCAGATCCACGCCTGTCGACTGCCTTATAAATGGCAGGTCAAAGCGGTGGCCGTTAAATGTGTAGATGGTTTCGATCCCTCTTACTACTTCGGTAATACTGCCGGGTGTGATTTCACTACCCACCAGTTGCACCAGCTGTTCCGCAGTACCGTCCACCAAATAAATGCCGACCACCGTGATGGAGCTCGAAGCGGGCGACAGCCCGGTTGTTTCAATATCGATATAAGCATCCGGCATAAACTTATCCTTCTCCCGACCCGGCGCCGTTGACTTCCGGATTTATACTGCGGCCCCGTACAGGGCTGCCATTCTGCCAGCCCGCTTTTTTATTTCCCGTCTAAGGTTTTGCGGCTCCAGCACTTCGACCCTTTCCCCCCAGCCGAGCACCCAGCACACCAGCTCGGGAGTCACGTTGACATCCATTGTCATTATCAATGACTCGTCATCCAGGCGGCGAAATACCTGGGACGGATGCCACACGGACTCTTCTATTATGCGCCCGAGTCCGGCGCTGAATTTCAACTTTACCCGCTCGATTTCGTCATCGGTAACCATGATACCCAGGGAAGGGCTCAGATACTGGTTGGCGTCAAAATCCTCGGGGATTTCATAACCCTCATCCAGCAGGTGGACGCTTTCGATGCGTTCAATTTTAAAGGTGCGCACCTGGTTTTTCAGGTGGCAGTAACCTATCACATAGCACGACCTTCCACTGGCTGCCGGTTCGATATAGTAGGGCTCTATAATCCGGCCGGCCGGCTTCTCGGCCTTGTAAGAACGGTAGACAATGCGTGCCTGTTTCCGGTTCAACCATGCCTGTGCCAGCAACCCCAGGTTGCGGTTCAACCTGGGCTCGGCCGGCAGTTTGGCCATCCAGGCGCTTGTCTTGCTGATTTCCTTTTCAAGCGCACCCGGCACAATGCCGCCGAGTTTTAAAAAAACATTGGCCATGTCCATGGAATAGCGCTGCGAGTATCCCAGCAGCAGTCTCATCGAAAGAAATACCAGCACAGCCTCCGGCCCGCTCAGGCTTATCGGCGGCAAAAAATGCCCGGCGCAGATGCCGTAACGGTGTTCTTTCTCCCATAGTGGCACTCCAGCCTGTTCAAGTTCGTTAATATCGCGGTAAATCGTCCGGTTGTTTACGCCGCACCGCTTGGCGATTTCACCGGCAGAGATGCCCGCCGGGTGCCCGGCAATCAGGTGATAAACCTTCAGCAGGCGTGGAAAGTGTTCCAGGCGGGTTTCATAATCAATTTCAGCCATGGCCGCCCCCTGTGTCAATATTCAAAAAACCATTATACCCCCTGACACTTAATATTTCACGGTGTTATAATGGATTGAGGCCATCCTTGAGCTAAGGGGGGGGCAAGAACCAGTATATGAAAAGATTGAATATATGGCTGATGCTCAGCCTGGCTGTTCCGGCGCTGATTACTGCCGGCGGCTGTGCCGGTTCCACACCAGCCACAGGACTGGAAAACACTGCCTGGGAACTGGAAGCTTATGGAAATGCCTCCGGGCCCGCGTTTTTAATACCAGGAACGCGCATCACACTGACTTTCGACCCTGACCTGACCAGCGGCAGCGGCTCTGCCGGATGCAACAGTTACGGCGCTCATGTGCTGGTCGAAGGTTCCAAAATCACCTTCAGCGAGATTTACCAGACCGAAATGTACTGCCTGGACCCGGCTGGAATCATGGACCAGGAAAACAGCTATCTGGAACTGCTGGGCGCGGCAAAGACCTATTCGCTGGGCACGGATAACCTGACCATCTACTGTGATAATGCACAGGTGCTGGTTTTTAACCCCGCCGCCGGATGATTTCAGGGCTGTTTTACCACCGGCCGGCACCATGGCATACTATATGAACCATGCCCGAACTGAACCTGGACTCGATTCTGCTTATTGCCCTGGGGTTGTCGGCTGATTGTTTTGCGGTGTCACTCGGCATCAGCCCGTCCTGCGGCAGGCTGTCCCTGCCGGCAGTTGCCCGTGTAGCGGTCAGTTTCGGCCTTTTCCAGGGAATGATGCCTGTCGCCGGCTGGCTGATCGGCCGGAGCGTACTGGAACTGCTTGCCCCGGTAACCGGCTGGGTGGCTTTTGGCCTGCTGGCTTTTATCGGCGCCCGCATGCTGTGGCAGGCGATAAGGGGCAAAGACGAACACCCGGCCAAAACGGATTACACGCGCGGCTGGCCGCTGGTGGTTCTGGCTGTGGCTACCAGCATCGATGCCCTGGCAGCCGGTCTTGGTTTTGCCCTGCTTGAAACCTCTGTACTCCAGGCCGGCCTGATTATCGCCCTGACTGCTTTACTGGCTTCGGCGACAGGCATGATAATCGGCAACCATACCGGCAGGCTGCTCGGCCGCGGGGCAGAGATAGCCGGAGGCCTTATACTGCTGACGATTTCGGTTCGTATTTTGATCGATACCATAGCCTGAGCCGGTTTCAAGGTATGTTATAATACGCTCCGGGTTGAGAAACAACATGAATTCTCCCAGCAAGGTCGAGTTATCCGCAGCGCTGAAAGCCAGTCTGCCTTCCCGGCTTTTATTCATTCTGCATAAGGCGGGGGAATTTTGCCAGGAGCGCAGAGCAAGGCTGTTTATTGCCGGCGGCTGGGTCAGGGATCTGCTTCTGGACCGGCCCGGGCATGATATCGATCTGGTGGTCGAAGGCGATGGCTTGTCTCTTGCCGGGGAACTCGCCCGGCAGACCGGAGCTCAAATAACCAGTCATGGCCGGTTCCAAACAGCACGGCTGGTATTCGAGCAGTTCACCCTGGACATAGCTACTTCCCGGCGCGAGGCCTACCCGCACCCGGGCTCTCTGCCGAGTGTAGAACCGGCACCGATCGAAAAGGACCTGCTGCGGCGCGACTTTACCATCAACGCCATGGCAATTGCCGTATCCGGCGATGATTTCGGCAAACTGATCGACCCCCTCGAAGGCCGGCGTGACCTGGAAGAAGGCCTGGTACGCATACTGCATCCCGAAAGTTTCCGTGACGATGCCACTCGCATTTTCAGGACAGTGCGTTATGAACAGCGTTTCAATTTTACAATCGAACCTGCAACTCTCAAGCAACTGAAAGACGATAAAAGCTATCTGGCGACAATTTCCCCGGATCGTCTCCGGTATGAATTCGAATGTATTTTTAACGAACATGCCCCGGAGAAGGCGCTTGGCAGATCAGGCGAGCTTTCGGTTCTGGGCGAAGTGCTGCCGGAATTATCCTTCCAGCCGGAGCAGTACCGGTGGTTCGAAGCGGCGCGGCTCTACAGCAGCCCTGAACCGCCTCCGGCGGCAGTCTGTTTCGGCCTCTTGTCTTATCACCTGGAGAAACAGGCGGCTAAATCTCTCGGCAGGCGGCTTAATCTGCCCAATGAAACTTGCCAGGTTATAACGGATGCCCTCACTCTAAAAGCCGGACTTGATCGTCTGGAGGGTGCCGAATTGCAACCCAGCGCCGTTTACCACCTGTTGAGCGGCTTCCACCTGCTGTCCGTCGTAACGTGCCTGGCAACTGAAAGCCGGCCGGCAGTCCGCCGGCAACTGGAACGCTACCTGGACGAACTGCGCCATGTCAGGCCGCTGCTGGATGGCAACGACCTCAAGCTTGCCGGGGTGGCCGAAGGCCCGGCAATCAGACAGGTTCTGCAGGCCATTCAAGACGCCAGGCTGGACGGAAAGGCAGTTACACTCCAGGATGAAATCGAGCTGGTAAAGAGCCTGCTGGCCAGGCGCTTTTAATCAACCCGCTTGAAACGCTCGTGCGGCGCACTGCAGGTAGGGCATTTATCGGGAGCCTGTCCCATTACCGTATGGCCGCACACCTGGCACACATAATAAGGAGCGCCGGGATTTCTATCTTCGCTTTCAACCTCGGCCAGTGCCCGTTGAAAAAGGCCGTGGTGAATCTGTTCAACAGCGTTGGCGCGTGAAAAGCTGAGTTCGGCGGCCGTGTGCCCCTCTACCTTCGCCTGGGTAATAAAAGGCGGATACATTTCGGTAAATTCGTAATTTTCGCCGCTGATGGCTTTTTTCAGATTTTGGGCGGTACTGCCCGTCTCTCCCGAGGCTTCCAGGTGTTTGGCGGCATGTACCCTTTCGGCTTCAGCCGCCGCTCGGAAAAGGCGGGCTGCGGCAGGGTAGCCTTCCGTTTCGGCAATTGAGGCAAAAACGAGGTATTTCTGGCTGGCCTGGCTCTCGCCGGCGAATGCTTCTTTTAAGTTTTGCTGTGTCTGGCCCAATTTATCCCTCCAAATAGTCGCGTTGCCTAATTTTAACGTAAAAAGGCTTTTTAACCAAACTTGCAGGCATTATTTTCAGGGCCGCGGACCGGGATCGAAGGTTTCGGTAAGAACCGCCTGCATTCCGTGAGACAGGGCCCGGTGGTGTATGCCCCTGGCAATGCTCTGTTCCTTTTCCAGGCTGAACAGTACCGGGCCGGCGCCCGCCAGGTGGACATGGGCTGCTCCGGCTTTTTTAAATTGTTCGATATATCCCGCCAGGCCTTCAAACACATCGAAGGCGACTTCTTCGAAAACGTTAAAAACCTTAAGCTGTTCATTTTTTCTGCCCAGGGTAAGATTGGCTACAAATGCATCGGTAGCCATGCCGGTAGTGTAATTGACCGGTGTGATGCGGCCAAACATTGTGGCGGTCTTGGAATCCTGTACATTTGTCCGGGGCACGACGATTACAACCCACCTGTGCGGCAGCGAAGGCAGGGGGCTCACCTTTTCACCCCTGCCTGATACCAGGGCGGTGCCACCGGTAAGAAAGAAGGGGACGTCTGAGCCGATCTGCTGGGCCATAGAGTAAAGCCCGCCGGGCGGCACATCCAGCCCGAACAATTCGTTAAGGCCCAGAAGAACAGCCGCCGCAGCGCTGCTCTCTCCGCCCAGACCGGCAGAAAGCGGTATGTTTTTTTCAACGCGAACGTGTACTCCCCCGTTCAGGCCAACCTGTTGCATACACAATTCAACCGCCCGCCGGACCAGGCTTTTATGGCTGTCCCATTCAGGGTGAAGGCAAGTATAAACCGTCTTTCCGGCCGGCTCCAGTTCGATTTTGTCGGCCAGTTTTATAGTCTGAATGATGCTGAGTATCTCGTGGTAGCCATCCGGGCGCTTGCCAAGCACCTCCAGCGCAAGGTTGATCTTGGCAGGAGCGGTTATGGAGTACATCTCAAACCTCCGGTGTCCTGAAAAGTCCGGTACAAACGGCGCCATTCTTCAATGGAGAGGGTCTCGGCCCTGCGGCTGGCTTCAATGCCGGAGGCTTCAAGCGCCCGCAAGACCGGTTCCTTTTGCATATCCAGCCCATGCGAGAGGGTATTGATCAATTGCTTGCGGGGGGAACCGAAGCCCGCCCGGACGATGCTGAAAAAAACCTGCCTTTCCCCTGGTTCGACTACCGGCTGCGGGTAAGCGGTTATCCTGACGATGGACGAATCTACTTTCGGGACAGGGTGGAAGCTCCCGGCTGAAACGCGCCCGACGATTTCCGGCTTCCCGTACAACTGCACCCCGACACTCAACAGGCTCATCTTGCCGGGCTGGGCCGCAATCGAAGCGGCAACTTCTTTTTGAACCATAACCACCATAAGTTCCGGATGGGGATCGGCTTCCAGAAAGTGCCGGATCACGGGTGAAGTAATATAATACGGCAGGTTGGCCACCACCTTGTAGGCAGTAACTCCCTCAGGCAAAAGGCTGGCCGGCGCCAGTCGCAGGATATCGCCGTGCACAATGCGCAGATTGTCAACTGTCGAGAAAGCTGTTTCAAGCCTTCCGGCAAGGGTTTCGTCGATTTCAACGCTTATCACCCGCCCGGCAAGCCGGACCAGTTCCCGGGTCAGCACGCCAAGACCGGGCCCTACCTCGATAACCGTGTCCTCCGGAGTTATCCGGCTGGCGCTTACAACCTGTTTGAGAACCCGGCTGTCCACCAGAAAATGCTGCCCCAGCCCTTTCTTGGCCTTTGCCCCCATTTCCCTGAGCAGCGACCTTGCCTCGCGCCCCAGAGAAGGCCTGTCGGCATTATCCTGGCCTGCCTGCAATTAGAGCCCTTTCTCCAGACGTGCTACCAGGCGCATGGGCAGGTTGGCCTTTACCATCTTTAACTGCGTAGTGCCGATATCATAAGGCACCCGGAACAGTTTAATCATACGGCTCTGGGTGTCGTAGACGGCATAGCTGGCCCGGGGATCGCCGTCCCTGGGCTGGCCTACACTGCCGGGGTTCAAAATAAACCGGTGCTTGCCCACCACCTGACCGTTGGTTTCGGTAAAGTTGACATAGGTTACACTGCCGTCTTCTTCCTGCCGGAACAGCAGCGGTTCGTGGGAATGGCCAATCAGGCAGTACCTGGTCTTGAAATAGCCGAAGCATTCCCGTGCCTGGCCTTTGGACACAAGGTATTCCCAGTCCGGGTCCCTGGGGCTGCCGTGCACCAGGGTAAACTCGTCCCTGACTGTCACCTGGGAAAGGCCG
Organism: Dehalococcoidaceae bacterium; assembly: GCA_016928015.1. Lineage (GTDB taxonomy): Bacteria > Chloroflexota > Dehalococcoidia > Dehalococcoidales > CSSed11-197 > CSSed11-197. Next base: position 13,168 of record JAFGLQ010000103.1, read on the forward strand.
GTTAGAAAAGCGGTATCACTGGCATTCAACTGGCGGGTGGTCCATTCCATCGCAGCCGCAGCGTCCGGGTTGAAAAGCTTTAAGGGTATTTTGCCGGCAGCTGCCAGGTCATGGTTGCCGGAAACCGAAGTGTTTTTCAACCTTAAAACCAGTTCAACACATTTCACCGGATCGGGGCCGTAGTTGACGATATCCCCCAGAAACCAGTACTCATCCAGGCCGCCGCGCTGCTCGGCGTCCTTGAGCACAGCGGTAAAAGCCGCCAGGTTGGCATGAATATCAGCCAGTAGACCTATCCGCATAAGAATAATATACCATGCCGGTCAATAAATTTAATCATTTAAGCGTTTGCCCGCCTGTCGGGGGCTGTGCTAATATTAGTCTGATATGGAAATCAACTGGCTGGGAAAAACCTGCTTTCGCATAAAGGGCAAGCAGACCACTATTGTTACCGACCCGTTTCTGCCGGAAGCTGCCGGCAGCCTTAGCCGCACCAATGCGGATATCCTCTGCCTGAGTTACCAGAAACCGGAAGAAGCCGGCGAGGTAAAAATCGGCGGTGAGCCTTATATCATCCAGGGACCTGGAGAATATGAGGTCGGCGGCGTGCTTGTCATAGGCATTCCTTCCTTTCAGGATGAATCCAAAGGCTCGATACGCGGCAAGAACACCATATACGCCCTGGAAATCGAAGAGCTTGCCATCTGTTACCTGGGGAAGCTGGGCCATATGCTCACCGACGAGCAAATCGAGGTCATCGGCAATGTAGATATTCTACTGCTGCCGGTGGGCGGCAATGTTACTATAAATGCCACCCAGGCAGCCAGGCTGGTGCGCAATATCGAACCCAATATTGTCATACCCATGTATTATAAAACCCCCGCTGCCAACGAAGAGCTCGACCCGGTAGATAAATTCTTGAACGAAATCGGCTCCCAGGGCCTTACAGCGCAGGCCAAATTGAACATATCCAAAAACAGCCTCCCGCAAGGCACCCAGATAGTGCTTCTGGAATCCCCGGCTTAACCTGGAACACAAACGGCATCCTGCCCTTGGGCTGCCGGCCGCCTAATAGCCGCCACCCGGTTTTTTCACTGCCACCACAATCAATATCACCATCAGTATAATCATTATGGCCCCGGTCGCGGCCAGCGTGTAAAAAAACCATTCGGGGGCTGAATTATCCGGCGGCGGGTATACGGATGAAGGTTCCCGGCTGATAATAATGGTCTGCAGGGGCATATCGGGTGGTTTTATGGTTGCGGTGATCACGGGCTGCCGAATGACAGTGGTAGTGATAACTGGTTCCTGCCCATCCGGTGGCTCATCGTCCGGCGAAGGGTCTTCCAGCGAGTATTCGGAACGCGTCCGGAAAGTGCCGACCGCGCTCCAGTCGCTATGACCGGCGGCATCCGCCGCCCTGACCTTCCAGAAATAACCTGTTGCCGGCTCGAGTTCGATGCCGGCCTGCCAGGCGTTGGCCGGCAGGCTCCTGGAGCCGGCGCGCTCGATCACCGGCTCTTCGAACGCGGCGTCGGTACCCAGAAGCAGTTCATACGAAGCCGCGCCCTCAACCTTCTGCCATTGAAAAAGCGGCTTCAGTTCCACATCCGGGTCTCCCGGCCCCGGGCTTTCCAGAACCGGTGCCGAAATCCCGGTGCCCAGGGCGGTTTCAAAATAGAAAACCTCCGACCATGGGCTCGAAACGGGCCTGTCCGCCCTGATTCGCCAGTAGTAGCCCTTGCCGCCGCTGAGCAGTGGCAGAACGGCCCTGGTGGCACTTGTAGTGCCTTCCAGGCTCGAGGAAACCCCGGCAAAAGAAGGTGCCGTCGAAACCTGCCATTGATAACGCTCGGCCCCGGGCAATGCTTCCCATTCAAGCTCAATTCCACCGGTATAATCCGGCCCGGCAATGCCTGCAGATTCGGTTCCATGCTCGGGAGCAACCGGTTCGGGAGGACTGAGGAGGCTGTCTTCATAATAGACAAGGCGGTTGTGAGTGGTGTCGATTGCCCATATTGTTTCACCCGCAACCCGTATCCGCCAGAGGGTACTGCCCGTTTCGAGCCCTTTCAGAGCCACCTCCTGGGCGTGCGGGTCCAGGGCCCTGAGCATACCGCCGGCACCGGCCTGGTGGTCGGCAGTACTGTAAACGGCAGCATAAACCGATCCGCTGCCGGAAAGGTCGAGGTTGCCGGTCAGAGTTTCAGCCGGCAAGCTGGGGCTGAACTCCTGCCATCCGGCGCCGTCCCCGACTGCATAATATCTGATGCCGCTGCCCGGTTCGTTGCAGGCGGCATAAACCAAACCGCTTTGAGCAAAATGGGCATCGAAGCAGACCGATACGTTTCCCGAAAAACCGGGTTCACCCAAGGGCTCGAACCCGGTGCCGTTATCGCCGAAAATAAATACATTTCCCGCTGTATCACCAGCAAGCACCCTGCCTGAGCTGGCGTAATCCGGCGCCAGGGCAAGTGAATACAGGGGTGCCGGACCGGCTGGTTCCGAGCTGTAGCGCGATCCGGACGTATCCGAACGGTAAACCCGGCTTTCGGTGCCGTCATAGCCGGCAATAAGCAGGGTGTCGTCCCCGGCTGTAGCCCAGCAGTCCACACGGGCCGGGGCTTTACGGCCGGTGAAGCTGGTGCCGGCATCAGCCGATTTCCAGGTTTGCCATACGCCGCCGGGTCCGGTGCCTGCCAGATATACCACGCCGTGACGGCCGTCAAAATCAGGGGAGAGCGCTACTTTTTCCAGGCCGGCAACATCTTCCAGCGCGCTGGAAAAACACCTGGACCAGCTGCCGGCTTCGCCCCGGCGGCGCCACAGGCTGGCATCCCCTCCCCAGGTGAGCAAATACAAGTCAACCATACCAGTCTGACCGCTGGCAACCGCCAGGTCAACCAGCGCCTCAATGCGGGTGTCTACCAGGCTTGTTTGCTCCCAGAACCGGCCCTCCCCTGAAAACGACAGCGCGCTTTCCGGACCGCGGGTAGCCGCGTAATACCCCGAATCGCCGGCCAAAACGCCTGTAACACCATCCCCGGTCGGCTTTTTGCCCGCTTCTGTCCAGCTTACG
>JAFGLQ010000013.1 GCA_016928015.1 Dehalococcoidaceae bacterium
GAAAAAGTAATCGATTCCATTAAAAAGGACCCCCTGGTAGGCTCCTTCGTAACGCTGGAAGAAGCTTCTCACGAGGTGGGCGTAATTACCAATGCCTACAAAAACGACGACATAGACCTGACCATAGTGCTTACCCATATCGGTTTCGAGTCCGATCTGGAACTGGCCGCCATGATGAAACCGGAATGGGGAGTGGATATGATTATCGGCGGCCATTCCCACACCGTGCTGGAACAGCCTGCCAAGGTAAACGACATACTGATAGCCCAGGCGGGAGTCGGCACCGACCAGATCGGGCGGTTCGATATCCTGGTCGACGATGACACCAACTCGATCGTAGATTACACCTGGCAGCTGATTCCCATAGTCGAAGGTATTGCCGAGCCGGATGCCAGCCTGAAGGCATTCATCGATACTTTCAAAACAGAGGTGGATGCCAAATACAACGCTATACTGTGTAAATTAAGCTGCTGCCACACCCATCCGTGCCGGGAAGTAGAAACCTCGCTGGGCAACCTGTTTGCCGATGCTCTGGCCGAAATGGGCGAATGTGATGTAGTGCTGGTTGGTTCAGGTTCCATCCGCGGCGAAAGCCTGGGCCCGCTGGTTACCCTCAAGGACTTCCGCACCATATTTCCTTACGAGGACTACCTGAACCGCTACCGGGTAAGCGGCGCCCATCTGAAGCGCATCTTTTCTCATATAATGCGGCCGGATAACCGCAACGGAGAGGGCGAGTGCTACCAGGTCAACGGATCAATCCGGGCTGTGTACAGCGATGCCGCCGGTCAACTGCTTTCACTTGCATGCAGCGGTCAGCCAGTCGAAGATGATCGTCTTTATTCCATAGGCCTGACCGGCTATCATATTATGAACAGCCAGGCTTATCTTAGTATTTCGCCCGATGAACTGGTCAAAAACGGAAAGGCCAAAGTAATCACAACTTCCATCCCCGAAGTCCTGGAGGAATACCTCAAAAATCACCAAAATGCCGGCAGTAAGGTCAATGGCAGGCTGGTTTACACTTAAGACGTTTGCGCCGGCATGTGACAGCTACTGTCTGTGGCGGGCTCCGTTACCACCCGAATCGTAACTGCGGTCCTTCGAAGAAGGCGCGGCAGTCTCGGAAGCGGGATGGAAATCCCGCTTGACGCCGGAAACAACAAGGTTTAGTATTGCTATGCGTATTGGAGGTGCTACATGGATTCATCCCGCCGCTGGCTGCTGGTGTTCGGCAGCATTATTGGAGCCCTGGTTATTGCAACTGTCGCCCTGGTACTGCTGACCGGCGGCAACGAACCGGAACTACTGCCGGAAAACACTCCGGAAGGCACCGTCCAGCGCTACCTCATCGCCATCCAGGAGGGGGATTACCAGGAAGCCTTCGGTTACCTCAAGTTCGACTCTGCCGATGTAATCAAGACGTATGAGGACTGGCTGCGCATGGTAGCCGGCTACCCCGGAGACTACAACCGTTCAACCTGGAAAGCTACCCTGGGAAGTACCCAGCAAAGCGGCACCAGTGCCAGTGTTGAAGTCACCATCGATACCTTTCGCCCGGGTGGGCCGTTCGAAGACCCGGTCCGCCGCGAGAATATTCTTTTCCAGCTTACCCGGTCCGGTGAGAGCTGGCTGATAACCTCACCTACCTATATTTACTGGAATTACTAAAGAGAGGCCGAGTATTATGATTTTTTCCGTGCTTTTTGCCATCGTACCCATTCTTATCATTATCGCTATCGTTATGGCCGTCCGTGGAAGGGGTTCTTCCGGTTCGGGTGAGGAAGGCGCTTCCGTAACCCGCCATGTCTGGCTCTACCTGCTGACCCTGATTTCACTGGGTATATTCGCTTTCGGGGTAGGGCAGCTGCTCTCCCTTTTATTTGACATAACAATTAAAAGTGGTTACATGACCGAAATTGGCAGCCGGGCTTTTAACCAGGAACAGCTCAGCATGGGCCTGGCTATGACTATCATCGGCGGTCCCCTTTGGTTCCTGTTCTGGCGAGCCGCCCAGCGCCGCGCCAAATCAGGCCCGGCAGAATCGAGCGCCATCGTCAGAAAGTTTTCCTTGAACCTCATACTGCTCTCAGCAGCGCTGACCTGGCTGCCTGCAGTAGCAGAATTCATCAAATGGCTGCTGGCGGGGGTACCCGCTGCCAATTTCGATGGCACGTTCCTTTCCACTGTCATTGTAGCCGGTGTTATCTGGTTCTATCACTTCCGTGTTTCCGAAGGCGAAGGCCACCTGACACCCGGGGCTCAAACACTGCGCCGCTGGTATGTCTACATCCTTTCAGGTTATGGCCTGGTGTGGCTGTCGGTAAGCGTAATCCAGCTAATCAACTCCGCGGTGACAAGCCTTCCCATCTGGGGAGAAGTACTAGTGGACAGCAGTTTCTGGAACGACCCAACCCGTACTGCGATCACCGGAATTTTGTTCGGCGGGCTCGCCTGGTTTTTCCACTGGTTCCGGATGGCAAAGGGTGATGTCGAATCCACCCTGCGCCAGGTCTATTTCTACCTCCTGCCTGTTTCCGGGGGCGCCATCGCTGCACTGGTGGCTGCCACCGTAATGCTCTATCAGATTCTCATCTGGGTTTTCGGCGCCACCGGAGCCAGCGCCGGTTCTCATTTCCAGTTCCTTGGGTGGACCCTTCCTACCATCCTGGTAGGTTTTGCTGTCTGGGGCTACCACCGCACCCTCGCCCAGGAGGAAGCCGGCAAGGCTGAAGAAAGGCGCGAATCCGCCAGGCGGGTGTATGTTTACCTGATGAACTTTATCGGGCTGGGTACGGCTGTTGCCGGTCTGGTAATGCTTATCGGCATCCTGCTGGAGCTTGTCATCAATGCCGTTTCCACATCTATCACCCCGTCCGCCGGCTGGTGGCGGGAACAACTAGCCCTCTGCCTGGCATTGCTTATTACAGGCATACCTCTGTGGTTCTACTACTGGAATACCGCCCTCAAACGGGTGCAAAAAGCCGAACTGTCGGAATGGAGCGCCCTTTCCCGGCGCATCTATCTTTATACCGTAGTCGGCATAGCTATCATAGCCATGACCGCCGGCCTGGTAAACCTCGTATACCAGCTGATCAGCGGCATCCTGGATGGATTCGGCGTGCAGGTTTTGACAAACTCCAAGTGGAGCCTGCAGGCCCTTGTGGTAGCCGCGCCCCTGCTCTGGTACCACTGGCAGGTTTTGAGGGAAGACCAGAAGGAGAGCGCCGAAGCCAAACCCCACCGCCGCAGTGTTACCCTGCTGGCTGCCGACCCCGACCGTGAAATGGCTTCACGGCTGGAGGCAAGGCTTGGTTACAAAATAAAGCTGCTCAAGCAAGCCGCCCCGGCAACCGAAACTGCGGCAGCCGTACCGGATGAAGAAATCGAACGGCTGGCGGGTGAAATCCTGGCTTCCCCCACCGAAAAGGTAATGCTGGTGGCTTCGGAAGGCAGGATAGATGTTCTGCCTTATGAGGAGGATTAAGGGGTCCGGCAGTTCGCAGCGATTATAGAGATTGCCACACTCACTCCGTTCGTTCGCAATGACGGTTCGAAGGGTCATCGCGATGCGGGCGCCAGCCCGACACGGCGCATTCATGGACTGCCGCGCCTTCTCCGAAAACTTGCAGAGACGGTAATAGATGGTCGCAGAGATGAGAAGAAAGTAGTATAATCTGCCTGTAAACCCGGCCTCACAAAACAGAGGGTATTATGATAGTCGAAATGAAAACCGGTGCATCCCGGCCGGAAGTAGATGCCGTAGTCGAAAAAGCCAAATCTCTGGGACTGGATGTCCAGCTTAATTTGGGTACCGATAAAACGGTGGTTGCTCTGCTGGGCTCGAACACGGGCCAACTCCCCACCGACATCTTTGAAGTACTTCCCGGTGTAGAATCCGTTACCCGTATAATGAAGCCCTATAAGCTGGCTTCCCGCACATTCAAGAAAGCCGACAGCGTCGTCGATGCCGGCGGCGTGAAGATCGGCGGCCAGCGTATCGTTGTCATGGCCGGCCCATGCGCCGTAGAAAGCGAAGCCCAGCTCATGGAGGTTGCTGAAAAAGTCAAAGCCGCCGGAGCCTTGATTTTACGCGGCGGCGCTTACAAGCCGCGCTCTTCCCCTTTCAGCTTCCAGGGCATGAAAATGGCCGGTGTGGAACTTCTGCAGAATGCCAGGGAGCGCTTCGGCTTGCCGGTTATTACCGAGGTGGTGGATACCGCCGATGTCAGCCCCATAGCCAAATATGCCGATATCCTGCAAATCGGCTCACGCAATATGCAGAACTTTTCATTGCTGACCAAAATCGGCAAAACCGGCCGCCCGGTTGTGCTGAAGCGCGGCTTCTCATGCACCGTTACCGAATGGCTGACCGCCGCCGACTACCTGCTGGCGGAAGGCAACGAACAGGTAATCCTGTGCGAAAGGGGCATCCGCACCTTTGAGGATTCTGCCCGCTTTTCCCTGGATATTTCTTCCATTCCGGTAATCAAGAAGTTCAGCCATCTGCCGATTATCGTCGATCCGAGCCATGCCGCCGGCCATTTCTCGCTGGTTCCGGCAATGGCCAGGGCCGCCATCGCCGCCGGAGCCGACGGGCTTTTGATAGAAGTCCATCCGAACCCCAAGGTGGCACTGGTCGACGGCGCCCAGTCCCTGACACCCAGCGACTTCGCCCGCCTGGTGGAGGAATTGAAGCCGGTCGCCAAAGCCGTCGGCAGGTTTATTTAGGACTATTTCCGGCTGAACGCGTACTCCTTCAGTACCTCAGCTTCGTGGTTGCGGAAAATCAGCGTGCATTCATCGTCTTCGATAACAACGTCTATAAAGCCCCGCTCCCCGGTCCCGTCCCACAGGTTTGAAGGAGAAGTATATACAACCGGCGCATCGGTCGAACCGCCGAAAGGCGCCCCGACCGCATATACGATGCCGTTGTTTTCCAGCAGTTCCAGCCGGTGGTTGTGGCCGGAAAACACCATGTCTACTCCATACTCCTCGAATAACGGTACTATCCGCTCGATAGTTTCCGGGTTGTCGTACCATCCCCAGCCGTGGATTCTCAAACCGGAAGCATAGTAATACCCGTGGTTGATTACTATTTTCCACTCGTCTTCGGGAATGCTTTCAAGCTGAGCCCTCAGCCACTGTTCCTGCTCCCGGGAAAAACTCTCCGCGCTCCATTCCACGTCCAGCACTAAAAAATGCACCCGGCCCACATCCAGCCTGTACCATAACCTGAACGAGTCGCCATTTACCATGCCCTCCGGACGGCAGAGTTCCAGGTAGTTGCCCAGGCCGGAAAACAGGGTATCGTGATTACCGGCAGCCATTGCCGTCGGGATATTAGAACTTACTGCAGAAAACGCCTCGAACGCTTCCCGCCACTGACCCGTGGCAAATCCGTATTCAACCAGGTCCCCGGCGAACAGAAACATATCAAATCCGTTCTCAGGTCGGCTTATATAATCCAGCATCTGCGCGGTATAATCACCGCGGGAAGCCGGCGCGCCGAAGTGGGCATCCCCGGCAACGGCAAAGTGCACAGTCCCATCAACCGCCGGTGCGGTAAAGGTATATACGGGACCGTCATTTATCCGGTACCGGTAAGCGCCGCCCGGCTGCAAGTCCTCCAGTATGAATACATGCTGCCTGCCGGGCGCTGTTTCTTCTATTTCAAGCAATTCTTCACCCGCACCCCAGTACAGGGTATTCACGCAGGACTTTTCAGTATTGAACACCACCGCCATATCGGTAATGCCATAAACGCCCGTGTGGCCTGTCATGAACAACTGCGGCGGGCTGTTGCCGGTCCCGCCGGCAAATATTCCGCCGGTGATGGCAAACCCCGCCAGCATGATGATTATCGTCCCTGTCGAAACGGCAAGAGCAATAATTTGAATCCACTTCTTAACACCGTCTTTCAGCCACAACATCAAGGCCGCAAGCGCCAGCAGAGCCATGCCGAGCAGGCCCAGCAGGATAAATCCCCACCGGGCAAGCAAGTTTATCCGCAACAGCCCGATGGTGCCATGCTGGATTAGGGCCCACCACAGAAATAACGCAACCAGCAAACCGCCCGCGAGGGACATAACAGAGGGCAAGCGTTTCTTTAAGTTTTTCATGCAATCTCCCCAACCAGCTTCATCAGTTTATCCGGGTCCATTATTATGATCCTGCCCCTGCCGGTAGCCACAACACCCTGTTCCCTCAGGACGCGTATCAGGCGGATCGCCGTCTCGGTGGCAATACCCGTCATTTCGCCGATTTCGCGCTGGGTCAAAGGAATCACACTGCCCATGGCGGCCGATAACCTGGCAAGGGTTTCCGTCAATCGTTTTTCCGCCTTTTCACAGGCAAGCTCAGTAGCCCTCATCTGGGATTGAACCAGCCGGCTCGACAGCAAATCAATCAAAAGCTCGGCAAACCCGGGGTGGCTTACAAGAAAACCTGCCAGGGTGTCTTTTCTTATCGCCACAATTTCCGTATCCGTTACCGCCCTGGCCGAAACCGGAAAGGGCCGGGCAAAATATAAATTAATCAGCCCGAACATTTCGCCGGATGCAAATAGCGCGGTTATGAACTCCCTTCCGGCTGAGGTGGTGCGGGTTACTTTTACAAGCCCCTTCTTAATCCAGTAGACCCATTCGCCTGTGTCCCCCTGGTTGAAAACCGGTTCGCCAGCCTTGAAATTCAGAGCAGCGGAACCGGCCAGCATGCTTCGGAACTCCTGCAGTTTTCCTTCAGGCATAATTTTGTCCGAATTTATTGTTTTCATCGATTGTTTCAGTAAAAACAACGCCTCGCATAACTTATATGATAAATATCATAGTATACCTTTCGATTCGGCAATACAATACCCTTGAAATCCCGCGTTTCTTCAGCGCGCTATTACAAGGAGGGGTAATATATGAAAGGCAAATTAACATTTTCCATCGCCATATGTTTCCTGCTCGGGCTCATATTTGCCGGTTTTCTACCCGGCAGCCAGGCAACCGCCCAGAATGAAAGCGAATGCATAACCTGCCACCGGGATGAAAGCCCCGGCATCGTCGACCAGTGGCTTTCTTCTGCCATGAGCGGCGCCGGGCTGGATTGCGCCACCTGCCACGGCGCCAACCACATGGATGAAAACGATGTGGACGAAGCGCTTATACCCACTCCCGATACCTGCGCGCCCTGCCACAATGCACAGGTAACCCAGTACCGTGAAGGCAAGCATGCATTAGCCTGGGCAGCCATGGAAGCCATGCCGGCGTGGTCCCACCTGCCGATGGCGGTACAGTCCATTGATACCTATAAGAGCTGTTCCGGCTGTCACAAAGTCGGGGAGAAACCGGCAGAAATTGTCGAAGCACAGGATCTCCCCTACGGAACCGCCGCCTGCAATTCCTGCCACACCCGCCACGCTTTCTCCAGGGAAGAAGCCCTCCAGCCCCAGGCTTGCCTGCCCTGCCACCAGGGCTTCGACCACCCGCAGTGGGAAATGTGGTCCACCTCCAAGCACGGAGTTATTTATGATATCGACGGCGGCGGCGACCGGGCGCCCACCTGCCAGGACTGCCACCTTATCGACGGCACCCATACCAACATAACCCCTTGGGGTTTCCTGGGGCTCAGGCTGCCGGAGGAGGATGAAGAGTGGATGGCAGACCGGGCGGTAATCCTGCAGGGGCTGGGAGTTCTGGATGACAACGGCGACCCCACCGCCAGGCTGGATATCGTGTCCGGGGCCAAGGTAGCCCGCTTGACGGCCGAAGAATTCAACACCCTTCGCGCGGGGATTGTTTCTGTCTGTGAGCAGTGCCACTCCGCAGATTACGTTGCCGGGCAGATGCAGGCTTCCGACCAGATCCTGAAGGAAGCAGACGACCTCATGGCCGAAGCCATCCTGATAATCAAGGAACTGTATAACGACGGCATCCTGGAACTGCCGGAGGGCTACGAATTCGGGCCGGACCTGCTGCAGTTCTTCTCGACCGGCTCGGCAATCGAACAGGAACTGTTCGTAATGTTTCTGGAGTACCGCAACCGCACCTTCATGGGCGCATTCCACAACAACCCGGATTACATGTGGTGGTACGGTTACGCACCCATGCAGGAATCTTTGCAAAATATCAGGGATGAAGCAGTTGCATTGAGATCGGACGGTGGCGCTGTCGGTCCTCAGGGCCCGCCCGGACCAACAGGTCCTGCCGGTCCGGCTGGAGAGGCCGCTTCCTTGTGGATAATCTGGGTGGTAGCCGCTGCTGCAGCCATAGCGCTCCTGGTAAGCCTGTATGTGCTCATGATGCGCCGGAAGACCTCATAATTTCTAACAGCTTTAACGTCAGAAGCGGGTGGCCAAAACCACCCGCTTCTTTTTTAAGGCTTCCACAAGCGCTGACGTGGTTCCGCCCTCCCAAGAGACTGCCACGACTTCTATGAAGTCTCGCAGAGACGGAGTGACAGTTCATCGCAGAGCCACCGCGAGCATACGTCATCCCAAGGGCGCAAGCCCGACGCGGCGATCTGAGAAACTGCCCGGACTCTCCACCCACTAGTTGAGGCAGGCTTGTTCTATTATTTCCGGCACAAGCTCGTTCCAGCCCAAAGGCATTATATGAATTCCCTGGCAGAAAGGCTTGATATCCCGAATAATACGCGCGGTAATCTCGACTGTCTTATGTCTGCGGTCCTCTTTAGATGTCTCCTCGAGTTCCTGGATAATTGTCTGCGGAACGTTTATACCAGCCACATTCGAGTTCATAAACCTGGCCATCGCCGCGCTTTTCAGTAATACGATTCCGGCTATAACCGGCACATTAAAACTTTGTATTTTGTTCATGAACTGTTCGAACTTGTCCGGCTCGTAAACAGCCTGCGTTTGAAAAAATGCGGCTCCGGCGTTTATTTTTTTCTTCATTTTGATTATCTGCGGCTCAACAGGGTCGGCAGAGGGAGTCACGACGGCGCCTAAAAAGAAATCCGGACTGCTTTCCAGGCTGTGGCCCGTCATGTCTTTTCCCTGGTTCAGCATATCGGCGGCTTTGAGAAGCTGTACGGAATCGAGGTCGTAAACAGGCTTGGCCTCAGTGTGGTCTCCCAATACGGGATGGTCGCCGGTAATACACAGCACGTTCTCCACACCAAAGGCCCATGCACTCAGCAGGTCGGATTGAAGCGCTAAACGGTTACGGTCCCGGCAGGAAATTTGAAAAACCGGTTCGATCCCTCGTTCCAAAAGCCTGGCAGAAACCGCCAGTGAACCGACCCTCATCACTGCACTCTGTAAATCGGTAACGTTTACAGCGGTTACATAACCTTCCATTGAATCTGCCTCACCCAGGCAGTCAGCCAGATCAACCCCCTTCGGGGGCCGATTTCTCCGGTAACCACAAATTTCCCGGCGCTCAATCTGTCTTTTAACCTGCTCATAACACCACCCGCTCCCTGGCTTTTATTTTTAAATGGCTCGTTTAATCGTGACTGGCGACCGTGTGCTCCCCGGAAAGTGATTTGAAAGTTACTTCACCCTCGCCGATAGTAAGCGAACGGGGGCGGCTCCACCGGGAATAGTTTTTAGGCTCCTTATAGGCACTCAGTTCTTCCAGGCGGCCAAGAGCCTTGAGGCGCTCATAAATTAACTGCCACCCGCAGTCCCTGGTTTTGTCCACTTCGCACTTGCCGTCTTTGGCGCCTCCGCACGGGCCGTTAAGCAGACTTTTTGCACACAGTGTTACCGGACAAAGCCCGCCGGTATATTCGACAATGCATTCACCGCACAGGGAGCAATATTCGGTTATGAAGGTATCGCTGACCGTCTCTCCGCCAAAAATAGTATCACAGCCGGGATGAACCATACTGCCTCCGGTAGCGTCCATTACAGTATGAAACCCCTGTCCGCAGGCAAGAACCAGGAATGAATCCGCCTGCCCGGTTTCCTTGCCGTATTCCTCCTGGAGCACCCTGGCAGTGTTAGCCAGCTTGCAGAGTGACACGCCCTTTGGCTGGGGCACACACCACCCGATTACATCCACCCCTCTCGACTTCAGCCTTCCGGCCATTTCTTCTGTCTCCGGGATACCCCCTGAATGGCATTTGGCGGCACAGTTGTCACAGCCGACAATGAATACCCTCTCGCCCGGTTTGAAATAACCCAGTATCTCCTCGACAGGTTTTTGTATCGTTGCATGCATACTCTGCTTCTCCTTGAATTTATGAATATATTATATAAGAGTTTATTGGTAATTAATACCGTTTTGACAAGATTTTTCCGATGGGAATGAAGTTTTATTAACTATTTTTGCATGAAATAATGTGTCATGCGGTAAACTTTTTACAATAATGCTGAAACTGCATTCGGATTCGCGGTGATAGTACGGAAGCAGCAAGGAGACTGCCACGACTTCTATGAAGTCTCGCAGAGACGGAGTGACAGGTCATCACCAAGAGGGCGTCAGTCTGACGTGACGGTCTCTGGATACCAGCCTTTTAATAAGAGGACTGGGGCAGGTCTCCGCCGACGGAAACAATGAACGTACAGTTGTTGATGATGAAGAATTTGTCCCAGGTCCAGTCGGTAACCTGCCCGACGATATCCACCACAAACCCCGGTCCGACATTATCAAGGTTGCGGGTATATTCGGGCAGAAACCTCACCAGCCCGCTCTCGAGGTAATGAGGCCCCTTCGTTCCGGCAGAAGTGGTACGCAGGCTGACTACCTTCTCGGCCGGAACGGACACAAAAAGATAGTACCTGTCACCGTATTTCGCTGCTGCCGCCTGGGGATCTGCCTGAAGTTCCCCGATCAGTTTATCCAGGTCCAGAGCCGGCGGCATCTCGCGGAAAGCCGGCAATGGGCTGGCTGTATCACACCCGCCCAGTCCGGAGAACACCAGCACCAGGCCCAGGATCATCCCGATACGCATACGGCAAGCAGCTGAAAGCTTCGGCATCTATTATTCCCTGATTTTTTGGTGGATTAATATAGCATCACCGCGCTTCATGTTACAAATTAGCGGCCTTTCGTATAAAACAAAAGCACCAGCCGTTATTTGTGGCGTTAACCACGGCTGGCGCTCGGTGTTTTGCTTCACCGATACAAACCGGTGCTCAGCTTACCGTGCCGGTAATCAAGATTCTTTATTGAGCAAATCTTTTATTCGAGCTCGAAGGTGCTGAGATTACCCAAACCAAACAGCGCATCGGAAGGAACTTTGTTCAACTCGGTTAACACAAAGGCGGAAACCTGGACATATTCTTCATCCGTTATACTGCCTGGGAAACTGTTGGGCATATACAGCTTGACGAAGTCAAAGAAGCCTTTGGCCGTTTTATACACCGAGTAATTATACCCGGCGAATTCTTCTTCTCCGCCCGCATCCCAGCCTTCATGGCAGTAATCGACATCGCACTGGAGGGAATAGATCTGCCCGCCTAAAACCGCCAGCGCTCCGGCTGTCTCGGTCGGGGCGGGGACAGTGGGAACTGCTGTGGATGTAACGGTAACTGTTTGAGTAGCGGTGATGGTATTGGTGGCAGTAGTGGTTGCCGTAACCGTAACATTGGAGCCCGGGGTAGTTACCGTTACGGTTTCAGTTGAAGGCTCCTGTGCGCATGATGCCAGCAGCCCGCCGATGAGAAACAATACTGCAATTGTCATGATGGTAGTTTTTTTCATAGTTTTCCTCCTGTGAAGACCAACTCTAATATATTGATAAAAACATTATCACTGCAGGGGAATAAAATAGTTATATAATCGATACCGGAAAAGTTACAAATTTATGACATCTTAAAATCAGCTTTGCTGTTATTATCGATATTTCAACTTTATTATTGACATCCAAACTCGCGGGTAGTAGATTGAATAGAATCGGATTTCAACTGTTTGAGATGGCTTTTACAGGTATCATGAAATTGTATAGTGTTTAAGGAGGCATATATGTGGGGCTGGTATGAAGGCATGGGCTGGTGGATGACATTAGGCGGGTTGTTTTCGCTGCTCTTTCTGGCTGCGGTAATCGCCCTGATCGTATGGGGAGTAAAAAAGTACAACGAGGGCGGCGGCAGCAGCCAATCAAAGGGCAGCGCCCTGGATATCGCCAAGGAGCGTTACGCGAAAGGCGAAATATCCAAAGACGAGTTCGAACAAATCAAGAAAGATTTATCCTGATTTCACACGCGTAAACCCGTACAGGTCTTAGCCGGAGATGGCACGCATTCTTCGGCAGCTCGAAGTGACGGCTCGGATGGCCATCGCGGGGAGGGTATAACCATTCATTCGTCATCGCGAAACTTGTCGAAGGCAAGTTGTGGCGATCCCTGTCGTGAACGTTTTTTAATCGACCCCGCATTAAGTTATACTTAACTCAAGCCGTCATGAATATATTGTTTTACATAATCCTATCAGCCATCCTGCTGGAATACATCCTGGGTGTGGTTGCCAACCTGCTCAACATGAAAGCTCTCCGGTCGAATCCTCCCGCAGTCCTTGAAGACATCTACCGGGAGGAGGAATATAAAAAAGCCCAGGAGTATACCCGCACCAGGATCCAGGGCGAACTGGCAGCCGGATCCTTTACTCTTGCAGTTCTGCTGGTGTTCTGGTTTGCCGGCGGCTTCAATCTCCTGGACCAGGCGGTCCGGCAGTGGGCATTCGGCCCCGTTGTCAACGGTCTAATATATATCGGCATTCTGGCGGCCGCCTACAGCCTGCTGACCCTGCCGTTCGGCGTTTATTCCACCTTCGTGGTCGAGGAGCGTTTCGGCTTCAACCGCACCACACCCAAAATTTTTATATCGGATATGGTAAAGAGCCTCGCTCTTGCGGTACTGCTCGGCGGCCCTCTGCTTGCCGGGGTGCTTGCCATATTCGAATACGGCGGCGCTTATGCCTGGCTGTACTGCTGGGTTGGGGTTACCGTAATCACCCTGTTTCTGCAGTACCTTTCCCCCACATGGATAATGCCCCTTTTCAACAAGTTCACCCGGCTGGAAGAAGGCGAACTTAGGGATGCCATCTTTGCCTATGCCCGTTTGGTCGATTTCCCACTGCAGAACGTTTTCGTAATGGACGGCTCCCGGCGCTCCACCAAGTCCAACGCCTTCTTCACCGGCTTCGGCCGCAACAAGCGCATCGCCCTTTTCGATACTCTCATTGCCAAACACACCACACAGGAGCTGGTAGCCGTGCTTGCCCATGAGATCGGCCACCATAAAAAGAAGCACATCCTTCAGGGCGCCGTCATCTCCATACTGCATACCGGTGCGCTGTTATTCCTGCTGTCGGTCTTTATTACCAGCCCCGGCCTGCACGAAGCCTTCTTCATGGAAGATAGCTCCGTTTATACCGGTATTCTTTTCTTCGGCCTGCTCTATACCCCGATAGAATTGGCCCTTTCAATAATCCTGCAGGTCCTTTCGCGCCGGAACGAATACGAGGCCGACCGGTTCGCCGCCGAAACCACCGGGGGCCCTCAGCAACTGGTTTCAGCCCTGAAAAAACTGGCTGCTGGCAACCTTTCCAACCTCACACCGCATCCCTTTTACGTTTTCTTGTACTACTCCCACCCACCCCTCAAACAACGTATCGAGGCTATTTCGCAACCCGAACCCTCCAGTCTTTAGTTCATCAACGACGGGATGGATCAAAGCGAAGCCGCAACAGCCCACATATGCCACCGCAAGCTCTTATTTCCAGCCCTGTTAAACTGAAGGTTTGCATAATCTATGTCTCATCTTTAAAATTAAATCCCAAAGGGAGCTTGATACCCGGCCTGGGTAGGCACCGTAAACTATGAAACCAGTCAGAATCAATATCTACAAATTAACATACACCATCGATTTACCCGTTATCCTGCTGTTTGTTGCAGTCTCGCTGGATATTATATCTACCACTCTTTTTGTGGGTTTGGATGCCGGAGTTGAGAAAAACCCCATTTTGGCAAGATTAATCGATATATCGATATGGTTTATACCCGTGTATTTACTGGCAACTGATGCACTCTTTATCCCTTTTTTATCCGGCATTCTCAGAAAAACCTTCAGTTATGCCTTTGCGCTCATCAGCGTCGTTTTAGCGGTCAACAATTTTTCTTTAATACTATCTGGTTCTGCATTCTTAATAGATACTGTTGGTTTTAATGGAATTGTAATATTTCTTATTTTGTTCGGTTTGGTAACATTCGCTTACTTTTTAAAACAGGCAAACCTTGATAGAAAAGAGGTATTGTTTAGCTACCTGAAATTCATACTTTTCATTCTGTTTGTTTTGTTTGTTCATTCTTTATTTTTTGCCATCACATGGCTTATGCTTTAACCACCTTACTATTAATTGCTGTCGCGAACCCACCCAGCTTGCAGATTATCGCGAGGCCGCAAAACCACATCCGCCACCCCATTAAGCTATAATTACACCATGAACATAACCGGCTTCTACCAGCGCCACCGGAAGCTCTCCATCCTGGGTTTGATTCTGCTTGCGGTTGTTCTACTGGCGTTCATCGTACCCTACCTTATTCCGCTTGGCAGCCTGGCACCCGGCATCCCCGCCGCAGAACTCGTCACCGAAAACGGCAGTTTTCTGGATATCGGCGGTATCAGCATATACGTGGAATCCTACAACCCCGAATCTACCCTGGGCACCATCGTTTTCATCCACGGCTTCGGCGGTTCCACCTTTTCCTGGCGGGAGAATGCCCCGTTCTTTGTTCAGAAAGGCTACCGGGTGGTGGCGCTGGACCTGAAGGGTTTCGGGCTTTCACAAAAGGACTTCGGACCGGATTATTCCCATCCGGCCCAGGCCGAACTGGTAAACGGCGCGCTGGAAAGGCTGGGCATAGACCGCGCCTGGTTTATCGGCCACAGCATGGGCGCCAGTGTAATGCTGCACCTGGCACACCTCTACCCGCAGAAGATAACAGGCCTGGTCAGCGTGGATGGCGCGGTAGTACTCCAAAAAAGCTTTCTTTCACCGGCTCCGCTGGCAGGTTTCGGCCCCTTCACCAGGGCAGGCAGCGTACTTCTCACCCGCTATATCAACCAAGACAGGGTGCGCTCCATCCTGGAGAGCGCCTGCTACCGGAAAGAAACGGTTACGGACGAGGTTTTTGAAGGTTATTACAACCGCATCATCACCGGCAACTGGTACCAGTCCCTGCTTGCCATGACGCGGGATTCGAACAAAAACGCCGTAACCTTTCCGCTGGAAGAGCTGAATTACCCGGCGCTGATCATGTGGGGAGAGCACGATACGTGGGTTACCCGTGAAGATATCGACCTGTGGAAGGATAGACTGCCCGGAGCAGAGTTTTACATAATAACGGATGCCGGGCATCTGCCCATGGAAGAACAGCCGGATGTTTTCAACGGACTGGTGCTGGAGTTCATCCAGGGGAACTGATTAATAAATAGGAGATAATACCAAAAAGTGGTAAGATTACGAAAGACCATTCTTATCACAGACGGTGCCCGTCTCGCTGCTGTCATCCTTTATTGCTTCAAGATAAATATGAATTCGGTATAACACGGAATATCCAATGAACCCGGGATGACAGACCTGGTTTGTATCTGCAGAGCGGGGTGAGAAAAAGTCGAAATCGGAGACGCAATGAAAGAAATTGCCATCGAAGAGCTACAGGAAAACCCTGAAAGGGAACCGCTGGAGCAAGAGCTGGCAGAGGACGAGCTTGAAGCCGAAGCCGAAATAGAAGATGAACTGGAACCAGAGCACGATAACCTGACGGCGCCCGTTTATCCTGTTGAAGACAGTGGAATCGTTGAAGACGCGATACGCTGCTATCTGCATGAAATCGGGAGGGTGCCTTTACTGACCCGCCAGGATGAAAGGGTACTGGCTAAGAAAATCGAGGCCGGAAAACGCATTCGTGAAATCAAGCAGGGCCTGACCGATGAATACGGTGATGTTCCCCGTCCGATCGAGATAGTAGTGCAAATGCTGGTCGATCTGAGCAGGGCAAGAGAAACCCTCCAGCTTTTCCAGGAGGAGCTGGGCCTCGAAGCGAACCCCTCCTTCAAGGCAACGGTATCGGAACCCTTAATACAGAAAAACCTGGTTGACGATATTGACCAGAATCTTATCCGTTTCATAGCTGAAAAAACCTGTAAAGTCCCGGCCCAGATAGAGCAGGAGGTGATAAATATATCGCTCAACATCCGCCTGCTGCCCCGTGAAATTCTCGCCTGCATTCCGGATAATATGACCTTCGAGCAGATTGAAGGTTTTGTACGACACTGTGCTTTTATCGATTCCATTGAATTCGACCGGAAGCTTCTGGCCCGTTTCCTCGAGAATATCGAGGCTGAAGCACAAAAGTCAGAAAAAATATTGACCGAATCCAACCTGCGGCTGGTGGTAAGCATAGCCAAAAAACACCTCAACCGCGGCATACCTCTGCTGGACCTGCTCCAGGAAGGCAACCTCGGCCTGATGCGCGGTGTAGCCAAGTTCGATTATCACCGCGGCTACAAATTCAGCACCTACGCCACCTGGTGGATCCGCCAGGCTATAACCCGCTCCATTGCCGAC
Source organism: Dehalococcoidaceae bacterium (assembly GCA_016928015.1). Classification (GTDB taxonomy): domain Bacteria; phylum Chloroflexota; class Dehalococcoidia; order Dehalococcoidales; family CSSed11-197; genus CSSed11-197. The sequence goes on from JAFGLQ010000013.1 coordinate 16,527, forward strand.
CAGGCGCGCACCATACGTATTCCCGTGCATATGATAGAAGTCATCCACAAATTATTGTCGGTAAGCCGGAATCTTTGCCAGGAATACGGCCGGGAACCGACCGCGGTGGAAATAGGGGCGGAAATGGGCTTGTCGCCGGAGAAGATCAGGGAGATTAAAAAACTCGCCCAGTTTACGATTTCCCTGGAAACTCCGGTTGGAGAAGAACAGGACGGCCGCCTGGGTGATTTTATCGAAGACGAAAACAGCGTACAGCCGCTGGATGCAGCCTCGCACCAGTTGCTGAAAGAAGATATAGGCCAGGTTTTATCCACCCTGACGCCCCGTGAGGGCAGAGTACTGCAGCTGAGGTTCGGGCTTTCAGACGGGAGGGCAAGGACGCTGGAAGAGGTTGGCAAGGAATTTAATGTAACCCGGGAGCGTATCCGCCAGATTGAGGCCAAGGCATTGCGGAAGCTGCGCCACCCCAGCCGCAGCCGTAAATTAAAGGATTATCTGGAATAAAACTGCCGGGCAGCCGGCGGGCTATTTCAAACCCGTCAGCTCGCCGGGTTTAATCTCGAGCTCCCTGGCCAGCTTTTCAACCGACATGCCGGTCTGTTCGAGCGTCTCGGTGATGTACTGCTGAAAGGTGATGCCTTCCTGCCAGCATTCATCGAACGTAACTCTCAACAGTTCCGCCAGCGATTTTGAAGGAATGTTGTAACCTTTCTTGGTCATTTCGCGCCCGTCCTGGCTTTCGGGCACAGCCAGGATAACGGAAAAATTATCTACGATGGTATAGCGCATCGAATGCACCACCGGCAGGGCTCCGTACCGGATTTCAGCGCCGGCTCTGGCATACAACTGGCCGATATACAGGCAGTCCTGTATTTTGGGCAAAACGTATTTTATGCTGACGCCCCGTTTGGCCGCCCTTTCAATTGCCCTGGTAAACGATTTCACCCGCTTGATATCCTCACCGGCGGGTTTTCTGCCGGTAATACAACCTACGATTTCTTCGCCTGCATCATTGATTGCCTCCACCGCGGTAAGAAAGTATTCCAGCCGGGTAAGCGTTCTGGTGGAGCGCTCCACCTGCAGTATCAGGGCGCTTCTCTGGCGCCCTTCCTTGATACTGTATAAAAGCAGAGTAATGGTAGCCAGCAGCAGAATTGATTCAAGCAGGATTAAAGCGGTTTCGATCGTCATAATTGTTGATTAGAACATATCCGGGCATGTTTTTCAATTTTGCCGTCCGTCCGAAAGGTCAACGCGGCAAACACAGGTTATCGCGAAAGCTGCACAAACCATACATACGTCATCGCGAACCACCACACCTTTGTCATCGCGAGAAGGGCGCAAGCCCGACGTGGCGATCTCTTACAAGCTAACTACTTCAAACTCGTGGTGATCACCGAGACTGCCAAGCTTACCCGAATCTTAAACAGTGCGGGCTCATACAATAGCATACGGCAACTATTCCTGTGTACCTGTCTCCACGTTCCAGGTGAACTCAATATTCCCCTTGGCTTTTCCGGTAGTATCCAGTTCGGTATACAGCCAGGTAATTTTCCGGTACGAAAAGGTTATTTCCTCTACCGGCCGGATTTCATCGGCGGTATTCCCGTAAACATGGACGGATTTTACATACACGTCCTCCATGGTGTAGCGCATGACCTGGGTTCGGTTTCCTCCTGCCTGGCAGATAGCCAGCACAACCGTAGGTATAATCTCGAATTTGGAACACTTTACAGCCAGCGACGGAGAGGTTTTATCCAGAGTTTTAGTAACCGCCAGATTTAAGTGCTCCATTGAACCGGTTGTCCGACTGGTGCCGCCGGATACTTCTTCGATGCCCCAGGAATATTCCATCACATCCACCCATTTTAGATGACTGGCGTCGGTGGATTCCCCATCGACACCTTCGATCCTGAGAAACAGGTCATACGCAGGAGCGCCTAAAGGAGCGCCGGCATAGGGAGCCGTGGTAGTAATAAAGCCGGTGGTGCCGGGAATTTCACTTGCAACCGGCGCCGTGGTGGTTTGCCCGGTGGTGGTAGTTTCCTTTTCATCGAAGGGATTAAGGTCGAAATCGCCGCAGCCGCCGAGTGCAAGAGCTGCCGTTGCCAGGATGATCATAATAGTACCTGCAAGCCATTTTTCGTCGAATAATATGAAATGTTTCATTTTTCACCCTCCTTTTACATTGTCACCACCTTTGTGAAAAATCGGCTGTCATATCTTCAGGATTCGGATATAGAAAAGCTTCCCAGTACTGCTTTAGCTGTACCCGGACCGAAACCTGTTCCCACACATAGATGCTGCCGGTGGTGGTTTCTATGGCAGCTGCCGCCCCCTGACCGTTATAAATTATCAGCCAGGCGTGGTTGCAGTCCGTAAAAGTTTCATTGGTTCTTTCCAGGTTTCCGGCAGCCAGCAGCACATTTATGCCGTTATCTTCCAAGACGCGCCAGAACCCAACAGCCAAGTCGTTGCAGTCGAACTCTGCCGGAGCATCTGCCGTCATCTGCTTGTATTCTGAAACAATTCCGGCAATCCGGCTATAGAAGCCCGAAGCATCGCTCTCCCAATCCCGGTTCCAATAAGCCTCGAAACCCCGAAAGGATTGTATATAGTGGTAAACCGGCATCCGGCTGGCACTGCTGGAATAGCTATCCAGTGACTCCGGGCTGCTGCTTTGGGGTAACAGCACCAAACTAAATACGAGGGAAGAGGTTAAAAACAGCCCGGCACCGTAACAGGCCAATTTTGCACGCCTTGCCATAAGATCTGAACACACTATCCATTCCGCCATAATACTGCCCCGCCCTAATACCCGTTATAGTTCGTTTTAAAGCATTCAACTCCCGGCTGCCTCACGTATCAATAGTTTTTCGGCAAACATACAGATCAGTCGGCCGTGGCGGTCTAATACCACCGGAATAAATCCAAAAATACTATATTTTGCTGCCAATCTCGGTGCTATAATTGACTCGTTGCGGACAACATGGTAGCCAGCAACTAAAGCCAGCATCCGCACAACACAGGGAGGAGGATATGACGCAGTTTACGGTCAACACCAACAGAATAGACCCCTACAAGAATTTCAAGTTCCGGGTTAAGTGGGACGGCCGTTACATCGCAGGGGTAAGCAAAATAAGCTGCCTGAAAAGGTTCACAACTCCCATAATATTCCGCGATGGCATTGAACAAAGCAGTTTTTACACGTCCCCCGGCACCTGGAGGTTCGAACCGGTAGTACTGGAACGGGGTGTAACCCATGATCCTGATTTTGAAAACTGGGCAAACCTCAGCTACCAGACCGGTTCCCACATGTCTTTAAAGGAATTCCGCAAAGACATCTACATCGAACTGCTAAACGAGCAGGGTATAGTTGTAAAGGCCTTCAGGGTTTACCGGTGCTGGGTTAGTGAATACCAGGTCCTGCCCGATCTCGATGCCAATTCCAGTTCGGTTGCAATCGAATCCATTACCCTGGAAAACGAAGGCTGGGAAAGAGATGTCGAAGTAACCGAACCCCAGGAAACGTAACCCGAAAAGCGGTTGTTCCTGGCTTTTTAAATGGACGCTACCTGCTGAAAGTTAGAACAGATCAGTTGAAATACGATATACCCTGCCACCATATACTGCCAGAAATCATCTAACGCCTTGCTTTCCGGGTAGCAATGTACACATAATATCCTGGGATGTGAATGCCACCCGGTTGATTAATAAAAGGATGCATTGTAGATGATCAAACAAATAATTCACCTGAAATAATTGAAAACCTGGCTCGCAACGAGGAATATATCGCCAGACTTTACGAACAGTACGCGACGAAATTTCCGGTCTTGAAAGAATTCTGGAGTTCCCTAGCAGCCGAGGAAATCAAGCACGCCGCGTGGATAAGAAAACTGGGCCGGATGAAGGGCACTCACTCTTTATTCATTAACGAGCAAAGGTTCAACAATACTGCTGTTCAATCTTATACCAACTACCTGGAAAAAGAGCTCGCCAGGATTAACAACCAGGCTATCCCGCTAATGGAAGCGATTGCGATCACCTTTTATATAGAGGACAGCCTGATCGAAAACCGTTTTTTTGAAATATTCGAAGCTGACTCTGCAGAGATAAAAAATACTTTGATCGGACTACGCTCAGATACCGAAGCTCATCGCAAAAAAGCCAAGGAAGAACTGGAACGGCATAAGGGTCAATGATTTAAAAAACTATCAGGTTCTGACTGTATTCCCCACTTCCCAAATGAAACGCGGGACAGAAAGTAGTCCCAGGAATTACCCATCAGGTTACCCATCCGAATCATTCTAAGCATTAAGTTAATGGCTTCAGACCCTTCTTTGCCGTAGGCTTGCTCCAGCCTTATCACCGCTTCAGGGTCGGGGTTCGCATTGGTTTCGGCCCAATGCTGGGCATAAATTATGGCCAACAGCTCGTCTTCCGGTGAGTTTTCAACGATTCCTGAAAGAAGCCGATGTATTTCAGCTGATCCTACACCACTCTTTAGAGCTTGTCTGGCATGAAAGTAAGAGCAGTAACGGCAGCCATTGACTGCGGTGACGGCCAGCATCAGCCGTTCACGAAAGGCGGAGGATATCAGCTTTCTGGTTCTAACCTCCCTGAGCTTCTTTCTGTTCCGGAAAGGAAAGAGCATATCCTTCAATAGCTCCTGAATACTGCCATATGTCCTTTTTTGAAACCCTCTCATTGAAGACATCTTAACCACGCTTGTAATAAATAATCTGGAACTCTATCTTTAGTATACGTGCCGGGCGGGGGAATAGTCTAC
>JAFGLQ010000104.1 GCA_016928015.1 Dehalococcoidaceae bacterium
GATAACCGAAGAATGCGCCTTCGGCGTGACCGAGGACAGGCCGCCGCACACGCACAACTGCGACGAGCTTTTCCTCTTCATCGGCACCAATCCCAAGGAACCGGACGACCTGGGCGCGGAGGTGGAGTTCTGGCTGGGCAAGGGCGAGACGGCGGAAAAGATGCAGCTTACCACTTCGTCCGTCATCTACGTGCCCAAGGGCATGGTGCACCTGCCCTTCTTCTGCCGGAACGTGAAGAAGCCCCTGCTGCACATGGTCATCGGCCTCAATATAGGCAAAACGCTGGAGGATACCCAGCCTTACCCCCTGCGCGGGGTGTAAAAAAGTGCCACCCTTTACGAGTGGCACTTATCATTTCCTGGTGGAGATTGGGTTCTGTTTAAAACCCGGCCTCCCCGTCCAAGTTTTTAGCTTTAATTCTTGTATATGTTTAAACGTTTTTACGTTTTTTGAGCCTGGTGGAGACGGGGGAGAGTCGAACTATACCTGAAACAATGCTCTGCTTTGTGAATTAACTAATAGAATATTCCATTCTAACACCTATAAATTCGCCGTTTGCTTTATCAGCCGAAAACAACCGGATCCGCGCTGACTTTAATCAAGAATCGTCATTAATATATAATACTTGATATGAAGAATACGCAGTTATTAAAGCATCTTGCCATTATTATCATCGTCATATCGGGATTTATGGCGGTTTCCTGCTCGGCACCCGCTATAGAATTGCCGGGGCCGGCCCCGGAAACGAACCAGCCTCCGGTAGATGATGTGGAAAAACCCGGTATCGTCATACCTGAAATAAAAATCCAGATGCCGGATATCCCCAACATCATCATAAATGGTGCGAACAAACCCGCTGAGGATTTCCCCTACATCAAAGCAGGAGAAGGTTCCCAGTTCCTGAAAAAACCGCTGTTCCTCACGGGCTGGACACAGAATTATGCCTTTTTCGATGAGATCCCCCAGGTAATGGCGGGATGGGCGCCATCGCTGCCGGAAAACCCGGCCGAACAGGCATGGTTCCGCGGCTACCTTTCTCAGTTCCTGCAGAGAAACAGGCACTATCTTGGAGCCGGCATTACCCCCATGCAGAAACCGGGGGACAAACCCACCCCCGAGCCGCAACTGGCTACAGTGGATATAAACGGTAACCCCATCAGGGTTATCAAACCAGGCATGGGAGACCGCTACAGTGACCAGTACTGGATGAACCTCCTGAACCCCGGCTGGCAACAAGAACTGACCGCAACCGGCAAAGCCATGATAGACATGGGCGTGGAAGGCGTAGCGGTAGACGAGTCTACATTCAACCGGCAGGTTATATACGAAGCCGGCGGTACCTTTGACGAATATTCCATGGCTGGCTTCACAAAATACCTGGCAGGAAAATACAGTGCCAACGAACTGAAAACGAGGTTTGGCATTACGGACATTGGCAGCTTTAACCTGCGGGACTACCTGGCAGCTAAAAACCTGCGGGATACATGGAACAAAGAAACCTGGCCGCCGATGCCCATTACCTACGAATTCGGTCAATTCCAGATGGTGGAAAGCATAAAATTCTGGCGACAATTCGCCGCCGAACTGAAAAACTATGCCGCCGCTACTTACGGACGCGAATTTTTCATCTCCCTGAACGCTTCGCCCCAGTTTGTCACCGGGCTTATGCCTGCTGATTTTCTGGACTACCTCACCTGCGAACATTTCTATTTCAGCGCCAAGTCCGAAGTGCCGAAATCTTCCGTAGTACTCAAGCTTGCGGAAGATATGGCGGATTATACTGCCGTGCTGGTAGAGATTACCCACGACCGTGGTAACGTACCCGGAAATACCTCTGAGCTGTTTAAATACGTTTTTGCGGATATCTATCCTTCCAACGGGAAGATGATTGTAGACGGCGAATACTTCAAGACAATGCACAACTGGAACTACCTCGATAACGCCAAGATCGCCTATGATGTCGGCGAAGCGGCAAGGTATGTAGCTTATGCCGACAGCCACCCCGAGTTTTACGGCCTTGATGAACCGGCCAGGGTGGCTTTCATAAACAGTATCGCCTCGCGGCTTGGCGCTTCTATAATGCCGGTTGAAGAGCGCAATACCTGGACGGACCACGGTGTCAAGGGCGTAATCGAGATGCTCCTGAACCTGAACGTACCGGTGGATACGCTGCTCGCAGGAGACGGAGAACTTTTTACAGATACTTTAAGCCCGGCGGAAATGGGTTCATACGATGTAGTTATTCTGCCGTCCGTCTTCATGGCATCAGATGAAGAAGTCAGGCTGATTACGGAATACGTAAAGAACGGCGGGAATATAATACAGATAGCGCATTTTGCCACCCACGACAAGACCGGAACGCCGGTTAGCAGACCGGAACTGGAAACCCTGGCAAACCCCGGTGAGCATAAGCTCGGCAAGGGATCATGGTATACATTTGCCGAAGACATCGGTGATGACTATTACCGCAACCAGGACAATGATGTTGCATATCTGCCTGTCCAGAGGACCAATAAAGAAGCGGTATTGCTGGAATTTAAAAATGCCCTGTTCGGCAAGTATGAACCGGAAATAACCACTACGGCACCGCCTACGGTGAATATTCGCCGTTATGCCGGGGCTGAAGGACTGGTGCTGCACCTTTCAAACTACAATTTCAACCAAACCACCGATACCTTTACGCCGGTACAGCCTTTCGAGATTACTGTAAGCCTGCCTTCGGGGACAGTACCGGCAAGCGCGGTTTTACATGATTTTGAAACGGGGAACGCTGAGAAAATAGAAATGACCGTCGCGGATGGCAAGGCGACGTTAGGCATTCCAGGCCTTTATGCCTATTCGGTGATAGAATTAAATTAAGTGCAAAGGCGCCGCTTGCTGCGCTTTTTCAGGTACCTGCCCAGCACTTTTAATTAAGTCGAACTACGCCCCAAACAATGTTCTGCTTCGTGTAATCAAGAACAACTCTCTAATGCTATTCGAATAAGCTGTCGATCAATTGTTGCCGATCCATTTCTAAGTAGCCAGCAACGCTCGCCAATATATTGCTAAGTGTCCCAATCTTTAACGACTTGTGCCTAGGGATAGTAACGTGGTGTTCAACGCCTTTGAAATTGGAAGAAAGTCTTAGATGGCTTCCTGTTTGGCGGGTAACTCGGTAACCGTATTTACCCAGAAGTGATGACATCTCTTGGCCTCCAAGATTTCTGGGAAGCTTCATACAGTGATTACCTCATCTCTTACCATATGCATTCGGATAAGGCGTGGCATTTCATCCTTATCGAAATGGCACTTAACAGCATCCTGCAATATCTTTTTTAACTCTTGCTCAGACTCCGCTTCGGTAAAAATATCGTGCCCGAGTGCTCTGGCGACAACCCCCCCCTCAGGAGCTTCCTCTATGAGAAATATTATTTCCTTTTCCATAGCTATCTCCTTAGCCACTGATTCAGTGAGGACCAACATTACACCATTATATCACGGCGATATAGGTGACACTAATTACGGTAAAGTACACTCTTGCCAAAGAGTGCCTAAAGGCATATACTACGGGCACAGTAGTATTCTGGCAGAGGTTTCAGTATGGATGACCTTATCCCAAAAAACAGCTACACCCCGGCTTAGAGTCCGACGGCCATTGAGGTGTACCCCTTATTAGCATCAAAGGCAATGCGACTTTTTGCACTATGTTAAAGCTCCGACTGCCAGGAATTCAGCAGGTGACC
>JAFGLQ010000014.1 GCA_016928015.1 Dehalococcoidaceae bacterium
ATTATCTCCTGCTTTGCAAATAACTCATAATTAAAGCATTTTAAGCCCCGCTTTGGCAAGTCGGCCGGTGCCGGGCGCGGGTGCGGGGGCCAAGCGCCTACCTTTATATATATGATATATGCCGGTTAGAGGTGATTAAAATATTCGAGCCTTGCCAGTATCTTTTGCTCCTCTGCTGTCAGAGAGGCTGAATCCAGGAGGTCAGGTCGGCGTTCCAGGGTCCGTTTAACCGCCTGAATGCGACGCCATTTTTCAATTTCCCCATGGTTGCCTGACAGCAGTATGTCGGGCACCTGGCATCCCCTGAAATTCGCCGGGCGGGTGTACTGCGGATATTCCAGTATCCCCCGGCTGAAGGAATCATCGGCAGTAGAAAGGCAGTCGATAACACCCGGAATCAACCGGACAATGGCATCGACCATGACGATGGCTGCCGGTTCTCCGCCGCTCAGGACATAATCTCCGATGCTGATTTCATCTGTTGCCAGGTGCTGGCTGACTCTTTCATCGGCACCCTCGTAATGGCCGCAAATTAAAATAAGGCTTTCCCTTGAGGCCAGTTCCCGTGCGATATTCTGGTCAAAAAGCCTGCCCTGGGGGGAAAGCAAAATAACCGGTTTTTGGGGGTTCTTTACATAAGGAGAGCCTCTCAGATCTTCGACCGCTGCAAAAATCGGTTCCGGTTTCAGCACCATTCCGGCGCCGCCGCCATAAGGATAATCATCAACGACCTTATGCCGGTCCGGAGCATAATTTCGGAAGTTGTTTACATAAATATTAACCAGGCCTTTGTCAACAGCTCGTTTTATGATACTCGATGCGAACGGCCCATCGAACATTTCGGGAAAAAGGCTCAAAATATCTATGCGCATTTCAATTTCTCAGTCACACTTCCGGCAGTATTCTAACACAGGTTTACTAGACATAACAAAAGAAATTCAGATTTTGAAAAATTTTATAAAAAAAGTCTTGACAAGAGATATGTCCAGTAGTGTAGAATGGGATGCAGTGGGATGAAGTGGGAGAAAAGTGGAAGCAAGGGGAAGCAGTGTTTTTTGGTGAATTCGAATATCGGTTGGATGAAAAGGGACGGTTCCCATTACCGCCCCGCTTCCGTCCGCTTTTGAAAGACGGACTGGTACTTACAAGGGGAATTGAAAACTGCATCACTGCCTACCCTCTTAATGAATGGAAGAAACTTGCCCAGGAAGTAACCAGGGGCAGTGCCATCAGCCGTTCCAAACAGCGCCGCCTGAACAGGGCATTGTTTGCCAGCGCTTTTCTGATTCACCTTGATGGACAGGGCCGTATGACCGTTCCTCCCAAATTGAAAGAGCTGGCCGGTATTGATGAAGAAGTCATTATCGCCGGCGCCAATAATTACCTTGAACTCTGGAGCCCGGAAGAATGGCAGGCAGAGCAGGCAATAGCCCAGGAACAGGCCTGGCAGATAATCGAGAGCATGGAAAATGAATAGCTCCCTTTCCGGGTTGCATAATCCGGTAATGCTGGATGAAGTCATCTGCTACCTCAGGATACAAACTGGCGGGCGTTACGTGGACTGTACCGCCGGTGCAGCCGGCCATTCTGAAGCAATCCTAAAAGCCAGTTCCCCCGGTGGACAGCTTCTTGGCTTTGAAGCGGATCCCCAGGCCGTTGCCATCGCCAGCCAGAGGCTCGAACCTTTCGGTTCAGCAGCACTGCTGGTTAATCGCAATTTTGCTTCCCTGGAAGATGAATGCCTGGCCCGGAAGTATTTCCCGGTGCACGGCATACTTTTTGACCTGGGGCTGTCATCCATCCAGCTTGGCGAAACGGGACGGGGTTTCAGTTTTCAGTTTGATGCCCCACTGGATATGCGCTTCAGTCCCGAACAACAAATGACCGTGGCTGATATCCTCAACTCCTGTACTGAAACCGAAATCGCCAACATTATATATAAATACGGAGAAGAACCGGCCAGCCGGCGCATAGCCCGAAGTATCGTCGCCAACCGGCCCGTCAATACGACGTTTGAACTCGCCGCCCTGGTAGAAAAAGCTCTGGGCGGGCGCAGGGGCCGGATTCACCCGGCCACGCGTACATTCCAGGCACTGCGCATTGCCGTCAACCGGGAACTTGAAAATCTCGAAACGGCGCTGCGCCAGGCGCTGAACCTGCTGGGATATGGCGGGCGCCTGGTGGTCATAAGCTACCATTCGCTGGAAGACCGCATAGTTAAACGGGTTCTGCAGGAAGAATCCCGCGACTGCTTATGCCTGCCTGGCGCACCGGTATGCACCTGCGCTCACAAGGCTAGCATCCGTTTGATAAACCGTAAAATCATCACTCCTTCCCCGGAGGAAATCAGCCGTAACCCCAGGAGCCGCAGCGCCCGCATGCGGGTGGCTGAACGGGTGATCGCTCCATCTGATACCAGGTTGAGTTCGGCGGGGCTTTTTTTTATCAGCCTGACCGGGTGCCTGGCGGGAGCCGCCGGGGTTTTCAGTCTTAATTAGATATATAAACAGGGGAGACATCCGCCTGGAGATATATATTTATTAATGAAGGTAAAAGGGGAGGGTTTGAAGATGTGAACAAAAAGGTTTTTAACAACTGATTAGAACAGTTTAATAAGGCGAAATCAAGAAGGAGGAAAAAATGGGGAAAAAGTCAGTTATAACCTCGATAGACGTCGGTACAACCAAAATTTGTACAACCATTGCAGAATATAACGAAAATGGTGGTATCCGCGTCGTAGGTGTAGGCCTGTCACCTTCTCATGGCCTTCACAAGGGCCTGGTGGTTAACATCAATGAAGCCCGGGAGGCTATCAGGGACTCGGTAAGAAAAGCAGAACAGGCCTGCGATTACCATGTGGAATCAGCCTATGTAGGGGTTACGGGCCGCCACGTCAGTTCCATGAACAACCGGGGCGTCGTTGCTATCACTCGCAATGACCGCCTGGTGCGTTCCGATGACCTCAAGAGGGTACTCAGTTCCGCGCAAAGCATCAAGGTGCCCAACGACCGCCGCCTGCTTCATGTAATTCCAAGGGGCTATTCGGTTGATGGACAAACCGGCGTAAAAAACCCGGTTGGCATGCATGGTTTCAGGCTGGATGTGGAGACTCACGTCATCACGGCAGCTGCTACCTCGATCCAGAACATGGTCAAATGCATTAGAGGCGTCGGCATCGACATCGACGACCTGGTGCTGGAACCCCTCGCTTCCAGCGAGGCAGTGCTGACCGAAGATGAGAAACAGGTCGGTGTTATCCTGGCCGATATTGGCGGCGGCACTACCGATATCTGTATCTTCAAGGACGGCAGCATCTGGCACAGTTCCATTCTGCCGGTGGCAGGCTACCAGCTTACCCGGGACATCGCTATCGGTCTGGGGCTGCCTTTCGATGTGGCTGAAGAGATGAAAAAACGCTACGGTTCGGTTATGCCGGTATATGAAAGCCGCATGGAATCATCCAATCCTATCTCGGCTGACGGGCATGGCGTATCCTATCAGGACCTCTGCGACATTATTCGCGCCCGCATGGAGGAAATCATGCGGCTGATACTTCTCGAGCTTCCCAGCGCCGACTATGAATCCCTGGTGCCGGCCGGTGTGGTCTTTACCGGTGGTTCATCCAACCTGTCCGGTGTGGAAGCGCTGGGCCGCGACATTATGCGCCTGCCGGTAAGGGTGGGAGTTCCGGCTCACGTCTACGGCATCACCGATTCCCTCAGAGACCCGGCTTATGCTACCAGCGTTGGCCTCTTGCTCTGGGGCGCCAAGAACTATGGTCCGGCCGGTCCTAAGCGGGGCGGCTGGTTAGGCTCAGCTGTACGCAAGCTGGCATCCGGTTTAGGCCGGCTGTTTTCCGCTTAAATAGAATATGACCTTGTAAAATATAAGGAGGAAATAAATGGCAAAAACAAGTTTTGTTCCCAATCCGGCCAAGATAAAAGTCATTGGTCTTGGCGGTGGCGGTTGTAATGCAGTTACCCGAATGGTCAGGGAAGAAATCCAGGGCGTTGAATTCATTGCCATGAATACTGACGCTCAGGCCCTGGCGATTACTGAAGCTCCTACCAGGATTCAACTGGGAGAAAAAATTACCCGTGGGCTGGGTGTCGGCGGCGACCATAACATGGGCTCCAAAGCTGCAGAGGAAAGCCGCGATGAAATTAAAGAGCTTGTCAATGGCGCTGACATGGTCTTTATTACCGCCGGCATGGGAGGCGGCACAGGAACCGGTTCGGCTTCAGTGGTTGCTCAGATAGCCAAGGACAGCGGCGCCCTGACAATTGCTGTGGTTACCAAACCCTTCGGTTTTGAAGGTGCCCGCCGTGCATCGGTTGCTAAAGATGGCATCGCCCGCCTTCTGGGCAAAGTGGATACCCTTATAATCATACCCAACGACCGCTTGCTTGACCTGTGCGATCCAAAAACCGGCATGGATGCCGCTTTCAAGATGGCAGATGACGTGTTGCGCCATGGTGTACAGGCCATATCCGAGGTTATCACCGTACCCGGTGTTATCAACCTCGACTTTGCCGATGTCAAAGCCATTATGAAAGACGCCGGCCCGGCCTGGATGAGTATCGGCCATGGCAGTGGCAAGAATCGCGCCGTGGATGCAGCCAAGGAAGCTCTGGCCAGCCCACTGCTGGATGTGTCCATATCCGGTTCCAACGGTATCCTGTTCAATGTTGTCGGTTCCGAAGACCTTACCCTTTATGAAGTAAACGAAGCTGCCGAGGTTATCAAACAGGCGGTCGATCCAAACGCCAACATTATATTTGGCGTCGGCACCAACTCCTCCCTCGATCAGGAGGTCCGCATCACGCTCGTTGCTACCGGTTTTGTTACCAAGACCGGGTTCGAAGAAGGCAAGGACACCGAGGACGAACTCGCCGGCCTGCTGAAGAATATAAAAACAGAGGATGAGCTGGATGTGCCTTCCTTCCTTCGCAAACCCCTTTTCAGCCGCCAGCGCCAGGTATGCACTCCAACCGACAGGGTAGTCAGGCCAGACAGACAGGTCCCTACCAATTTAAGGTTTGAATAGACACCCGCTTGAATAGACACCAGGGGCGGCGCTTTGAGAGCGCCGCCCCACTTTATTTTCCCCGGATTCCACAGGCGGCATTTGAAAGTGTTAAAAGTCTGCGGAAAAGGGCCGGTAACTATTGATAATCCGGTATCCCTTGCCTAAAATATAGCAACCGGTAAAACCCGGGTTTCGGGAGGAAATTATTGGAAAAGAAAATAACCGGAATAAAAATCATGGGAGCGGTGGCGGCAGTTGCCGCCTTTTTAATTATACGCGCGCTGCCCATTGGTGGTATGGATGAGTCAGTCAAGGGCCTGCTGGCCATACTGGTTTCGGCTGTAATCCTCTGGATAACCACGCCGGTTCCGGTGTATTTTACCGGTTTTCTTATCCCGATTGTCGCCTGGATCAGCAATGTCGCCGGTTTCTCCTTGGCTTTTTCCGGGTTTTCAGGTTCCACCTTCTGGTTTCTCTTTGCCGCACTGGGCATCGCCGGTTGTGTGCGCGAATCAGGTGTCGCCCGGCGAATTGCCCTGTTCATTATCACCCGCGGTAAGCCGAGTTACAGGCACCTGCTTATTTTAATATTTCTGGCCATGTTCATTCTGGGCTACATTCTGCCACTGGCGGCGGCACGTTCTGCGTTAATGCTGGCTATTGTTGCTCCTTTAATAACCCTGTTCGGGGTTCATCCAAGGAGTAATGTGGGTAAATCCATGATACTGGCCGTTACCATGCTGGGAGCGGCCAGCGGCTGGCAGGTTCTTACCGGGGGTATGCCGGCCATGGTTTTGTGGGGTTCGCTTGGACAGGCCGGCTATTATGTTTCCTGGATCGGCTGGGCTTTAATAATGGTAGTGCCGACTGCGCTGATATTTATCGCCATGTTCTTCGTAATAACCCGGCTTTTCAAACCGGAGGTTACGGCCATATCCGGAGGGTTCGAAAGAGTGGAACAGGAGATGCAGGCTTTGGGGCCGATGAGCAGAATAGAGAAACGGACTCTGGTTTATCTGGGGCTCATTGTTATTGCCTGGCTGACCGAACCCTGGCATAAAATCGGCGTCGAAGCAGTAGGTATAGTAGGTGTTCTGCTCTACATTCTGCCCGGCGCCGGTATAATGGATTTTGAAACATTTATAAAAAAAGCGGTTCCCTGGTCTCTGCTTATATTCGTGGGTTCACTCATGAGCCTGGTGGCTATGGCAGCCGGCACCGGGCTGGGAGACTATATCGGTGAGCAGTTGGTGGCTCCGGTGTATTCATTTGCCGTCAGCCCCCTGACCTTTATACTGGCGACCTGGCTTTTGAATACGGTAGTAGCCGGGTCGATGCTCCTGGTGCCTTCGCTGGTATTGTTCGTACCGGCAATAATTGCAGCAGCTATAGGCGCCGGAGTAGACCCCGTACTGGGCGCCCTGATTTACCTGAGCTGTTTTCCCCAGGTGCTGTTCTGGGCCGGTGTTCCGTTCTTCCCGCTGGCGTTGGGCAGTGGAGTGATCGAGCCGAGGGACTGGATGAAGGCCGGTTTTTTCTACTGGCTGCTGTGGCCGGTAGTTCATATTATCTGTTTCTACACCTGGTACCCGCTGCTGGAAATGATCGGCATTCTCTGATACATTTGCCCGGTTGAGTTTCAAGGGTGGGCCGCATATACACCAGCCGGTAACCCGTATTGCTTTAATTTGGTTTTAGAGGCTACAATAAAGCTATGAGCATCACGCTGAAACTTCTGGGATTACAGGAACTGGAAATTGAAATAGCATCCCTGGAGAAAGCCCTTGCCGAGGGGCGCAGCCGGCTCGGGGAAAGCAGGCAATTGCTAGAGGCCAGACAAACCAAATCAACTCTTGAAGAAAGTCATCGGCAAGCTACGAGCCGTTTGAAAACGCTTGAATGGCAATCTGAAGATCTGAAGAATAAATTGAAACACATCAATGACCAACTGTACAGCGGCCGGATTACAAACCCCAAAGAACTGACCAACCTGCAACATGAGGCGGAAGTGTTGAGTGCTAACATGGCTGACATCGATGAACAGGCTCTGCGGGAAATGGAAAACACCGAAACTTTGTGGAATGAGTTCAACCTGGCTGTCGAATCTCTCGCCGGGATTGAAGAAACCTGGAAACTTGACCAGCAGCAACTGATGCAGGATATACAAGCTGCCTCGGAAAAACTCGCCCGCCTCAGACAAAAACGAGACGAGGCCGCCGCTGAAATCGATGCCCAGGTTATACAGGTATATGAAAGGATAAAAACCCAGCGCAGCCTTGCTGTTGCCAGGGTTGTTAACGGTACCTGTGAAGGTTGTCATATAAGCCTGTCATCCGCCCAGCTGCAGCATGCCCGTAGCGCTTCGATGGAAAAATGTGCCAACTGCGGCAGGATACTTTTCTGTGAATAACCCTGATATCGTAATTATTCATTCGGATGGAGCTTCCCGCAATAATCCCGGGCATGCTGCTATCGGAGTAGTAATTGCCGATGTAAAAGGTCAGGTGCTTGAAACGATTTCCCGCTACATCGGCATTACTACCAATAACCAGGCGGAATACCTAGCACTGATAGCCGGGCTGGAAGCTGCTTCGATGATGGGGGCGGACGAGGTAAGGGTAAAAGTCGATTCGGAACTGGTTGTAAAACAGCTCAAGGGCCAGTACCGGGTCAAAAATGCCGACTTGAGGCCGCTGTACCTGAAAGCAGCTGATCTGCTTTCAGGTTTCAAGAAATATTCCCTTGTCCACGTTCTCAGAGCTCAAAACAGAGAAGCCGACAGACTGGCCAACCTCGCCCTGGATAAACGAATCGTCTAGCTTTTTTCACTGAAAACCGCAGCTATTAATGGTATAATTAAAGTGCTGAAGCCAGGTAGGCCGGGTGGCCGCCCTCTGTTCGCTCAGGGGGAGGAAAGTCCGGGCTCCAACGGGCAGGATGCTGGGTAATTCCCAGGAGGGGCAACCCTACGGAAAGCGCAACAGAAACATACCGCTTTTTCTTAACCGGAGAAGTAAGGGTGAAATGGTGAGGTAAGAGCTCACCAGCAGCCGGGAGACCGGCTGGCTGGGCAAGCCCCATCCGGAGCAAGGCCAAATAGGG
>JAFGLQ010000105.1 GCA_016928015.1 Dehalococcoidaceae bacterium
AAGATCACCTCCCCGGGAGTCCAATATGTTTCTGAACTTTTGCAGCATTTGCTGGTGGAGATTGACACAACATTAAGGTTAAGGTTACCATGACAGACGTATCATGCTCGCTAAAGTCTTTAGCTGCGCCCTCGTCGGGCTTGAAGGCGCAATCGTCGAAGTGGAAGTTGATATTTCTCCGGGGTTGCCTTCCTTTACCATAGTCGGCCTTGGGGATACCGCAGTCCAGGAAGCCAGGGAGCGTGTACGGGCTGCCATTCGCAATTCGGGTTTTTCGTTTCCCTGTAAACGCATCACCGTAAACCTGGCGCCCGCCGATCTAAAAAAAGCCGGCCCATCATACGACCTGCCTATTGCCCTGGCTATCCTGCTCGGGTCAGGCCAGTGTCAGGGTGATGTTTCCGATGCATTGCTGCTGGGTGAACTTTCTCTCGACGGCAGCCTGAGACAAACCAACGGCATACTGCCCATGGTTGCCTTTGCCCGGGATAAAGGAATACCCCGCGTTATTGTGCCGGAAGTAAACGCTGCCGAAGCCGGGCTGGTAGAAAATGTAAAAATAGGCGCGTTTGCCACTCTGCTCCAGATAACTACAGCTATATCCGGGCCCGAACCCATAGCCTATTACGAACCGGCTGCCGCTTCACCTATTGTACCGGTAGTTGAAAATATCGCAGACATGGCATATGTCAAAGGCCAGGAACACATCAAGCGCGCACTTGAAGTAGCCGCCGCCGGGGCACACAACCTGGTGATGACCGGTCCGCCCGGCAGCGGGAAAACCCTTCTGGCCCGCTCCCTTCCATCCATATTGCCTTCCATGACCAGGGATGAATCCCTGGAGGTTACCAAGATATACTCGGTGAGCGGGCTGCTGCCACCGGAAACCCCGCTGGTCCTCGACCGCCCTTTCAGGTCCCCCCATTACACCATTTCCAACGCCGGACTGGTAGGCGGAGGTTCGTGGCCTAAACCTGGAGAAATAACCCTGAGCCACCGCGGAGTGCTGTTTTTGGACGAACTGCCCGAATTCGGGCAGGCCAGGCTTGAACTGCTGCGCCAGCCGATTGAAGACAAAGTCGTAACCATCAGCCGGGTTAGAGGCAGCCTGTCCTTCCCTTCCAATTTCATGCTGATTGGAGCAATGAACCCGTGCCCGTGCGGCTATTATGATGACCCGGTTAAAACCTGCACCTGTTCAGCCGCCTCGATTGCGCGTTACCAGCAACGGCTGAGCGGACCCTTTACCGACAGAATCGATATTTTTGTAAATGCGCCCCGGGTAAATTTTGAAAAATTGACTTCCGGAAGGCAGGGTGAAAGCTCAAAAGATGTGCAAAAGAGAGTGTCTGCGGCAAGAAACAAGCAACTCGAACGTTTTAAAAAAGCAACCATTATCACCAACGCGGAAATGAGCGCAGTGGATATTGGCGTATTCTGCAAAGCAGATGATACGGCTATGAGCCTGTTGAAAGAAGGGATGCGCCAGTTGCACCTTTCAGCCAGGGCTTTCCACCGTACCCTGAAACTGGGCCGCACCATTGCCGACCTTGATGGCAGCGATATAATCAAGGCGCACCATATCGCCGAAGCCATGCAGTACCGCTACAGGCAAGTGGTGTAATAGCAATAGCCGGTGCCAACCTGAGGCTTATTCGCACTTTTAACCGGAGACCGAATGATTCGTACCGTTTTTTTGCAGGCAATGCAGCGAAAATGATAATGGACGCCGGGCTGGTGATGCCCCAAAGTTGAGATCGGGGAGTTTGTTTACTAACAAACTCCCCGATCTATGACTTGTCTCGATCCGGATGATTTACAACCAGAATATCAGAGCCATAACAAACATCGCCAGCCCGACAACCAGGCCGATAATACCACCGGCTTTTAAGCCGCCCGGTTCCGGGCGCATCGGGAACCGGGTCACAAATTCCCGGGCATCAGGCCGCCGGGCCATACTTTCATAGTACTGTTTCTCTTCGCGAACACCCCAGTACAGCAATGCTGCTCCGAAAAGTGTAAAAACCGCGCCCAGAATTGCCACTATAGCCGGTCCGTCCATTTTTTACCACCTTTTGTCGGCTTATCTCTGTAGTAAAATATAACGGGTTCCGGGGCGGGAAAGCAAGACCTACTTGATTTCTACAGTTGCACCGGCGGCTTCGAGCTTGCTCTTTGCCGACTGGGCTTCTTCCTTGCTCACGGCCTCCTTGACGGTCTTGGGAGCTGCTTCCACCAGGTCCTTGGATTCCTTCAGGCCAAGACTGGTGAGCTCGCGTACGGCACGGATCACATTGATCTTGTTATCACCGATCGTCTTTAATACCACATCGAATTCGGTTTTCTCTTCTTCGGCCGGAGCTGCTTCGCCACCGCCGGCGGATGGAGCCGCGACTGCAACCGGTGCTGCGGCGCTGACGCCAAATTCGGTTTCCAGAGCCTTTACCAAATCAGCCAGCTCTACAACCGTCATACCTTTGATGATTTCCATTACCTCATTATTTTTGTCAGACATTAATTTAAGCCTCCTCAAGCTGTTTTATTCTTGCCTGTAATGCGTATGCCAGTCCTCTTACCGGTCCGGCAAGACAGCTCACCAAAGCAGTGAGCGGCCATTGTATTCCTCCAACAACTTTTGCCAGAAGAATTTCCCTTGGGGGCAGCTGGGCCAGTTCTTTTACTTTTTCGGCAGAAATGATGCTCTCGCCCAGAATACCACCGACAATCGAAAGCGGAACGTCCCCGCTGCGGGTATAATCCATTAGCAGTTTAGCCGGGGCGACTGGATCATCGTAACCGAAAGCAGCTGCTATCGGGCCTTCGAATATTCCCCGGTCGATATCTTTTACGGATTCGTCTGCTGCAAACCGCGCCAGGGTATTTTTCACTACCCTGTAATCTATTCCGGCTGCTTTAAGCTTGCGCCTCAGGTTGGTAAGGTCAGCAGTAGTCATACCGGAATAATTCGTTAGAACAACAACCTGGCTTTTATCCAGAGATTCGGTCACTTGTTTTACAATTTCAGCTTTATGCTCTCTAACTTTGTTCTCTTTTGCCATTAACCCCTCCTTTTGCCCAATACAAATAAAAATTCCCTGCATGCCGCAGGGAATTGCCTTAAAAAGGTTTTCTTTCAAGGCTCTCCTGGGCAGGCATTATTAAGCTCTAACGGCACCCGCTGTCTTGGGAAAGCGAAATAAAATATTAAATTATGGCTTAACTAACCGAGATGGCCATTACATCCTTGATTTCCAGTTTGATTCCCGGGCCCATAGTAGTTGTGACAAAAGCGCTTTTTATATACTGGCCTTTGGCGGCTGCGGGTTTGGCTTTTATCACGGCGTCTATTACAGAGTAGGCATTTTCTTTAAGTTGCTCGAGTTCAAAACTGGCTTTACCAACCGGAACGTGAATTATCGCGGTGCGATCGAGCTTGAATTCTACTCTGCCTTTGCGGGCATCGTTAATAACCCTGGGTAAATCTTCTGCCGGAACTACCGTTCCTGCTTTAGGATTGGGCATCAAACCACGCCGGCCGAGGATTTTACCCAGTTTGCCGACTTTGCCCATCATATCCGGAGTAGCTATTGCAGTGTCAAACTCAAGCCATCCATCCTCGATCTTTTTTGACAGATCATCAGTACCGACATAGTCGGCGCCGGCAGTTTCGGCTATTTTCGCAGCTTCGCCCTGAGCAAAAACCAGAACTCGTATGGTCTTGCCCAATCCGTGAGGCAGCAAAGCCACGCCTCTTACCTGCTGAGCCGAATTCCTGGGGTCCAGCCCCATTCTCAAATGCAATTCTACGGTCTCATCAAATTTTGCTCTGGCGGTTTCCTTGACCAGGGCCAGAGCTTCTTCCGGGTTATAGCCCTTTTGCCTGTCTACCGCTTTGGCAGCTTCCTGATAACTTTTACTTCTCTGCGTCATGGTTTATTCTTCTACCTTAATTCCCATATTACGGGCAGTTCCGGCAATAATGCGCTTAGCTGCCTCGACATCATATGCATTCAGATCGGGTAATTTCAATGTGGCTATCTCCGTCAATTTTTCACGGGAAAGCATTATAGGGGCTTCGCGGCCGGGTGTACCGGCGCCCTTCTCCCTGCCGGTTGCCTTTTTTAACAGGTCGGAGGCCGGAGGGGTCTTGGTTATAAAACTGAAGGACCTGTCTACATAAACGGTAATTTCCACCGGGATAACCGAACCGGCGTACTTGGCCGTACGGTCATTGTACTCTTTGCAAAATCCCATGATGTTGACCCCATGCTGGCCCAGCGCCGGACCGATGGGCGGAGCCGGATTTGCCTTTCCGGCTTCTATCTGTAGTTTAATTTTTGCCTTAACCTTTTTAGCCACCTGATTTAACCCTCAACTCTTTAAAGCTTTTCTACCTGCAAGAAGTCCAGTTGAACCGGTGTTTCCCTGCCGAACAGGGAAAGCAATACTTTCACTTTTCCCTTTTCGTTGTCTACCTCGTCAACTGTACCTATAAAATCTATAAACGGCCCGTCGACCACTCTTACGCTCTGCCCCTGGCGAAAGCCGACTTTCACTCTCGGGCTTTCGGCTTCTACCTGCCGCTTTATCCAGCCTACCTCGGATTCAGCCAGAGGTACCGGTTTGTTACCGCTGCTGACGAACCCGGTTACTGCCGGGGTATTCCTGACAATGCTCCAGCTCAAATCATTCAGCCGCATGCGCACCAGAATATAACCCGGTAGAATCTTCTTGTTAACCGTACAGCGCTGACCGTTTTTAATTTCTACTTCTTCTTCCTTGGGAATAAGAACTTCTTCGATATCCCCATCCATGTCCATGCTTCGGCGCCGCTGTTCCAGGTTTTTTAAAACGCGTTCTTCATAACCTGAATAGGTATGCACTACATACCATTTCACATCACCGTTAACCGTTCTGGTTTCTGCTGTTCCCGCCATATTATCCACCCACGAACACCTTGTCGATGATAGTGCTGAAACCCCAATCAACCAGACCCAAGACAACCCCCATGAATACGGCTACAAGCAAAACCAGCCCGGTGAGATAAATAACTTCCCGGCGGGTAAGCCAGGTTACTTTCTTGAGTTCGTTAAGAACCTCTCCGAATATCCTGAACCTGGAAGGTTTCTTTTCGGCTGGTTTGTTAACCATAACAACTCCCTTTTGAAAGGGTTACTTGATCTCCCGGTGCAACCGTGCAACCCGGCAACGGGGACAGTACTTATTCAACTCCAGGCGTTGAGCATCGTTGCGCTTGTTCTTTTCCGTGGTATAATTGCGCTCTTTACACTCATTACATGCCAGAGTAATTACCATTCGTGCTTCGCCTTTTTTTGCCATATTACTGTATTATATCGGTGACGGTGCCGGCACCTACGGTTCTGCCGCCTTCACGGATGGCAAACCGCAAACCTTTCTCCATCGCTACCGGGTATATAAGTTTGATTTTCATCTTGGTGTTATCGCCGGGCAT
Organism: Dehalococcoidaceae bacterium; assembly: GCA_016928015.1. Lineage (GTDB taxonomy): Bacteria > Chloroflexota > Dehalococcoidia > Dehalococcoidales > CSSed11-197 > CSSed11-197. The sequence continues at coordinate 5,474 of JAFGLQ010000105.1, forward strand.
AACCATTTCCACGCCCTTTTCCAGTTCAATTTCACCGGTTACATCGGTTGTCCTGATATAGAACTGCGGCTTGTAACCATTGAAGAACGGGGTATGCCGGCCGCCTTCGTCCTTGCCGAGTACATAAACCTCAGCATTTGCATAGGTGTGAGGTTTGATGGAACCCGGAGCCGCCAGCACCTGGCCGCGCTCGATATCTTCCCTGTCGACACCCCTGAGCAGCACACCGACGGCATCGCCGGGCTCAGCGCGGTCAAGCAGTTTATGGAACATTTCGACACCGGTAACTACAACTTTGCGGGATTCGTGGTGAAGGCCGACAATTTCTACTTCATCGCCAACTTTTACAACACCGCGCTCGACACGGCCGGTAGCGACCGTCCCCCTGCCTTTAATGGAGAAAACATCTTCTACCGAAAGCAGGAAGGGCTGGTCGGTGGGCCTGGGCGGAACCTGGATGTAATTGTCGACAGCATCCATCAGCTTGAGAATGCCGCCGCACCACTGGCATTCGGCTTTGCCACAACCGCATTCGAGAGCTTTCAGGGCGCTGACACGTATTACCGGTACGTCATCACCCGGGAAGTGATATTTGCTGAGAAGTTCCCTGACTTCGACCTCCACGAGTTCGAGCAGCTCTTCATCTTCCATAAGATCAACCTTATTCAGAGCCACTACCATGGCCGGTACTTCCACCTGATAGGCAAGCAGTAC
>JAFGLQ010000015.1 GCA_016928015.1 Dehalococcoidaceae bacterium
AGTCAAACTGGAGCGGGAGACGGGACTCGAACCCGCGGCAACCTGCTTGGAAGGCAGGCACTCTACCAACTGAGTTACTCCCGCGCAACTAACACGACATTCTAAATAAGGCGGGTTCTGCAACCTGACTACAATAGAAATGCCAGACAAGTTTAGCAAATCAACAGCTAAGGCACAAGTCCAAAAAGGTGCATTCATAAACATATGTAGTTTTTAACAATTGTATTGAGGTATAATAAATTTCCATGCACGGCCTGCCACAGCCGGCAGGGCTTACCCTGGCTAAGTGGCACATATTTTTATATAAACGGTCCATATATTTACCTGGGCATTAAGTTCGAGTTGACTCAAAAATATTATCACTGGAGAATTGTTGCATGCTCACACGCTTCGGCTACCTTATCACCGCAAGCATGGTGTTGTTTGGCATGGTTTGCTGCGGATGTTCACCGGCTCAAATCGAACCCACCAGTTCCGGAACAAGCCCTATCGCTACCAGCACGGCTAATACCACAACCGCTTCAAGCCAGACCCCAACAACCACTCAACCGGCGGCAACGGTTCCGGCAACTACTTTACCCTCAACCGTGTCGTTACCCTCCACAATTCAGACGACGACACCGCCTCCTCCAACAACCCAAGACCCGCCTGCAACGACGACACCAACCGTTACTTCTCAACCCGTGACTACAATACCACCGGCCGGGAATTTCCTCCGCGAAATGATAGACTACCCGGATGATATTTGGCCCATATTCAATATTGATCGAACAGATAATAATTTCTGGATGACCGTATTCTACCCTGCCGATTTTTATTTTGAGCACTACCGCCTTGAATATGGCGTGCAGTACAGCACGAAATCACCCCGCGAAGATGTGTTTAAATACTATCATGACCTGGTAGAGTCTCATGATTTGATTGGATTTGCCGATGTTCAGGGGGAGATAGGCAACTGGACCGTAATCTGCCGGATTGAAGATTCTTTCTATGGTGGTTGTGTGGTGACACTGCTCATAAGTACCAGCAGCCTCACCTACGACAGCAATCCTTACTTTTCCGACTATCCCGAAAACATCACGCTGGCCATGGATTCATTTTCCTTGATGTCGGAACAATTTCACTGCTGGCCAGATTCACTTGACTACGAACGAAGATATAAATTCAATATGCCGGCTGATGACGTCATTAGACATTACCGGGAAGCACTGGCAGGCGCAAGCAACTATACGGGGACCGCCGGCAGCATAACCAGAATTTCGGGCATATTGAATGGGTACAGCATCAATATAAGCATCAGCTCTGTAAACAACACGGTGAATATCGGCGTCGAAGACAAATCGGCTTAATCCCTGGTTGCAGGCTGGTCCATATCATATAACCCGCCATGCTTACGGATAGCATGGCGGGTTATTTTTCCGCTGTTTATTACCGGGACAGCTGGTCGTGAATAACCCTGGCCAGTTCTTCCCTGGCGCCGGCCAGTTTGCGGTATTTGGACTCAACTTTAGCCATGTTTTTGGCAACAATGGCCTTCAAAAGGTCACCCTCAATTTCAGCCACTTCCAACCGTTCGTAATAATCCATCATTTCCTTGAGATGAGCCAGCACGATCTTGCCGGTAAGCACCGGGTGGTTGTTGGTGACATTAGCATCTGCATACATGGTGCCGTGTTCGAGCTCTATTTCCAGCCCCCGGCGAAATTCTTCCAGGGGAATATCCATATTTTCCACATTGACAACCTTTAAAATTACATCCGCTTCGCCTGCTTCGACGACCGGTTCTGTTATCAGAGTCCAATCCCTCAATCCCAATTCCTTACATACCCTTTTCACTTCTTCCTTGGTTACGTATTCCGGCAACTGCATCTTGAGCCTCCTTGTCTTTAAACATAAAAACTGGTTAACCGGGTTGCGCCGCCGGACTTGCGATGCCCAGCTTACGGGACAGCCCGGTTAATTAATGCGCAGGGGATACCTGTCGATTATTCTTCCCGTGGCCTGGTTTCCGGTTTCCAGACCTCCCAGACCTTGCCTACCATCGCCGGCGAAGGTTTCAAGGTAGGCTTGCCCGGCTGCCATTCGGAAGGCATCACTTCTCCGGTTTTGCGGGTATGCTGGAAAGCTTTGAGTTGACGTATAAGCTCACCAACATTGCGGCCTACAGAAGGAGTCAGCACTTCCATTGCCTGGATAACCCCGTCAGGATCGATAATAAAACGCCCGCGGATATTTACACCGGCATCCGGATCATAAACGCCATATACAGTGCCTACCCGGCCTCCCTGGTCGGACAGCATGGGATACGGAAAACCTCCGTCTACCATTTTGTTCAATTCTTCTTCCTGCCAGATCTTATGAGAAAACCGGCTGTCGGTGCTTACCGAAAGTACCTGCACACCGAGTTCTTTCAGTTCATCCTGCCTGGCGGCAACTGCCGCCAGTTCCGTCGGTCAGACAAAGGTAAAATCGCCTGGATAGAAGCACAATACTATCCACTTGCCCTTGTAATCGGAGAGTTTTACATTCTTGAAACCACCTTCGTAATAGGCGCTGATTTCAAAATCCGGAGCGGGTTTGCCAACCTGGGCTGTCATTATTTTTTTGTCCTCCTTCTGGGGGGCTTCTCTTTCTCCAGCCTCAGCTGGCACAATCGGTCCTTTAGCCGGGGTAACGCACCCGTCTTTGGGCTCTGACATGGTTCCCTCCTTAAATTCTAACTGAACACAACGTTCAATTTATAATGCTGTTAAATAGCTTTGTCCGTCGACTAACCGCTATTTACTTGCCTTTTCAAGGCATGGCTGGCATAAACCGTAAAATTCTATATTGTGGCTGTGAATTACCAGACCTGTTTTTTCGGCTGCCCAGCGGTTAAGCTCTTTCCTGAGTGATATGTCGAGGTCATACACACAGCCGCACTGTTCGCACTTGAGGTGATAGTGATTATGGCAGCTGCCATCGTATCGCCGGGCTTTTTTATCTATTTTCAGTTCTTTTATTTGCCCGGACTGACTGAGCATCTTGAGGTTGCGGTAAACCGTGCCCTTGCTTATATGGGGCATTACCTTCCTGGCTTCATCATAAATCCAGTCGGCCGTTGGATGGCTGCGGGTGTTGCGAAGAATTTGTAAAATGATTTTTTTCTGCCTGGTGTTTCTTTGTTTCATAACAATAACAATTCCTGATATCTAATTTAACACATATTATACATATGATGTCAATATTATTAAACCACTACCGGCGTTCTTTTACAACACTTGACACGGATGTCAAACCGGGAATAGAATAGATATGAGCATATGCTCATTATGTAACCGCAAGGAGAACTTATGAATATTGCCATTTCCGCGTCAGGGCCTTCGTTGGATGCACAGGTAAACCCCCGTTTTGGCCGCTGTGAACAGTTTATAATCCTGGATCCGGAAACAATGCAGTTTAAAGTGCTGGCAAACACGGGCCAGTCGGCCGGAGGCGGAGCCGGAATTGCGACCGCACAGTATATCGTCAAAGAGGGAATCGGCGCGGTGCTGACGGGTAACTGCGGCCCGAATGCCCACCAGGTTCTGAGCGCAGCCGGAGTCAAAGTCATAACCGGAGTCTCGGGAAATATCCGGGAAGCTGTCGAACTTTATAAAAGCGGCAATTATTCCTCTTCGGACCAGGCAAATGTCGGCGACCACTTCGGTATGAGCAAAGGCAGCAACCGGTAAATCCGAAAAGTACTCTTGTAAAATAATCAATGATAATTTCGATTGCCAGCGGTAAAGGGGGAACGGGTAAAACCCTCGTTGCTACCAGCCTTGCCCGTTCTTTGATGGATACTTACAGCGTTACTCTGCTTGACTGCGATGTAGAGGAACCCAACGTCCATCTGTTTATCAATCCGGAAATAACCTCGACCGAAGAGGTAACAATCAAGGTGCCGCAAGTCAGGCAGGACAGGTGCAACCACTGCGGTAAATGTAGTGAAGCCTGTGCATTCAACGCTATTGCCGTTCTGGGAGATACAGTGCTTACCTTTCCCGAACTGTGTCACGGCTGTGGCGCCTGTTCTTATCTATGCCCCAGGCAAGCCATCAGCGAAACCCCTTACAGAATCGGCACCCTGGAAAAAGGCAGCGTGGCGGGTATTGACTTTGTAAAAGGGCAGCTTGATATCGGCCGGGCAATGGCTACACCTGTCGTACGCAGAGTCAAACAATGCCGGTCCGACGAAGGCATCACCTTGATAGATGCATCTCCCGGCACTTCATGCCCGGTAATCGAAGCCGTAAACGGAAGCGATTTCTGCCTGCTGGTTACCGAACCTACCCCGTTTGGCCTGAATGATCTTTCCCTGGCCGTAGAAGCTGTCAAACAACTGGGTATCCCCTGCGGGGTGGTCATCAACCGGGCGGGCAGGTTCAACGAGGCGGTTGAGCAATACTGCCGCAAGGAAAACATCCCCGTATTATTAAAAATCCCGCTGGATTTGAAAATTGCCTGTCTTTATTCCGAGGGCATTACACTGGCAGATGGCTTGCCGGAATGGAAAATGGAATTCAAGCAGTTGGCAGAGAGAATTATGGAGTTGATCGGTGAAAGAAATTGTAATACTCAGCGGTAAGGGTGGTACCGGTAAAACCTCTATTGCCGGTTCGTTCGCCGCCCTGGCCTCGAGCAAGGTTCTGTGCGATTGTGATGTGGATGCTGCCGACCTGAACCTGCTGCTTGAACCGAGTGTTGAAGAGGAGTATGATTTTACCGGCGGATTGCTGGCTTTTATTAACGCTGATATATGCTGCCAGTGCAATCTGTGCACCCAGTTGTGCCGGTTTTCTGCCATAAAGGATTTCAAGGTCGACGATATTGCCTGCGAAGGCTGCGGGTTATGTGCCCGAATCTGTCCGGTAAAGGCCATAGACATGAAATCCAACGTTGCCGGGCGCTGGTTTGTTTCAAAGACGAAATACGGCCCCCTGGTGCACGCCCGCCTGGGGATTGCCCAGGATAATTCCGGCAAACTGGTTGCCCAGGTGCGCCAGCGGGCAAAGCAAATAGCTGCTGAGGGCGACCTGGACTATATAATCAGCGATGGTCCGCCCGGTACCGGCTGCCCGGTAATTTCATCCCTGACCGGGGCTGACCTGGCACTGCTGGTGACAGAACCCACCCTGTCCGGAGCCCATGACCTGGAAAGGATTATCCAGGTATGCCGGCATTTCGGAGTCAAGGCGGTCGTATGCATCAATAAATTCGATATTAATGAGCTCAATACCCGTAAAATCGAACAGTTCTGTAACGAATCGGAAACACGAATCGTCTCCCGGATACCCTATGACGCTGCCGTAACGGAAGCCTTAATGCAGGCAGTACCCGTAGTGGAGTATACTGAATGTAATGCATCAGAGGAGATAATAAACCTCTGGCAAAATATTGCCTTTCTCCTTAAAGATAAAAACGACGTTGGTAATGCGGGCCTGAAAAACGGCTCATTTTAATGATTGGAGGCAACAATGAAATACGCACTTCCTTTAAACGATGGCAAGGTCTCTGCTCATTTCGGCCACTGTGAGCAATTTGCCCTGGTGGAAGCCGACCCGGCTTCAAAAACGATTCTTAGCAAAGAGTTTCTTACACCCCCTCCCCACCAGCCCGGGCTGCTGCCGGTTTGGCTGGCCGAAAAGGGCGCTAATGTGATTCTTGCCGGCGGTATGGGAGCCCATGCCAGGGAACTTTTCCTGCAGAACAACATAACCGTCGTAACCGGAGTTGACGGATTGGACCCGGAAAAAGCAGTTCTGGACTATCTGGCCGACAGCCTGGAATTAGGCGCTGATTCCTGCGACCACACCAGCGGGCAGCATACCTGCAACCATTAATATAAACAAGGATTATCAATGACAGACTCAAAACAGATTATCGAAAAACTGGACAGCCTGGTGATACCTACTGCCGGCAGAAGCATTGTCGGCCTTAACCTGGTACGCAATATCGATGTGGCCGATAGCAAAGTTAACATCAAACTTGCCTCTACCGGCCTGATGCCGAAGCTGCAGGACTGGGTGAAAAAACGAACCGAAGAAATTGCCGGTTCGCTGGATGAAATAAACGAAGTCAGTGTTGAATTCGAAGATGTCAAAGCCAAAGAATTGAACAACATTGGCTCTGTAATAGCCGTTATGAGTGGTAAAGGCGGCGTAGGCAAGTCACTGGTATCGGGCCTCGTAGCCGTAGCGCTGAAGCGTTCCGGACATGAAGTCGGCATTCTGGATGCCGATATTACAGGCCCTTCCATACCCAAGATGTTCGGCATCAACCTGCCACCTACGGGCAATGAGAGCGGGATTCTGCCGGTTCTTACCAAATCCGGCATAGGCGTCATGTCCATTAACCTGATACTGCCAAACGAAGATGAAGCCGTCATCTGGAGGGGCCCGCTGATTGCCGGCGCTATCAAACAGTTCGGGGATGATGTACTCTGGGGAAACCTCGATTACCTCATAATAGACCTGCCCCCGGGTACGGCAGATGCCCCCCTTACCGTACTGCAGTCTTTCCCCGTTTCCGGCGTTATCGTCGTATTCACCCCGCAGGACCTGGTAGATATGATAGTCCGCAAAGCCCTCAACATGGCTGCCAAGATGGACAAGAAAGTACTGGGTGTGGTAGAAAACATGAGCTACCTGTACGTCCCGGAAATCGATAAAAAGATTGAAATCTTCGGTAAAAGCCGGGGCGAGCAAATGGCCAAAACCGCCAAAGCCCCCCTGCTGGGCCAGATTCCCATCGACCCGGAAATGGCAAAACTGTGCGACGAAGGAAAAATCGAGCAGTACCACGGCGAGATTATCGATAATCTGAGCCGGAACCTGCTCAAGGCGCTAAAGACCGGTTAATCAGTGAATTTTGAGTTGACCTTCTCCGCGTATGCGTCCGCATCGAATTTGCGCCGCAGCCCCCGGTCGTTCATATAACGCACACTGCCGAACACCGGCCTGATTCCCCAGGGGCGGTCGTGTTTGCCAAAACACCAGGCAACGCCCGCATAGCTATTCGGGTCGCGCCCGTCCAGTTCATGCCTGTTGTTTAAGTACAGGCACCGTTCAAACGCTTTCTGCGGGTCCGGGCTCCATTCTATTATCTTTTTGCCCCAGTACATCCGCATATAGCCATGCATCTTTCCGGTTGCAACCATTTCCATCTGGGCGGCATTCCAGTACGGGTCATGAGTTCGAGCCGTCTGGAGTTCCTCCAGTGAATAGCTGTACGTTCTCGGGTCAGCCTCATGCTGCCGTAGAGTCTTTTTAGCCCAGGCAGGCAGGCCTTCGAAAGAATCGTAATCCGGATTATAAAGTACGTAATTCAGCGCCAGTTCCCGCCGGATAACCAGTTCCTCCAGGTAACTATCCACACCGGGGCTGTCTGTTTCTGCTGATTTTAGCGTTATGTAAAGAGGAGAAATCTGACCAAAATGGAGATACGGGCTCATACTGGAAAGGCTGTCTGCATTGGGGTCGTTTCTCAACTCGCCGTAACGGTCCAGCCTAACAGCCAGGAAATTGTCCAGCAGCGCTTCTGCCTGGCTTTGCCCGCCTACATAGGCGCTGACCGTCCCTGTACTGCGATCAATCTGCAGATGATTAAGCACGCTGCCGATATCATTTACATTGAGGGAGTCGAGTTCGAGTCCGAGGGACGTAGCGGCAGGCAATCGTTCTTCCAGCGGTTGCAGATAGTCAGGCAAATTACGGTAAATTTTAGGCCTCAGGGTTGCGGCGCTGTATTCTTCCTTGCCGGAGGCTTGTTCAACCGGCACTACCGCGTCGCTTTCGACCTGGATGCAGGGGCATCCGACCTTCCGGGCAGCGTTTTGCCGCCATTTTCTTTGTAATCGCAAATAGCCCCGGTCACACACCAGCATAGCAGCTTTTTCAGCCAGCTTAACCACGCCCTCGTCAGGTGATTCATAGCGAATAACCATTCTGATGCCGCGTTTTTCCAGTGCGCCCTGGACCTCCCGGAGCCCTTCGAGCATAAAGCGGTAGTGGCGCTGGTTGGCTTCAGGATAACTGTCGTAGAGCCCGAAGTAAACAACAACAGGCAGGTTGTTGTCGTTTGCCTGCCGGATTGCATATTCAAGTGCGTGGTTGCAAAGGGTTCGCTGGGAAGCCTGCATCCAGTAAAGTACAAACTGGCCGCCTCTTTCTTCAGCACGGTTAAGTTTGGCAACGCGGGTTGCTTGAATCATGACCGCGGTAAATCAGGCCGGCACAGAGTTAAAAACATCCGTATTGGCATACGCCAGCCCGATCATACTCGGTCCGGTATGGGCCCCAAGCACCAGTGACATGGCCATCTGCGGCAGGAAGGTGCATTTAAACCTCTCAGCCATCAGTTCCTGCAAGAGATTTGCGCCGTCCGGATTCTGTGCGTGAACCACCTGAACCCGGAGTTCCGAACCGGGGGCATTCTTTTTCTCGATGATATCAACAATGCCCTTGATGGCTTTATTAAAGGTGCGCACAAAAGCCAGTTGTATATAGGTGCCCCGTTCTTTCTCAACCCCTATTACGGGTTTGATATTCAGTACCGATGCCACCAGGCCTTTCATATGGCTGATGCGGCCGCCGTGAATCAGGTATTTAAGTTCTTCCAGGGTAAACATGGTTTCGGTTGCCTGGCCGATTTTTTTCACCAGTTCGAGTATTTTTTCCAAAGCCCAACCTGCCCTGGCAGCCCGTGCGGCTGCTTCCACCTGCCAGCCGGATGGAACGGAAAGGGTTTTGGTATCGATGTGGGTGATCCTGGCCCGGGGAACCATCTGTGAAGCCAGCACGGCAGACTGATATGTACCGCTAAGGCCACTGGACATGTGTATCGAGATAATTTCCGGGTCCTCTTCGGCCAGCTTTTGATAAAGTTCGGCAAATTCACCGGGTGAAGGTTGAGAGGTTTTCGGCAATTCCTTGCTTGCTTCAAGCAGACGGTAAAAATCATCTTTGGCAATATCTATGCCTTCGCGATAAGTTTTGCCTTCCAGGGTAACCCTCAAAGGGATAACGTTGACGTTCAGCTGTTCCAGTTCCTGACGAGATAAGGAGATGTCGACCCCGCTATCGGTAACTATTTTCATACTACCAGCCATCCTTTTCCAATAATTCAGGAGGGAAAGTCAGAATTATACCATTTAATAACAGCTATCAGAAAGCCTTTAAGTTCTCCGGTAGTGAACTTGACAGCCCCTGGAGGGTAATATAGTATTGCCTGGAATTACAAGCAATTAAACTACTTTTATGAAAGTGCTTCTTATTTTCCCTCCGTTATGGGCTGCCCACAGGCCATATCTCAGCCTGCCATCGCTCACTGCTTTTCTTAGGAATAGAAATATTGATGCAGTCCAGAAGGATTTCAATATTGAAGCCTACGATCTGCTTCTGTCCGAAAGCTACCTCAAAGACACGGGTGAAAGGCTGCGCGCAAAATTCAAGGCGCTGGACTCAAAAAACATGCTGGCCCCCGGTATAGAACAGCAACTCTATTATTCACTTTTCAAAGCCAAATCGAATATCGACTATATAACCGGCCAAGTTGAAAATGCCAAATCCACACTGAGAAGCAAAGACAGTTTCTATGACCTGGCTGCCTATCTAAATGCCAGGAATATCCTCGTCCAGGCACAAACCCTTATATCGGTGGATTGCCTGCCAGCCGGAGGAGACCTCGTCTCACCGGTCAATATGCAGATGAAAAGGACTTTTCCCGAAATAAAAACCCTTGCACAAAGCAAGGATGAAAATCCATTCATAGGCCTTTACGAACGATACCTGCTGCCATACATAACCGATACAAAGCCGGATATCGTCGGCATTTCGATTTCGGGAGAACGCCAGCTGGTTCCCGGCCTGACTCTTTCACGCCTTATCAAATTGAAAAACCCGCAGGTACATGTAACCATCGGGGGTTATACCGTAACCCAGCTTTCTCAAGTACTCTCCGGCCACAAGGAACTGTTTACCGACTTCTTCGACAGCGCCATCCTCTTTCAGGGCGAACGCCCGTTGTTTGAACTGGTCGAATGCATCGCCGGTGACCGTTCACTGGAAACCGTACCCAACCTTGTCTATCATGAACACGGTGAAATCCACTTCAATGCGGTTTCAGCAGCTGAGGATATCAATACTCTGCCAACTCCATGCTTTGACGGCCTGCCGCTCAACCGGTATCTCAGCCCGGAATCGGTCCTGCCCATACTTTCATCCAGGGGCTGCTACTGGGGAAAATGCGCTTTCTGTTCGCATAATGAATCCTATCGGTGGAGCTACCAGAAGCGGGATGCGGGCAAAGTTGTCGATGACATGCAGACACTGTCGGAAAAACATGGAGTAAGGCATTTTGCTTTCTCGGATGAGGCAATATCACCCAGCGGTATGAAGAAAATAACGGATGAAATCATCGGCAGGCAGCTTGAAGTAAGATGCTCAACCAATATCAGGCTGGAGCGCCAGTTTACTCCCGAACTCTGCTCGCAGATGTACCGGGCGGGATTCAGAGTATTGCATCTGGGGCTGGAATCGGGCTGTGACCGGGTTCTGGAGCATATGCAAAAAGGCACCACCAGGCAGACAGCTCGTGAGGTACTGCAAAATACGTACCGTGCCGGGCTGTGGAACCATGTATATGTATTCTTCGGTTTTCCTACCGAAACCGAGATTGAAGCCCGGCAAACAGCCGAGTTTTTGATATCGAACAGGGAATATATTCAGTCGTTCGGGGTTACCAATTTCATTCTAAACAAGGGCTCTGCGGCAATGAACGACCCCGACCGTTTCGGAATCACATCCGTCGATGCCGACCCGTCCGGAGATTTCAATCTTGACTTCGCCTATACCGTCTCCTCCGGGTTATCCTCCGAGCAAGCCAGGCAACTTGCCAGCAGCTATCGTGAAAAAATAACCGGTGAGTTCAAATATCCCCAAAGGCTTAAGCTGTACTACGAAGATATATTACTCTACTTGTCCCATTACCACGACAGCGACCCTGCTCTGAAAATAATGGCTGACAAAGTTACTGCCGGCGCACCGGCAAACAGCCAGTTTACACGCAAATCAATTCCTGCTCTCAAGCCGCATGTATCCTTTGAACCGCTCCGGTTCGATATTATCGACATCATAATGAATAAAATTTCAAAAACAACAACTGCTGCCGCCTACCCGGTTCAAACTTGCGTGCTATCCGACCCGGTTTCCGGAAAACTCATTTCGATAAGCTCACTGGAGATGGAAATTCTTGCCCGTTGCAATGAGAAAAACAACATTAAACAGATTGCCTTAAAGCTGTCCAAAAAGTACGGAGCCCCGGCTTCAAAGGCTGAGGAAACATGCATCGACTCCCTGAAGTATCTTTCAGACCAGGGATATATAAGCTTCCATCAGGAGCATGTCAAATTTTAAAGCGGTTCCTAACCGTTGGGGCAAGGTTACCGTTACCCATCATAATAGGCTCCGGTTAAAATAGCTCCTTATCAGGCAGGACAGGAACTTCAGGTTTTAGCATGGCTGCATCCCTCTGGGCTTATCTGTCCTATTCAGCCTTGATATTATCGATCTGGCAGGCCAGTCCTTGAGCTTCCCCTGTGAAGAATTTTCGCCTGAAATAGAGCGAAACATTGACCAGGCTTATCAGCACCGGCACCTCCACCAGCGGACCGATCACAGCAGCAAACGCCTGCCCCGAACCGATGCCGAAAACAGCCACCGATACAGCAATCGCCAGCTCAAAGTTATTGCTTGCGGCGGTAAATGCTATGCTCGCAGTCTTGGGATAGTTCACACCCATCTTCTTGCCCATGTAGAAGGAAACCAGGAACATAGATACAAAATATAGGAGGAGCGGAACGGCTATTTTTACCACGTCCAAAGGTATCTGTACGATAAGCTCTCCCTTAAGCGAAAACATCACCACGATGGTAAATAAAAGCGCCGCCAGTGTAATGGGGCTGATTTTGGGGATAAATGTATTTTCATACCAGTCGCGGCCACGAGACCGGATAAGCCAGAAGCGGGTGAGCATGCCCGCGAAGAAGGGCAAACCGAGATAAATTAGAACGCTCTGGGCTATCTCCCAGATGGTGATATGAACGACAGAGCCTTCAAGGCCAAACCAGCCGGGCAATACTGTGATGAAAATATAAGCGTAAACGGAATAAAAGATGATTTGAAAAATTGAATTGAAGGCAACCAGTCCGGCGGCATATTCGTTGTCCCCCCTGCACAGCGAGTTCCAGACGATGACCATAGCAATGCAGCGAGCTATACCGATCAATATAAGCCCGACCATATAATCGGGATACGGCCAGATGAAACCAAGGAAGAGGATGGCCAGCAGGAACATAAGTATCGGCCCGATTACCCAGTTCTGAATAAGCGACAACCCCAGGACCTTCCAGTCCCGGAACACACTTCCCAGTTCTTCATATTTAACCTTTGCCAGTGGTGGATACATCATTAGAATCAACCCGACGGCAATGGGGATGGAAGTAGTACCTACGGAAAAATAGTCAATAGCCTCAGCCACTGCCGGGAAAAAGTAACCCAAACCTACCCCGAAAGCCATTGCCAGGAATATCCATAGAGTTAGAAAACGGTCGAGAAATGAGAGCTTGCCGGCTGTTGTTCCCGGTGTTGTACTCATGTCGTTTTAGTCCTCCTCTATTCCGGCAATAAAAATAATCATTTGTTGTGGCGAATAACACTATTGCCGGGATCGGCAGAATGGAGATGCGGTTCGGGCTTACCCCGCCCACGATGGCATCCGGCTCCAACGCGCACGGCTTTCTTCAGGCGTTCTTTATCCAATTTTGTTACAGCATTGTCTTTCAAAGCCTCTCTCACCGCTTCAACCAGTTTCAACCGGTAATCAGTCAAGCCCTGTTTGTCCAATGAATAAAAAACCCAGAGCCTGTCTTTACGCATATTAAGGAAACCGGCTTCATGCAGATTGATTAAACCGCGGGAAGCTTTATACTGAGGTATTTCAAGCGCCTGCATTACTTCACAAACACAGCATTCATTTTCAACAAGCAGGTTAAGTATCCGCATCTTGGTCTCATCGGATAACACTTTGAAGGCCCTTGTTTCGATCATACTCCCAACCTAAATACTATATGCTTATATGTGCTTACAAGCATATAGTATTACAAAAGCCACTCACTAGTCAAGATGGTTCGGCATGCACCAGGCAGTACCGCGCAAAAAAGGATTATTACCAAAAACAAACTAACGGGTTTAATCATCGGTTGAATAATTTTAGCGATTATCACAGTTTGACCGGGAAGAATAATCGGCCACTTATCCTTCCCGGGTGTAATATATCACCCACCGGGCTGAGGGTCAACGACTCATGGCTTTATCCAGTTGACATGAAGTTTATTGTGCGAGTAAAATACATGCTAATAAGCGCATATAAGGATATCATCCAGTGATTAGCATGCGAATATCGATTATTACAACCTGCTATTTTGCATTTTAGCGAAGGAGTAAAATATGTCATTTTTCCTGGATCTGCTCGCTGGCGGCTGGAACGGGCTTATCGAATATCTGTCATTACACGTCATAACCTGCCTGGTCCCGGCTTTCTTCATAGCCGGGGCTATTTCTGTATTTGTTTCTCAAGAAGCGATCCTGAAATATTTCGGGCCTAAAACCAATAAGTTTCTGTCATACGGCGTTGCTTCGGTTTCAGGCACTATCCTGGCAGTATGTTCCTGCACGGTGCTGCCGCTGTTTGCCGGCATTTACAAGAAAGGCGCCGGGCTGGGCCCGGCTATTGCCTTCCTGTTTTCAGGGCCGGCAATCAACGTGCTGGCCATTACCTATTCTGCCAGGCTGCTGGGGTTCGATATAGGTTTGGCAAGGGCAGTAAGCGCCGTCATATTTGCCATTGTCATCGGCCTTATCATGGCCTTCATATACCGCCGGGAAAAGACCAAAGGCGACGAGCAGACATTTGCCAACCTCGAAGTCGACCCGGAGACCAAGAAGCTGTGGCAGCAGCTGATCTATTTTGCCTCGCTGGTAGGCATACTGATATTTGCCTCTTCCAAGAACTGGATAGGACTGGGTATAGCTTTTGTGGTACTGGGGGCGGTGCTTTGGAAATGGTTTAACAAGCAGGACATCAAGTACTGGATGCAGGAGACCTGGCGTTTTGTAAAGCTGGTGACCCCTTGGCTTCTGGGAGGCGTATTTGTGGCCGGAATTCTCAAAGTGCTTATCCCGGATTCATTCATAGCCCAGTGGGTCGGCGGCAACGGTATTCTGGCGAACTTTATCGCTTCGTTTTCTGCGATGCTGATGTACTTTGCCACCCTTACCGAGGTCCCCATAGTCCGAGCTTTCATGGATATGGGCATGGGTAAAGGACCGGTGCTGGCCCTTCTGCTGGCAGGCCCGGCGCTGTCCCTGCCAAGTATAATCGTACTGCAGAGGATAATGGGCTGGAAGAAAACGCTCACTTACGTTTTACTGGTTACCATTATGGCCACCCTTACTGGTGTATTGTTCGGTATGCTAATAGCATAAAACAAGCGGGAATTTGTAAAGATATCTAGAAAGAAATAATAGCTGCAAATAGGCGAATTGGGTATTCTTGTTACGCTAAACACTGTGCTATAATGGCTCCGCCATACTTAAAATAGAGTTTTATATAACAGCAATTTTTCACATGTGACAGGTGTATCTATATAAATAACAGACATTCTCTTACCGGTTCGGCAAGAGGAGGCTGGTATATATGGGTCACAGAATAATAACATGGCGATATTGCTGGGCACTTCTGGTTGGCTCACTGGTAGTGTTGGGGCTGGGCGGTTGCGGAGGGGTGCTTTCCCTGCAGCCGAAAGGGCCGGCGGCAGAACGTATCGCCGAGCTCTGGTGGTTTCAACTACTGCTGGCGTTACCCTTTTTACTCGCAGTCATCATATTACTGCTGCTTGCCATCCGGCGAAACCAGCGGAACGATGATACACCTCGTCGCAGCCATGGCATGCGCATGATTATCTGGGGTGGCGCTGTCCTTCCCGCCCTCGCCATGCTGGCCCTGATGTCCTTCATGATAGGTACCCTTGTCGACGTGACCGAACCGGTCAACCGGGCTGAGTTGAGTATCGACGTAGAGGGCGAACTATGGTGGTGGAAAATAGGTTATTCAAACGGTGAAGAAACAATATTCACCGCCAACGAAATCCACATACCCGCCGGAGAACCGGTGGCCCTTGAACTCAGTTCCGACAACGTCATTCACAGCTTCTGGGTGCCTGAATTGCACGGCAAGCGCGACTTGATACCGGGAAACCCGAGCAGGTTCTGGATTCAGGCCGACCAGCCGGGTACCTACCACGGGCAGTGTGCCGAATTCTGCGGCGCTCAGCATGCCAAGATGCACTTTCTGGTTATTGCTCACGAGCGGGAAGATTTTATGGTCTGGCTGGAACAGGAGCGCCAGCCGGCTCGACTCCTAATCGAAGGTGATGGTAATTTCTCCGGTCAACAGGCTTTCTTCGACACCGGGTGCTCTTCCTGTCATACCATTCGCGGCACGAATGCCGCGGGTGTGGTCGGCCCGGACTTGACACACCTTGCCAGCCGAATAGATATAGCCGCCGGCACGCTGAGTAACGTGACCGGCAACCTGTCGGCGTGGATCGTCGACTCGCAGCAATTTAAACCGGGGAATTTGATGCCGCCGATGCCCCTCCAGCCGGACGACCTGCTGGATATAACCGGTTATCTGCAGAGTTTGAGTTGAGGGAAGAGAGAGTGATAAACGACTCGAATTACGAAAAAAGACTGCGCGAAGTCTGGAAGATTCCCCAGGGCCTGGCTTCCATCACTGCCGTCAACCATCGCGTTATTGGAGTGCGCTACATCGTAACGGCATTTATCTTCTTCATCCTGGCCGGCGTGCTGGCGCTGATGATGGTTTTACAGCTTTCGGGCGACAATAATAACCTGATGTCACACGAAACCTACAACCAGTTCTTCACCATGCACGGCACGACCATGATGTTCCTGTTTGCCGTCCCGGTAGTGGAAGGCATCGCAATTTACCTGGTACCGTTGATGCTCGGCTCGCGCGATCTGGTATTTCCGCGGTTGAACTCATTCGGTTATTTTGTCTTTCTTACGGGGGGCATTGTAGTCTGGGGCAGCCTGTTTCTGGGCAGTGCGCCGGATGCCGGATGGTTCAACTATGTACCGCTGGCAGGACCGGAATATTCGCCGGGCATAAACATCGATATTTATACCACTGCGATCAGTTTCATGGAAATCGCCGCGCTTGTGGCTGCCGTAGAGCTCATTATAACCATTTTCAGAGTCCGCGCCCCGGGCATGAGCCTCAGCCGCATGCCGCTGTTCGTATGGGCAGTGCTGGTAATGTCGTTCATGATCATCTTTGCCTTCCCGCCACTGGTTCTCACCAGTATCTTTCTGGCCGCTGACCGCATGATCGGCACTCATTTCTTCAATGTGGCCATGGGAGGTAATCCATTGCTCTGGCAGCACCTGTTCTGGTGGTTCGGCCATCCTGAAGTCTATATTATCGCCGTGCCTGCGTTCGGCATGGTCTCGACCATTATCCCCACTTTTTCCCGCCGGCCAATAGTCGGTTACCTGATTGTCGCCATTTCGATGGTAATGATCGGCGTGATCAGCTTCGGCTTGTGGGTGCACCATATGTTCTCATCCGAAGCTTCAATTCTGGGCATGAGCCTTTTTGCTGCGGCGAGCATGGCCATTGCCCTGCCCAGCGGTGCGCAGGTATTTGCCTGGATAGGTACGATCTGGGACAGCAAGAGAGTCGAGTGGCGCACGCCAATGCTGTGGGTTACCGGATCCATCGTACTGTTTACAATCGGCGGGTTAACCGGACCGATGCTGGCGGCCATTCCCTGGAACTGGCAGGTGCATGATACTCATTTTGTGACGGCGCATTTTCACTATGTACTGGTCGGCGGGGCGGTTTTTCCGATCATCGGCGGGCTGTATTACTGGTTCCCGAAAGTTACCGGACGCATGATGAGCGAAAGACTTGGAAAATGGAGCTTCTGGCTGGCATTCACCGGTTTCAATATTGCTTTCTTTACCTTGCACTATACCGGTTTGATGGGCATGCCGCGCCGGGTACATACGTATCTGGCTGACCAGGGGTTTGACTTGCCCATGCAAATCATGCTTGTTGGAGCGCTTATTTTCGCTGCAGGTCTGGCCATAACGCTTTGGAACGTAATCGCCAGCCTTCGCCACGGGCCTCCGGCGGGTGACAACCCCTGGAACGCCCCGACCCTGGAGTGGTCGACTACCTCGCCACCGCCTGCATACAACTTCCTGTATATTCCGATGGTTCACAGCGCCAACCCATTATGGGATGATAAAAAGCGCGGGGAGGAAGGGCCGCTCGGTTACCAGACGGGCACAGACTATCGCGAAACGCTGGGCACCACGGCGCTGGACGGCATCCCGGAGCAGCGTCTGGCTGTAGCACGACCTTCGATCTGGCCTTTAGTCCTGGCTTTGAGTGTAGCCACGGTATTCATGGGTTCGCTGATTGACCTGATATTCGTGCCCATCGGAGCAGTTTTGAGTTTTATCGCGCTGGTCGGCTGGAACTGGCCGGGTAAGCAGCGCCGGAGGGGGCTGTAGTCATGAAACAGAAGGGGGGCATCCTGCAGGCTCAAGACCTGCCGCTTAACCTGAATAACCGCCGCGCGCCGATGTGGCTGGGGTGGGTGGGCCTTATCGTTATCGAGGCTACTCTGTTTACAGCGCTCATCACCTCTTTCTTTGTCCTGCGCATGACTTCCCCCGAGTGGCCTATCGGCGGCATCCAGCGTCCTGAATTGCTGCTGCCCACCATCGGTACAGCCTTACTCCTGGCAAGCAGTATCCCGGCTTACTGGGCTGACCACCGCGGCCGCAATGGAGACCTGCGCTCTCTGCGTATCGGGCTGATAACCGGGCTGATAATAATTGTGGCCTTTTTAGGCCTCAAATTTTATGAATATTCCCATGCAGGATACAGCTGGAGCACAAACGCTTATGGCTCGGTAGTTTTTTTCATCATGGGCTTTCACCTTTCGCACGTCATTGCGCTGGTGCTTAAAACCATAGTGGTGCTGGTTGCCGCTGCGCGTGGCTACTTCAGCAAACAACGTTCGGTAGGAATACAAACCAATGGGATGTACTGGCATTTCGTCGTTGTTGTCTGGCTCCCGCTTTATTTCACGCTTTACCTGTCACACTACATATTTGGAATTAAGGGGGGCTGATGGCAGACGCAAAAAGGCCGGGGGCAGAACCAGTAAGCGGGAGGCTCTGGTTTGGAATGCTGGCGCCGGGAACGGCATGGTTCATCCATCTCGTGGCTACATATATACTGGTGCCATGGACGTGCATGGCAGGCGGACGTGGTTTGATGATCGGCGGATCGGCCATGCTTGCCTGCGTCACCATAGGCGCCGGCTGGATATCATGGCTGCTGTGGCGCGCGCTGGATAAGGTTGAGCGCGAAAGCATACTGGGACAAATGGAGGGCAGCCGGACTGGCTTTATGGTGTTTGCAGGGCTGCTTTTCAGCGGCCTTTTCCTGCTGGCAATCATCCTGGGAACAATCCCCGTGTTTGTTATCGATCCCTGTTCGCCGGCACACTCCGGCCCTGTACACTGATAATGAGTACCCGCCACAGGAGAAAAATCATGGATGAAAAGAAAGGATGAAAAGGAACATAGTAACAGCCGGTTACTACCTGCTGGTGATTGCCATGGCTGTGATGATGGCTGCACCCGCCTGCGGCTGCGTTCACATCGGGGAAGAGGCAAAACAGGGAATTCAAGCCCTTGATGATTATGGTTGCAGTTCATGCCATACTATCCCCGGCATAAGTCAGGCTAACGGCATCGTCGGCCCGCCCCTGCATTTCTGGGGCTCCCGTTCCTATATAGCCGGGGCTCTGGTCAATACTCCTGACAACCTCGTTGACTGGCTGATGGATCCTCAGGCAGTAGAGCCGGGTACAGCCATGCCGCAGATGGGGGTAAGTGAAACCGATGCCCGCAACATGGGAGCATACCTGTATACACTGCATACCGGCAGCCACGGGCGTGTGTCGATACGGGGTTATTCAGGAGACAACCTCCCACCTTTCATCCCGGATTTTGCAGATTAACTGCCGGGCTCCAAGCGGTTTATAAAAGGCTCTATGGATCGAATTGCACCATCAATTGCAAACCTTTCCACCTGGCGCGATTATGCCGGGTTGACCAAACCACGCGTGGTAATTCTGCTTCTGTTGACCACCATTGTCGCGATGTGGCTGGCAGCCGGGCGAGAGCTGAACTGGAGCGTGGTGGCTTGGACTGCGCTGGGGGGTTACCTCTCAGCCGGAGGCGCCGGAGCCATCAACTGTTACCTTGACCGGGATATCGACGAGCGCATGGCTCGCACATGCCGCCGCGCCATACCTGCCGGCCGATTAGCCCCGCCGCGGGCACTGCTCTTCGGCATATCGCTGGCGCTGCTGTCCCTTGTCGTTCTATGGTACGGGACCAACGCACTGGCGGCACTGCTCAGCCTTATCGGCTTGTTGTATTATGTCGTGGTATATACCTGGTGGCTCAAAAGACGCACGGTGCACAATATCGTAATCGGAGGAGTAGCAGGCGCATTGCCACCCCTGGTAGGCTGGACGGCCGCTGTCGGCGGGCCAGAACCCATGGCATGGGTTCTGGCAGGCATAGTGCTGGCATGGACACCCCCCCATTTCTGGGCACTGGCGCTGCTGCGCCGAGATGAGTATGCCAGTGCCGGCGTGCCGGTGTTGCCGGTGGAGCGCGGTGAACAGATCACCCGCAGATTCATTGTCGGCTGGACAGCGCTTACAGTGATGTTGTCCTTCCTGCCGCTGGCCACCTCAATCTGGAAGTACGCGGGTGTACCACCCAACCGAGCTATATACGCGGCAGTGGCGGCTCTGTTGGGCGGAGCCTTCCTTGCCGGATCTTTGCTTTTAATGCTGCGCGGTGGAAATACCGTGACACGCTGGTTTTACATCTTCACCATTGTTTACCTCGGTCTCCTGCTGCTAAGCATGGCGGCAATCCTCGGCCCATATTAAATATCCCGTTAAGCAAACTGCATGTACTTGCCATATCGGAAAAAAGCCTCTCTTTTAGTAAAAATGTTATAGCTTTGACATGTTTTTTAACCTAATTTTATGACTTTGGCATGTCGCATCTATTAAGGTTAAGCGTACTCTCAAGATAGCAGTATTTGATAGAGGTTCAGGATCAAAATTATCCGGAATTCAATGCAAATTAGAGGTTAGATTATGAGAAAAGAAAACGGTAGACTGATTACCCGGCGGGATTTTATTAAAGCAGGCGCAACCGTTGGCGGAGTCGCTGTTCTATCTGCCTGCACCGGGGGAACCATTACGACCACCGTTACCCAGCCTCCGGAATCACTGGCGCCATCCATTCACGATGCATTGCAGTTTTTCAGCCCTCACCAGGCTGCTACCGTCAATGCGATAGCCGGCCGGATAATACCGGGAACCCCCGAAGATCCCGGAGCAAAGGAAGCAGGCGTTGTGGTGTTTATAGACCAGGCCCTGTATGGTTTTGACAAGCATCTCCAAATGGATTATTTTGCCGGAATAAAAGGGATCGACAATTATGCTGAAGCAAAATACGGCGCCGGCTTCGTCGAACTCAGCGAATCCGAGCAGGACGATATTTTAACCAACATGAATCAAAATACCCAGCAGGCAAGTCAGTATCTGTCCAACCCCGGCGGCTTTTTCGCCACTCTGCGCACTCATACCCGGCAGGGTATGTTCGGTGATCCTATTTTTGGTGGCAACTGGGAAAAAGCCGGATGGAAACTTCTGGGCCATCCCGGAATAGTATTCAGCCGCAGCATCGCCGAACAAGCATGCGATGTTGATTTCAGTAAAGAATATATGGGAGTCAAAGAGTATTATCAACAGCATCCTACTTAGGAGGTTAATATGGCTTTTCCAAAAGCAGATGTGTGCATCATCGGGGTAGGAGGTACCGGCGGCATTGCAGCCCATGTGCTGGCTGAAGCAGGGCTGGATGTGGTAGGGCTCGAAGCCGGTTCGTTCCTGACAAAAGAGAATTTTCCTATGAACGAGTTGTCTTCCCGCGCTGGACGAAACAGTATGGGAGATATCAAAGCCAACCGGGAAATTCCTACATGGCGTCCCAATGCAGATACGGATACGGTAAGGGCTGGTTCGATTCATCCCATGATGAACGCTGTCGGCGGGACTACGATTCACTGGTGCGCTCAATCCTGGCGGCTGCATCCGGATGATTTCAAGGTCCGCTCGAATACTATTGCGCGTTACGGAGAGGGTGCTCTGCCAGAAGGTACCAATATACAAGACTGGCCGGTTACTTATGAAGAACTGGAGCCTTATTATGACAAGGTTGAATATGCCACTGGCGTATCGGGAAAAGCCGGCAATTTAAAGGGGCAGATTATTGAAGGCGGTAATCCATTCGAAGGCCCCCGCGAAAGAGAATATCCCCTGCCGCCGCTGCCCGATTTTTGCCTGGGGGGTTTGTTCGAAAACGCCGCAATCAATAAAGGCTACCATCCGTTTCCGGGCGGAGCCAGCATTCTTTCCCAGAGTTATGACGGCCGCCCCGGCTGCACCTATTGTGGCTGGTGCTGCAGCTTCGGCTGCCATATTGATGCCAAATCAAGCACTCACGTTTCAACGATACCCAAAGCCATCGCAACCGGCAACTTTGATTTGCGTCCGTTAAGCCGGGTGGTCAATTTGAATATCAATTCAGCAGGCGATGTTTCCAGCGTGACCTATATTGATTCGGATGGTATTACGCAGGAGCAGGAAGCAGATGTTTTCATCCTGGCATCATATACTTATGAAAATGTGCGCTTGCTGCTGCTGTCTCAGTCCCAACTTTTTCCAAACGGTCTGGCCAACAACAACGGCATGGTTGGCAAATACTACTTTGGGCATGGTCACTGGGGTGTTAATGGAATATTTCCCCGGAAGCTGAACCTCTTCTGCGGCCCCCAGGGGCAGGGGATCAACGTCGATGACTTCAATGCCGATAATTTCGACCATTCCGGCCTGGGATTTATCCGCGGCACCTATATCTGCGCCCGCAACCAGTTGTTGCCTATCGCCGGCTCCGGCATACTTCCCCCCGGCACACCCACCTGGGGAAGCCAGTACAAGGAATTCCTGCGAAACAACTTCAACCATATCGGAGGATTAAGTTCGGCGGGCAGCGCCGAGGTTTTACCGTATGAAGCCAATTTTCTGGACCTGGATCCTGAAGCGAAAGACGACCTTGGCTTGCCGGTTATACGCATTACCTTCGATATTTATGAAAACGAGAGGCTGATGTATGCGTTCATGCAGGACAAAGCTGAAGAACTCATGCAGGAAATGGGGGCAACGAATATATGGAAACCGGCTCCGGGCGCTGCCAGGGCTTCCACACATGCCCAGGGAGGTACCCGCATGGGTAGTGACCCGCATACATCGGTCGTCGATAAATACGGCCGCTGTCATGAGGTGCCGAACCTGTTTATTTTCGGCGGTTCGGTGCATGTAACCAGTTCCGGTTTCAACCCCACCGAAAACATCCAGGCGCTGGCATGGATGGGGTCGGAGGAAATTATCCGGCAGTTGCAATAAACCCCGGATCGAAAATAGCGGCAGTGATAATGCAGGCTAATTCAGTTAAAAAAGGGAGTATTCGAATACATTACGTTTAAGGGGTTATATCTATGAGACAATTATTCTTTCTTGTTGTTTTTATATTTGCCATATCGGTGATCGGGCCGGCATGTTCACCATCAAATGGTCCCGGCAACGGGGGAACGAGCGTAGACCTGACAGCTTCAAATATCGCCTTTAATTTACAAACGATAACCGTAACTGCCGGCGCCAGTGTTACCATAAATTTCGATAACAGGGATGCAGGAGTGGAGCATAATTTTGCTTTATATGAGGATTCTTCAGCCCAGCAGTCCATTTTTATCGGCCAGATAATTAACGGGCCGGCAACGATCACTTATACCTTTGATGCCCCGACTGAGCCAGGTTCATATTTTTTCCGGTGCGACCCACACCCTGTTCAGATGACCGGTACTTTTATAGTGGAATAAATAGTAAAGGTATTGACACCTCTGCAACCCTGTCTTATAATCCAGCCAGGTTAGGTTATGGAGGTGCGTTGTGGTACGTGACATCTTGAATGTAATCTCCCGTTATTTTATTCGCATCCTCGGCTTCCTGACAATAATAGCCGGTTTTTTAATGGTCTACATGGTGAATCCGCAGTGGTATGGTTTTATTGTAATTGTTATTGGCATTGTTTTCATGATTATCGATTCGTATCTTAAAAAGTAATTCGGTAACCGGTACCTATCCTTAACTAAACTCAGTCTTTTAATAATACTTATTTTCCTGCCTTTCTTTCATCAACACCTGCCGGTCAGGTCTTTTAAAATCGTTAAATTTTGACTTATCAGAATGTTATTGTTTTGTTATTTATACTGATCTAATTTTATAACAATTCCACCATCTGCCTCTTAAAATAAACCTTGAAAGATAGAAGGCAGTGGAGCGAATCTCTGCATGATCTCCCGCCACGCTGTTACGAGACAGGTATGAAGGATATAAAGGTAGGATCCAGGAAAAATACGGCATAACCAAAAGCGGGATCAGCAAATATCGACAAGGGGGTTAAGTAAATGCTGGAAAATCACACCAGTCATCACTGCTCCCGAATATGTAAAGCCGGCATACGTTTTAGATTAGCCTATTCGGGAGGTTCAGGTGCATAGAAAGACAATCATCTCATTTCTTACCGTTATACTTTTACTTTTTATTGGCGCTTGTCAAGGCCAAAATCAAAATCAGACGACACTGACAACTACAACAAATGGCGCTATTGACGGGAATTCAATTATCAGAAAGATTGAATCGACTCTTGATTCGGTATATCAAAGCACCGTCTCATCTATCGTGTTTATAGAGGTTGCGTTTCCAGGGGCAAGTGGTTCCGGCTCCGGTTTCATCTGGGATAATGCCGGGCATATCGTAACCAATAACCATGTAATAGATGGAGCCAATTCTATCAACGTCAGCTTCCATGATGGTACGATTACCCGTGCTTCGGTCATTGGTCAGGATCCGGACAGCGATTTGGCCGTACTTGAAACGGATATTGACATGACCAATTTCCCACCGGTTAAATTAGCGGATTCGACCCAGGTCAAGGTTGGTGAAATGGTTATCGCTATCGGAAATCCATATGGGTTTCGCAGTACTCTGACGGTAGGATATATCAGCAGTCTTGGCCGTGTGCTTCCGCTAGGTGAAGGTGGTTCAGGGCCATCCTACAGCGTTCCGGATATTATCCAGACGGATGCTGCTATTAATCCGGGTAATTCGGGCGGAGTATTGCTTAACGACCTTGGAGAGGTTATAGGTGTCACTTCACTCATTGTTTCAGAATCCGGATCATCATCCGGAGTGGGTTTTGCCATTCCATCGGCAATAGTAGAAAAGGTTGTTCCGGCCTTGATCGAGAGCGGCGAATATCAGCACCCGTACCTTGGAATATCCGTAACCAATTTAACACCCCCTTTAGCCGAAGCTATGGGCCTATCCAGCGACCGGAGGGGAGCCCTGATTCAGGAATTAGTTGACGGTGGCCCGGCCGACAAAGCCGGATTGCAGGCCAGTGATTCTGAAGTGACCATAAACGGGCAAACTGTATTGATTGGCGGTGATGTTATAACCGCCTTTGATGGCAAACCAATCGCCAATTCCGACGATCTTATAACAATCCTTGCCCGTTCGGGAGAAGTCGGCGAGACAGTAGCTTTGTCTATTATACGCAATGGGGAAGAAATGGATATCCAGGTCACACTTGAGCCGCGCCCGGAATAGCGCCAAGCCAAATCAAAGGCCGGCTATCGAAAACACTTTTAGATATTAATATTTCAGGAGGAGACGAATGAACAATTCAACGGAAAACAAAATGACACTATTAACCCCAAAAAACAGCGTGCTGGCGCTTATCGATTACCAGCCATCCATGTTTAAGGGGGTAGGTTCGGGAGATAAAACTATAATTCGAAATGCCGCATACTGCGCTGCTAAAGCAGCCAGTATAATGGATATACCGGTAATACTATCCACGATAAATCCCTGATTTAATCGGTGATTTCATTGCTGAAATCACCGATTTGTTCCCCAGGCAGCATATAATAGCCCGTAAAATACCCAGTTTCGATGCATTCGAAGATGAAAGAAACTGGGAAGCAATTGAAAAAACCGGACGTAAAAAACTGGTTATCTCCGGGCTGTGGACGAGTATGTGTTTTACCTTCTCGGCAATCCATGCAGTCAACATGGGCCTGGAAGTATATGGCCTCATGGATGCCACTGGAGACTCGACTCCCGATGCATATAAATATGGGATAAAAAGAATGCTGCAGGTCGGAATCGTTCCTGTAACGCTCGAAGCCCTGGTTTCCGAATGGATGCATGACTGGGCCAATCCAAAGGCCGGAGAGTTGATCAAAGAAGTTTATTCCAGATACGGTTATATGCTGGGATTGAGCTAATTAAATAAACAGTACTCAATTACGCAGTATATAGTGCAATACTAATAACGCATTATATTATCCCAACAAACAGTTTTAATAAGAAACAAAATTTTTGAAAACCACTCGCAGGAGGTCAAGCCGTGAAAAGCTCAATCCGTCTATTTAAAGTCGGCGGAATAGAAATTGGCGTTCATTATTCATGGTTATTTATCTTTGCCTTGATAACATGGTCGCTTGCCGAAGGTTATTTTCCCCAGCTTTATCCGGATTGGACTACTGGAGTCTACTGGTGGACCAGCGTACTCGCAGCTCTGCTCCTTTTTATTTCGGTATTGATACACGAACTGGCCCATTCATTGATAGCCCGCGCAAGAGGCATGTCGGTATCGAGCATAACCCTGTTTTTATTAGGCGGGGTAAGCAATCTGGATAGCGAACCGGAAAAACCTCGGGTTGAGTTTTCCATGGCAATAGCGGGGCCCGCAACCAGCCTTATTCTAGCTGGTGTATTCCGGGGAATATCCTATCTTGTCCCTGATCAGCAAAGTCCGGTATATGCCATGGTCGCATATCTGTCTCTGGTCAACCTGATTGTGGCTATTTTCAATATGTTACCCGGCTTCCCGCTCGATGGAGGCCGGGTATTACGATCAATCCTGTGGGGCATTACGGGCAGTATAAGGCGTGCAACCAACATAGCCGCCAACATCGGCAGATTATTTGGATGGGCGTTAATTATCTTTGGTTTTTTCCAGTTATTTGCTGGTAATATTCTGGGTGGAATATGGATCGCGTTTATAGGGTTCTTTTTAAGTAATGCCGCTGAGTCCAGCCGTTTTCAGGTTAATCTTAAAGAACGACTAAGTAAAATTAAGGTTGAACAAGTAATAACCAGGGAAGTTAACTTCGTATCTCCCGACACTACGGTCGAACAACTGATAGATGGAGTGTTTCGTGAACAATACGGGCGGGCATTACCCGTATGCGAGGACAAAAAACTCCTTGGAATTGTAACAGTATCAGACGTAAAGGGCCTTTCACGGGACAAATGGAAGGATACCCCGGTAAGAGATATCTATACCTCTCAACCGCTGCACACCGTCAAACCAGGGGACAGCTTGTACACCGCTTTCAATTTAATCAATAGCCGGGATGTTAATCAGTTGCTGGTTGAGCGTGAAGGTGAATGTGCCGGAATCATAAGCCGGTCGGACATACTTAAGAAGCTGGAATTAATGCAGGAACTGGGTACTTAAGCAGACATCTCCAAATGTCATAGTTTTGTAACTTTTTCAACCATGATTTTATGATTATTGCACTATCGAAACAGTAGAATTGATTACGCATGGTAGGAGGATAGCAATGAATAAAGATCAAATTGAAGGTAAATGGAAACAGGTAAAAGGTGATATTAAAGAGAAGTGGGGCGAGATTACGGACGACGAACTTGAAACCATAAACGGGAATTACGAAAAGCTTATAGGTAAAATCCAGGAAAAATACGGCCACACCAGAGAAGAGATAGAAGGCATAATCCGTAGCTGGCAGTCCTAATGCTCTCCTGCAATATAAGGGGGTTGATATGCTTTGGCTTGCTCTAATATTCTTGCTCATTGCTTTTATAGCTGCCCTGTTCGGTTTTGGTGTCATAGCTTCAGCGGCAGCCGATATAGCGGTTATTATTTTCTGGATATTCCTCGTACTTCTTATCATAAGCCTGCTTTCTCGCCTATTCAGAAGATAATTCATTAAAGGAGGAACCTGAATAATGCCTTATGATAAAACCGCCGAACTACCAGACGGCGTAAAAAACAATCTACCGCAGCATGCTCAAGAAATCTATAAGGAGGCATTTAACAGTGCCTGGGATGAATACCGTGAGCCTGAAGATAGAAAGGGGAATGCCTCAAGAGAAGAAACGGCTCATAAAGTGGCATGGGCAGCCGTGAAAAAGGTTTATAAAAAGAAAGATAATAGCTGGATTAAGCGATAGGTGAATTTAGTTCAAGAGAAACGGGAGGCTGATTATTGGAAGGGAAGGTTTATATGTAATTTTTTACCTTAATCATCGGGGTGTTAGAACCCTTCTGGATAAACATCAATAATTAATTGGAGGAGAATAATGAATTTAGGACTAGTAGCAAGTATCTTGGCTCTCATTGCCGGTATAATCGTCCTCGTCTGGCCGAAAATACTCAATTACATCGTGGCTATATACTTGATCGTAGTGGGCATTCTCGGCATTATTGAACATATCTAGTATTGCTAGAACATGGATTTGGTTATCTGACCGATCTTGCATTAACCATAAACTGAATAATCAGATTATAGCATCGGGAGCTTGCGAGTATTGTCATTGCGGCAAACTGGGGGTATAAATGTTTGAAAGGATACTGGTGTGTTTGGACGGTTCCAATAACGCCGAACAAATACTAACTTATGCAACTGCTCAGGCTGAAAAGTTTAAAAGCCAACTTATTTTACTTCAGGTGATAGTTAATGAAATAACAATCCCTCCACCTGAATGGCCTTCAGGTTCAGGTTATATTTTCCCAACAGGTATTCCTTCCAAAGATTACTTTTCGGTCGAACTTGAACTTATTCAACAAGAACAGGCAAAGGCCAAAAACTACCTCGAAGGAATAGCGCAGAAACTGAACAAACAGGCAGTTGAAACTGTGGTGTTGCAGGGAAACGCGGGCGAAGCCATAGTCGGCTACGCCGGAGACACTGACATTAAGCTGATTGCAATGTCTACTCATGGTCGCAGTGGTTTGGAGCGGGTCGTATTCGGTTCTGTGGCTGAATATGTCCTGAAACAATCAGCATTGCCTGTTCTTCTAATCAGACCCATGCGGTAAAACTTCCAATAAGAGGTTGGCATAAAAGGAGAGGAAAATGTTTGAGAAAATATTAGTCTGCCTGGACGGCTCCAGCCTGGCTGAACAGATATTGCCTTATGCCATCGAAGAAGCTATACAGTTCGATAGCCTCTTGGTGCTACTGCAGGTTATAAAAATACCCGATAGTGCTTCAAAGGACGCAGCTGATGCACCCGTTCGAATAAAGGAAGTAATTGAGGATTCTATTCGAAAACAGGAGCAAGAAACCAGAGAGTACTTCAATACAATAGAGAAATCGCTTATTAGAAAAGGGGTTAAAACCAAAAGCGTGTTATTGCGGCCGTCACCGGTTGGTGAAGCTATCCTGGATTATGCTGCGAACAACGATATCGGCCTTATATGCATTGCTACTCATGGTCACAGTGGCCTGGGTCGCGTTTTCTTTGGCAGTGTGGCAGAATATCTGCTTAAGGAATCCGGGTTACCTCTGCTCGTGATAAGACCACAAAAAGAATAAGGTACAAACAAATAATAATGCTTCTTTACTTCAATCTTCCGTAGGTAATATCATTCAATGGAACATATCAGTTTATTGTGCGCTATTCGCTCGATTTAAGATCATCAAGTAAAGCTTGCATTTCTTCAATTTCACTGCGTTGTGCTTCAATAATCCTTTGAGCAAGATCATTAACCCGAGGGTCTTCAATATTGGCGCGTTCACTGGTTAGTATTGCGATTGAATGGTGCGGGATCATGGCTTTCATCCATGAAATATCATCAACAGTAGCCTGACTTCTAACCAACCAAACAGAAAGCACCAATAACAGAACACATCCAGCATATATACCCATATTCAAGCGAATGTTGGTATACATTTTTCGCATGAATGTCAACATTATTATACCCATTGCTGCGCCCATAATAAGAGCCATATATAAACGGGTTTGGCTAAACACAACATGATCAATTTGGTAGGTATTTAAATACATAAGCCCAAACATTACTACCGTAGATGTGGCTATCATGGCGCCAAAC
>JAFGLQ010000106.1 GCA_016928015.1 Dehalococcoidaceae bacterium
GACCTCAAGGCCACTTTCACCCCTGTTGAACAGCCCGACCCGTCCTTCGAACCGCCAGCCGAAATGGGAAGCGCGTTGAAGCAGGTTCTTTCAAGCTGGAATACCTGTTCCAGGGAATGGCTGATACGACAGTATGATCATGAAGTTCAGGGAGGCAGCGTATTAAAACCCCTGGGCGGTAAAAATAACGATGGCCCGCAGGACGGGGCGGTCATCAAGCCGGTTCCCGGTTCGCCCAAAGGTGTAATCATTTCCAACGGGATTAACCCATCCTACGGAGACATTGACCCCTACTGGATGGCCGCTTCCGCCATCGAAGAATCCCTTCGCCAGATTATCGCTGTCGGCGGGAACCTGAAACGGGTTGCACTGCTGGATAACTTCAGCTGGGGCAGCGCTAAAAGGCCGGACAGCCTTGGCGCACTGGTGCGCGCCTGCCAGGCATGCTATGACCTGGCGACCGTTTACGAGACTCCGTTTATTTCCGGCAAGGACAGCCTGAACAACGAATATGAGCATGAAGGCAGGATTATTTCAATCCCGCATACCCTGCTGATTTCGGCCATTGCCGTTATGGATGATGCCTCCAGGGTAATTTCTTCCGATTTCAAATCCAGCCTCAACCTTGTTTACCTGGTTGGCAACACGGCAGATGAAATGGGAGGCTCAGAGTATTTCAAGGTTATGGGCTTGAGCGGAGGCAGGGTTCCGCGTGTGCTTGCGCTCGATTCTCTCGAAATCATGCAGCGGCTGAGTACCGCTACCGAAAAGGGCATGGTGGCCAGCTGTCATGACTTAAGCGACGGCGGTCTGGGGGCAGCCCTGGCTGAAATGGCTTTTGCTGGCGGACTGGGAGCCAGCATTGAACTTGTTAAGGTTCCCCGGGAGGAAAACATCAAACGGGAAGACGTGCTCCTGTTTTCCCAGTCGAACAGCCGCTTTTTATGCGAAGTTGAACCCCGGAATACGGTGGAATTCGAAAAGCTCATGTCCGGCATTGATTACGCATGTATCGGCCGGGTGGAAGATAATCCGCGCCTGCTTATAACCGGCCTGGATGGCAAGGAGCTGGTTAACGAGAGCATCGACAGCTTGAAGGAGGCCTGGCAGAAGCCGCTCAGGTGGTAAATATGGCAATACCCAGAGTCTTAATCATACGCGCCCCCGGCACCAATTGTGATTTCGAAACCGATTATGCTTTCAGCCAGGCCGGAGCCTCAACCCGGCTGGCTCATATCAACGACCTGATTGATAAAAGACTTACCGTCAGCCAGTTCCAGGTGCTGGTCTTCCCCGGCGGTTTCACCTACGGAGATGACCTGGGTGCCGGCAAAATAATGGGCAATGAAATCCGCCTCAAGCTGGGCGAGGATATGGACAACTTCGTTTCCAGGGGAGGCCTGATAATGGGTATCTGCAACGGCTTCCAGGTTATGGTAAAGGCCGGGATTCTGCCGGGCGGCGGACAGACCGTAACCCTGACCGGCAACGATTCCGGACGCTTCGAATGCCGGTGGATACACCTCCAGGCAAACCCGAAGTCCAACTGCGTTTTTACCCGGGGAATCGAACGGCTCTACCTGCCGGTAGCCAACGGGGAAGGCAAACTGGTCGCTGGCTCAGCGACCCTCGACCACCTCAATATCGCCCTGTATTATTGCGATGCTGACGGTCACCGTCCGGCGGGATATCCCGGCAATCCTTCCGGGTCGCTTGGCGATATCGCCGGAATAAGCGACGCTACCGGCCGCATTTTTGCTTTGATGCCGCACCCGGAACGCCATTTCAAGCCCCATCATCACCCAAGGTGGCCACGCGGTGAAGCTGCCAGCCCCGGCGATGGATATAAAATATTTGCCAACGCCGTAGACTGGGTTAAAAGCTTGTAAAGCGGAGGTTTACGCTTATGCCGGAAAACAACCAGCCGAATAACGGCTATGAAATCAACGCACTTGCCAAGGAAGAATCCTGGCGTCTTTTCCGTATAATGGGTGAATTCGTCGAGGGTTTCGATTCTCTGTCCGGTATCGAACCCGCGGTAACGGTTTATGGCTCCGCCCGCACGCCGCCCGACAATCCGGTCTACCAGAAAGTTGATGAAATAGGTTTCAAGTTAGGCCAGGCAGGTTTTTCAGTTGTAACCGGTGGTGGCCCGGGGCTGATGGAAGCTGCCAACCGGGGAGCAATGAGGTCCGGAGCCAAATCCATCGGTTTGAACATCCGCCTGCCGGAGGAACAGTCGCCCAACCCGTATACCAATATCACCCTTACTTTTAAACATTTTTTTGTACGCAAAGTGATGCTGGTAAAATATGCCACTGCCTTCATAATAACCCCAGGAGGGCTCGGCACGCTGGATGAACTGACGGAAATCCTCACCCTCATGCAGACACTTACCATCAAGCCATTCCCGGTGATTCTATTTGACAGCTCATACTGGAACGGTTTCATAAACTGGCTCAAGGAATCGGTGCTGTCCCAGGGATTTATTTCGGAGAAGGACCTGAGCCTGCTCAGGTTAAGCGACAGCCCGGATGAAATAGTCGGCTCAATACTTGAATGGACTCACAAACACAAGCTCAGCGGCCAGCAGCCGGTATAACACCGCTATGCCAGTCTGTTTGTTGCTCAAACAGTCTTATGCTATACTGATAGACTGATAACAGCAAGCTAAAATTATGCTGCACTAAGGGAGGACGTGATTGCCGGATACAGCCACCATTAAGGAACTATTGGAAGCCGGGGCGCACTTCGGCCACCAGACAAGCCGCTGGCACCCCAAAATGAAACGCTATATCTTTACCAAGCGCAACAAGATTCATATTGTTGACCTTGAAAAGACAGCCGACCTGCTCGACAAAGCCTGCCAGCATGTTAAACAGCTGGTAGCTGAGGGAGGTAAAATTCTCTTTGTCGGCACCAAGAAACAGGCTCAGGCCATTATCCAGGAGGAAGCCACCCGCTGCGAGATGTATTTCATCAACCAGCGCTGGATCGGCGGTATTCTTACCAACTTTTCCACTATACAGTCCCGAATGGACTACCTGGTCCGCCTCGAAGATCAGCAGGAACGCGGCGAATTTGCCAGGCTGCCCAAAAAAGAAGCCCGCAAGAAGATGGAAGAGATAGAACGGTTGAATAAAAACATGGGCGGTTTCAAGGAAATGACCGATCTGCCTGACGCCATTTTCATTGTAGACCCGGCCAAGGAGAGGATTGCTATTTCTGAATCCAGGAAGATGGGCATTCCGGTAATCGCCATTGTAGATACTAACTGCAACCCGGATGAAATAGACTTCCCGATTCCCGCCAATGACGATGCCATCAGAGCCATCAAACTCATTACCGGCAAGATTGCTTCAGCCGTAATAGAAGGACAGAACCTCAGCCAGACTATCGCGGCCGACCAGACGCCTGAAATGGAAGAGGACGAAGAGATGGCCGTTGCCGGGGAAACTAACTAGTTAGATTTTAAGGAGAAGGTTTTGGAAGACAAAACTGCCATAATAAAAGAATTAAGAGAGCAGTGCGGCGCCGGTGTCATGGATTGCCGCAATGCCTTGATCCAGTGTGACTGGAATATTCAAAGAGCGACAGAAGCCCTTAAGGAACAGGGTTATGCCAAAGCTGCTAAAAAGGCTGACCGGGCCACCGGCCAGGGCCTGGTTGAAGCCTACATTCATGCCGGCGGCCGTGTAGGGGCGCTGGTTGAGCTTAACTGCGAAACGGATTTTGTTGCCCGCACCGAAGAATTTAAAGCCCTGGCTCACGATATTGCCATGCAGATCACAGCCATGAATCCCTGCTATATAAGCAAGGAAGAAATCCCGGCGGATGCCGAGGAAGGGCCGGAAATACTCTGCCTCCTCGAGCAGCCTTTTATTAAAGATCAGTCCCGCACCATCAACGATTTGATTATTGAAACCATCGCTAAAACGAGGGAGAATATCCGGGTGAGCCGTTTTACCCGCTTCGAATTGGGTGACTGGCAAAAGGAATAATGCCTAAAGCCAAATACAAGCGAGTTCTCCTTAAACTCAGCGGTGAGGCTTTTAAAGGCCAAACCGCCTATGGTATTGATGCCACTACAGTCAACCGGGTAGCCAGCCAGATAAAACAGGCGCTTCAAATGAATGTTCAGATTGCCGTTGTCGTCGGCGGCGGTAATATCTGGAGAGGTTGTCAGGCGGAGAAGGACGGGGTTGACCGGGCGACTGCCGATTATGCCGGCATGCTGGCTACACTGATCAACTCTCTGGTTCTGCAGGCTGCCCTGGAACGCATCGGTGTTGACACCCGCACCCAGTCTGCCCTTAACATACAACAGGTTGCCGAACCTTTCATCCGCCGCCGGGCTATTCGCCACCTCGAAAAAGGCAGAGTGGTCATTTTGGCCTGTGGAACCGGCAACCCCTTTATGACTACCGATACAGCAGCCGCACTCAGAGCTATAGAAATTGAAGCCGACGTGCTTCTCATGAGCAAAAACCATGTAGACGGAGTGTATTCTGCCGACCCTAAACTCCACCCTGATGCCCGTAAATTCGACCGCCTGACCTACCTGGAGGCCCTTAACAAGCGGCTCGGGGTAATGGATTCCACCGCTCTCTCGCTATGCCTGGAGAATAAAGTCTCCATAATCGTATTCAACCTCGACATGGAAAACTGCCTGGAACGCGTGATCAACGGTGAGCCAATCGGAACTCTGATTACGGGGGAATAATAATGACTGCAGAATTACTGGTTGAAGCCGAGAAAAAAATGGAATCCTCTTTGGAGGTTTTCAAACAGGAGCTGTCGACCTTTCATACCGGCCGGGCCAACCCGACCCTGGTTTCACATATCAAGGTAGAATATATGGGAGTGCCACAACTGCTGTGTCATATGGCCAGTATTACAACATCGGGCCCGGACATGCTGGTCGTTCAACCGTGGATGCCTGGCAGCGTACATGCCATCGAAAAAGCCATCATGAAAGCCAATGTAGGCCTGAACCCGTCCACCGATGGCAACCTGGTCCGGCTGAAAATTCCACCGCTTACCTCAGAGCGGCGTGAAGAGCTCATTAAAATGGTGCGACGGCGTGAAGAGGACACAAAAATAGCGGTTCGTAATGTACGCCGTGATGTGGCCGATAAAATTAAACAACTGGAAAAGGATAAGGAAATATCCCAGGATGAATGCCGCGTAACTCTGGATAAACTGCAGAAAATCACCGATGGCATTATCCTGATGGTCGAGCAGGAACGCTTGTCCAAGGAAACCGAACTCAGAGAAGTTTAGTTTGACCGGTGCCGGTTATCCTTAAAGTCCCCGGTTGTATGGCTGCATTTTGCATTAACCATTGCCTGCCATATCTGAATGCTACCCTAATTATCACCGATAGTGTAAAATAGCCTTCGATGGAACAGCATTTTCCAAAACATGTCGCAATAATTATGGACGGCAACCGCCGCTGGGCTGAACAGCGGCGCCTTTCCAGAATTGAAGGCCATCGCGCCGGTGCAAGCAACGCCCTGGAAATAATCAAGTATCTCGATTCGCGAGGCGTTTCATACGTAACGCTCTACAGCTTCTCTACCGAAAATTGGAACCGGCCTGCCGAAGAGGTAAGCGAGCTTATGAGGATGCTCGAGCAATATGTTGAAAAAGAAAGCCACAAGCTCGACAAACTTGGATTCAGAATCAACCACCTCGGCCGCACCGACCGGCTTTCTGCCAAGCTCACTAAAGCCATTGAAAATGCTGTAGCAAAAACGCGCTTCAACACCGGTATAGCCGTCAACTTCGCCTTCGATTATGGAGGACGCACCGAAATAACAGAGGCGGTTAAACAAATCATAAGCCTTGGCCTGAAACCGGATGACATCAGCGAAGATTCGTTCGCCAACTACCTCAATACCGCGCACATGCCGGATGTGGATCTGCTGGTACGCACCGGGGGCGAGCTGAGGTTGAGTAACTTCTTATTGTGGCAAATAGCCTACAGCGAGTTGTACTTCAGCCCGGTCCTGTGGCCGGATTTCAACACTGGCGAAATGGCCATGGCGCTTTCAGCTTTCATGCAAAGGGAGCGGCGCTTTGGCGGTGACTAATTTGAAACAGCGCCTCATCACTTCACTGTTGCTCATCCCGATAGTGATTCTCGCCACATGGTTCGACAGTCCTGTTTCATGGCTGACACTGGGAGCGGTGATCTGGGGCGGGCTGGCTTTGTTTGAGTTTTATAGATTGGTTAAAAACTCAAACATGCAAATTCAACCCCTTACAGTTTTCGGAATAATTTGGGGCATGGTGCTGGTGGCAAGCCCGAATTTTACAGGGGTTACACCGCCGGTGACAATTATAACCGGCGGCGTTGTACTCAGCCTTGTATGGCTGCTCTTTAAAAAGCAAAAAGAATCGGCCTTCGCCATCTGGGCATGGACGGTGGCGGGCGTCATGTACGTCGGGCTGCTGCTCAGCTACCTGGTGGCGCTCAGATTGCTCCCGGACGGTGCCGGGTGGGTTTTTCTGGCTCTTTTCACAACCTTTACCTCCGATTCAGCCGCTTTCTTTACCGGCAGTCTTTGCGGCAGGCACAAACTGGCCCCGAATATAAGCCCGCAAAAAACCTGGGAAGGAGCCATCGGCGGCCTGGCCGGCGGGATGCTCTTGGCCCCCCTGGTAACGTTGTTTTTTCACTTGCCCATCAGCTGGATAGAGGCGGTAATCCTGGGTTTGCTCGTCAGTGTTTTCGGTCAAATGGGGGACCTGATCGAGTCCCTCTTCAAGCGCAATATGAAAGCCAAGGATTCCGGTAATTCGGTTCCCGGCCATGGTGGCTGCCTGGACCGCATGGACAGCGTGGTTTTTGCCGCCATCGTGGTATACTACTATGTAATATGGCTGGTTTAAGACGCATTGCCGTCATCGGCTCCACAGGTTCTATCGGACGCCAGGCGCTTGAAATAATTCGGGCTTTTCCGGACCGTTTTGAGGTAACCGCCCTGGCAGCCGGCCGGAACACCGTGCTGCTTGAAGAGCAGGCCCGCGAGTTCAAACCCCGGTACTTGTTTGTGCAAAACGGCTCCGGGTACCCGGAACACGGCGAGTTTATCAGCCTCGAGGAGATGGTAAGCCTTCCGGAAATCGATATCGTGCTTATGGCTCCCGCCGGCCTGGCTGGGCTGAAACCAACCTGGCTGGCTGCCAGAGCGGGTAAAACCATCGCCCTGGCCAACAAGGAGTCCCTGGTAATGGCTGGCAGCCTTATCAAACAGGAGCTTGCCTCAAGCGGGGGCAGCATTCTTCCGGTTGACAGCGAGCACAGCGCTATATGGCAGTGCCTGAAAGGCGAGGGACAAGCTGTTGATAGTATTACACTGACAGCTTCAGGTGGGCCGTTTCTGGGTTATAC